>JALFJQ010000026.1 GCA_022775085.1 Clostridiales bacterium | reverse complement strand
AAGGATTTATTCCTTTTGTGGGCTTTTTCTTTTAACTGAGTTGATTTAAGGCAGCACCGCATAATGGGGCAAGGAGATTCGGCGAGAGATTTTGGCACAAGCGAAAGTATGGAAAATGCGGGAATACTGGATGTATTTCCCATTTTTCATGCTGCACGATTGGGGCAAAAGATCCGCCGAAGCCCGCTGCTCCCATTGTGCGGTGTTGCCTTAATGCTCCTGAAAGACCGGTAATCATAGCTTATGCAGAAGACAGCTTCGAACTGTAGTCCAGATGTGCGTAGATATTTGCGGTAGTTGATACTGATATTCAATAGAAAACTTTAAGGCAGCACCGCACAATTGCGTCTGCGGATCTCCGCGGATCTTTTGCACCAGTTCCGTAGCTCCAAAAACGGGAAATACATACAGTATTCCCGCGTTTTCGGAACTTTGAACCGGCACTAAATCTCTCGCTGAGCTTCCTTGCCGAATTATGCGGTGTTGCCTTAGAGAAACACTGACAAAATCGCCGAGAGCTGATCTCCCCAAAAAAGTCGAAGCATCGTATAGACCCGGACACGGTGCAAAAAGCAATCCGGTCTGTACGGATGCGAAAAAACATTGCATATTTCCCCAATGGCAGGCGTATGACTGAAGTGGAAACGCAGGTGCCGGTCAGTTGGATCACAGCAGGGAGACCGGCATCTGTCAAAAAGTGAGGCTTTATCACGAAATCGAACAAGTACGCCGGAAATTCGCTGTGAAATTGAAAGAACGCATCCGGACGTCCCGGTATGCAGTCTTTCGGTAATTGTTGTGAGGGGGAATCAGAAATGGCAAAATACATAATGTCTTTGGACGCAGGAACCACTTCCAACCGCTGTATTTTGTTCAATGAGAGAGGGGAAATGTGCTCCGTTGCGCAAAAGGAATTCACTCAGCATTTCCCGAAGCCCGGCTGGGTAGAACACGACGCGAATGAAATCTGGGCCACACAGCTTGAGGTTGCCCAGCGGGCGATGGCCAATATTGGCGCCACAGCTGCCGACATTGCCACCATCGGCATTACCAATCAACGGGAAACCACCATTGTCTGGGATAAGCGCACAGGAGAACCGGTTTACCATGCCATAGTTTGGCAGTGCCGCCGCACCAGTGCGTATTGCGACAGTCTGAAGGAAAAGGGGCTGGTGGATACCTTCCGGGCAAAAACCGGTCTGGTAATCGACGCCTATTTCTCGGGAACCAAGCTACGCTGGATTCTTGAGAATGTGGAAGGTGTCCGGGAACGCGCGGAACGAGGAGATCTGCTGTTCGGTACCGTTGAAACCTGGCTGATTTGGAAGCTGACCGGAGGCAAGGTGCACGTGACCGATTATTCCAACGCCTCCCGCACCATGCTGTTCAACATCAATACACTACAGTGGGATGATGAAATCCTGGCGGAACTGAACATCCCAAAATGTATGCTCCCCGAGCCGAAGCCCAGCAGCTGCGTCTATGGCGAAACCCTGGCGCAGTACTTCGGCGCTCCGATCACCATCTCCGGTGCTGCCGGCGACCAGCAGGCGGCGCTGTTCGGCCAGACCTGCTTCCATCCCGGCGAAGCGAAGAATACCTACGGTACCGGCTGCTTTATGCTGATGAATACCGGCGAACAGCCTGTTTTCAGCAAGAACGGTCTCGTTACCACCATTGCCTGGGGCCTGGATGGAAAGGTCTCCTACGCATTGGAAGGTTCCATTTTCGTCGCCGGTGCGGCAATTCAATGGCTCCGGGATGAGATGCGGCTCATTGACACGTCTCCCGACTCGGAATATATGGCCAAGAAGGTAAAAGATACCAACGGTTGCTATGTAGTGCCGGCCTTTACCGGTCTGGGAGCGCCTCATTGGGATCAGTACGCCCGCGGAACGATCGTGGGTCTGACCCGCGGTGTCAACAAGTATCATATCATCCGCGCAGCATTGGACAGTCTGTGCTATCAGACCAATGACGTTCTGAAAGCCATGGAAGCGGATTCCGGCATTCGTCTGGCTGCTCTGAAAGTGGACGGCGGTGCGTCCGCCAACAATTATCTGATGCAGACCCAGGCAGATCTGATCAACGCACCCGTTCAGAGGCCCCGATGTGTGGAGACCACCGCCATGGGTGCCGCATATCTGGCGGGCCTGGCGGTCGGTTACTGGACCAGCAAGGAAGATGTAATCAAGAACTGGGCAATCGACCGCACCTTCGAGCCTGCCATTGGAGAAGAAGAACGAACCCAGCGTATCAAGGGCTGGAACAAGGCGGTCAAATGCTCGTTTGGCTGGGCCCGGGAAGCGTAGGTTTCAGAGCAGGTGAAAGGGAATTGCTGATTGGATTGGGAGGAAATTGTATGCTGCCATATATTGCTGAATTCTTAGGCACCATGCTCCTGATAATTTTGGGCGATGGTGTAGTAGCAAATGTAACGCTGAACAGATCCGGAATGAAGGGTGCCGGTTCCATACAGATCACGATTGCCTGGGGCCTCGCCGTCATGATCCCCGCATTCATTTTCGGAGCTGCCTCCGGCGCTCATTTCAATCCCGCGCTGACACTGGCACTGGCGGTTGACGGAAGCCTGGCCTGGCCCTTGGTTCCCGGCTATATTCTCTGCCAATTTGCCGGTGCGTTTGTCGGCGCAGTGATCGTCTATCTGATGTTCAAGGATCAGTTTGACGCTACAGAAGATCCCGGCAGCAAGCTGGGAGTATTTTCAACCGGTCCTGCTATCCCCAACAAACCCCGGAATATCTTCTGTGAAGCTGTCGCGACGTTTGTACTGGTGTTCGCAATCAAGGGCCTTGCCAATGTGACCGGTATCAATGGCGCTCAGGGAAATCTTCTGGTGTTTGGCATCATCACGTCCATCGGTATGTCTCTGGGCGGGCTGACCGGCTACGCTCTGAACCCGGCACGTGATATTGGCCCCCGTATCGCGCATACCCTTCTGCCCATTCGGGGAAAAGGCAGCTCCAATTGGGGCTATGCGGCAGTTCCGCTTTTGGGACCGGTCATCGGTGCCCTGGCTGCTGTACTGCTGTTCAGGGTCATTCCCTGGTAAGAATCGTTTCTTATAAACCGAACCATTTTCATGGTTTGACTCGGTGAAAATCCCATGAGCCGGGCGGTTTCTGTTTCCCGGGGGGAGACGGAACCACCCGGCTCAATTTGTTTTTTCAACCTCTAAGGCAACACCGCATAATGGGGCAAGGAGATTCGGCGAGAGATTTTGCCCCAAGCGAAAGTATGGAAAATGTGGGAATACTGGATGTATTTTCCATTTTTCATACTGCACGATTGGGTCAAAAGATCCGGCGAAGCCCGCAGCTCCCATTGTGCGGTGTTGCCCTAACATAACGCGGGGAGTTGATGATACTGTGACTGATGTATTGATCATTGGCGCTGGCGTATCCGGCTGTTCCATTGCCCGGGAGTTATCGCGCCGCAAGGCGGACATTCTGGTGGTGGAACGGGAAGAGGACGTCTGCTGCGGCACCAGTAAAGCGAACAGCGCAATCGTCCACGCGGGCTTTGACGCGGCGCACGGCAGCCTGATGGCAAAACTCAATGTGGAAGGAAGCCGGCTGATGCCTCAGCTTGCCAGAGATCTGGATATTCAATTTGAACAAATCGGCAGCCTTGTGGTTCTTATGAGCGAAGAGGACCGGCCCGCACTGAATCGCCTGTACCAGAACGGCCTTGATAACGGTGTGGAAGGACTTCGTATTATTGAACGCGATGAGCTTCGCTCCATGGAACCGAACATCAGCGATCAGGCGGTTGCAGCCCTGTTTGCCCCAACCGGAGGAATCATCTGTCCCTTTGGGCTGAACTATGCCCTGGCAGAAAATGCTGCCGCCAACGCAGTTCGGTTCCGCTTCAACAGCAAGGTGATCGGTGTGGTGCCGATTGACGGCGGATGGAAGGTTCAAACGGAAAATGGCGATTTGGAGACAAGGGTCGTCGTCAACGCCGCCGGGTTGTATTCTGACGAAATCCACAATATGGCGGCGGAAGATACAATGACCATTGTTCCCCGTCGGGGGGATTATTTTCTGCTGGACCGCTCCACATCGGGGTTTGTCAAGCACACCGTGTTTCAGCTTCCGGGAAAATACGGCAAAGGCGTCCTGGTTTCCCCGACAGTTCATGGAAATATAATTGTCGGCCCCACAGCGATTGACCAACAGGACAAGGAGTCTACCGCCACGACCCAGGCCGGTTTGGATACAGTCCGTGAAAAATCCGGTATCTGCGTGAAAAATCTTCCGCTGCGTCAGACAATTACCAGCTTTGCGGGGCTCCGGGCCCATGAACCTAGGCACGAATTCTTCATTGGGGAAAGTAGGCCGGGATTCGTGGACTGTGCCGCAATCGAATCCCCGGGCCTGTCCAGTTCTCCTGCGATTGGCAAAATGGTTGCGGAAATCGTAGATAGCATCCTTCATCTGCCCCCAAATCCCGACTTTATTCCCACCAGAAAGGGAATTCTGAATCCACAAAAACTGAGCAGAGAGGATATGGCGCGGCTTATCCGGGAGCATCCTGCCTACGGAAATGTGATTTGCCGTTGTGAAACCGTTACTGAGGGAGAGATCCTCGACGCCATCCACCGGGTTCCGGGCGCAAAGAGTCTGGACGGCGTAAAAAGGCGCACCAGAGCCGGGATGGGAAGATGTCAGGGAGGCTTCTGCGGTCCCAGAGTGATGGAGATTCTGGCAAGGGAATTGGGTATTGAGCAAAGTCAGATCACGAAATCCGGAGGAGCGTCCCGCCTGATCGTCGGGGCCTGTAAGGATTCCATGAAAGGAGGGAGCAGCTTTGAAGGACTATGATCTTGTGATTATCGGCGGCGGCCCCGCCGGACTGGCTGCGGCAATCGCTGCCTTTGAAAATGGGATTCGGGACATTCTGATACTGGAACGGGATAACGAACTGGGCGGCATTCTCAACCAGTGTATTCACAGCGGCTTCGGCCTGCATACATTCCACGAGGAATTGACCGGCCCGGAATACGCCGGAAAATTCATCCGGCAGGTGCAGGAACGGGGAATTGCCTGCAAGCTGAATACCATGGTTCTAAATCTGGACAGTGACAAACATATCACCGCTGTGAACCGTAAGGATGGTCTGTTTACACTCCACCCGAAAGCGGTCATTCTTGCCATGGGATGTCGGGAACGTCCCAGAGGCGCGCTGAACATTCCCGGATACCGCCCTGCCGGCATCTATACCGCCGGTACTGCACAGCGTTTGGTCAATATGGAGGGGTACCTTCCGGGCCGAAATGTCGTGATCCTCGGTTCCGGGGATATTGGCTTGATTATGGCGAGGCGCATGACTCTGGAAGGCGCCAAGGTACAGGTCGTGGCAGAGCTGATGCCCTATTCCAGCGGCCTGAAACGCAATATCGTCCAATGTCTTGATGATTTTGGGATTCCTCTGAAACTGAGTCACACGGTGGTAGGTATTCAGGGAAAATACAGGGTGGAAGGGATCACCCTTGCCGGCGTGGAGAACGGCAGGCCCGTCCCGGGAACGGAAGAGCATTATGCCTGTGATACGCTGCTGATCAGCTGCGGCCTGATTCCGGAAAATGAACTAAGCAGGGGAGCGGGTATAGAACTGAATCCTGCAACCAACGGCCCAGCCGTCAATGAAAGCCTTGAAACCAGCATCCCAGGCGTATTCGCTGCCGGAAATGTGCTCCATGTGCATGATCTGGTAGACTTTGTATCCGAGGAAGCCGCAGCTGCCGGGCATCACGCGGCAGCCTTCATTCGATGCGGCGGAAACGAAGGGAAGGAACGCGCTCTCCAAGTCCACTGCGGCAATGGCGTTCGCTATACCGTTCCTGAGTTTATTCGTCCTCATGCGGTGGATCCTGACGAGAAAATCACATTGCGCTTCCGGGTGTCTAATGTATACCGCAATATGCGAGTCGCGGTATACGCAGGCGGAGCTCCGGTTTACAGACGGAAACGCCCAGTGATGACACCGGGAGAAATGGAAACGGTACATCTGGATGTATGTACACTGCTACAGCATCCGGAAGCGAATCATATTACGGTGACGCTGGAGGAGGTGTAAAGATGGCTGCAAAAATATTGACCTGTATCGGCTGCCCGCTGGGCTGCTCATTGACGGTGGAGATGGACGGAAAACACGTGAGGTCTGTCACGGGAAATACCTGCCCCAACGGAGAAGCATATGCCCGGAAGGAACTGACCAACCCAACCCGTATTGTGACCACCACGGTACGTGTATGTGGAGGAAAGCTGCCGGCAGTGTCCGTAAAAACTGCATCAGATGTGTCAAAAAGCAAAATATTTGACTGCATACGGGCATTGGAACCGGTAGAGATCCCGGCTCCGGTTGTGATGGGACAGGTTATTCTGTCCAATGTTGCCGATACTGGCGTCGATGTTCTGGCGACGAAAAGCGTACCACAGGAAAGCGGCGCAGAAAAAACGCGGTTTTAGGACGTATCCGAAAACTGGGGCATCACCGCATAATGGGGCAAGGAGATTCGGCGAGAGATTTTGACCCGGCGAAAGTATGGAAAATGCGAAAATACTGGATGTATTTTCATACTGTACGATTGGGACAAACGATCCGCTGAAGTCTGCTGCTCCCATTGTGCGGTGTTGCCTTAAGCTCTTAGGATCAGACAGACAGTCTTACAGGTGCCGGTAAGCCGGTAAATAGGGGAGGGATGGCCAATAACAGCCTCATTGTACCTTTTACGGCAGGATTATCAATGGAAAACATGATTTTCCTATTCTGTGATTGAATTTGGCAAATGTTCATGGTACAATGTGGAAAAAGGAGGGTACCTATGAAAAGACAAGTTGAAGCGTTTGACTATGCGGGTGTGATTTGCAAAGCGCTGAGCACGGGAGTGCTGCTCACCACCCGTTCAGGCGACCGGGTGAACACTATGACCATCGGGTGGGGCAAAATCGGCATAGAATGGGGAAGACCGATTTTCATTGCCTATGTTCGGGAAAGCCGGTATACTATTCAGCTGCTGGAAAGCAGTGGGGAATTTACGGTCAATATCCCTCTTAATAGCGATAGCAGGGAGATCCTGGGCTACTGCGGAAGGCGTTCCGGACGTGACACCGATAAGATCCGGGATCTGAAACTGACGCTGGTCGACTCTGACGTGGTATCGGCTCCCGGTATTGCTCAGCTCCCACTGACACTGGAGTGCAGGGTGATCTACCGCCAAAAACAGGATATTCGCCAGATGCCGCAGGATGTAATCGGTCGTTTCTACCCGCCGTTTGGCGAACAGCAGGCACCGGATATGCACACGGCGTTTTACGGTGAGATCGTAAACGCGTATCTGATTGACCCGGATTGAAATCCCATGAGCCGCTGTGAAAAGCAGCGGCTCTCTGCCTTGTCTGCCCCGATTCTGTTTTTCCAAATGAAAAACAGATAAACCGCCGTCCTGCCTGATTATTCTCAAAAGTTCTGTCAAAATTAACAGTAGCGTGCATTAAAAAACGTCAGCAATCAGCAAAGCGCAAAAAATGTCGAATTTCGCAAAATTCCTGTAGAAGTTCTGAAAAGGATATGCTATAATGGAATCGTTGGTTTCTGTCGCGTAACATTTCATAATTTATCGAGTAATTGATGCAGAATTGAGATGGAGGAGAGAAAATACCATGTCGAATAACAATGTCACGCCGTCCGAATTTTTCAATCCGGATACGCAGGTCGCGCATCTTGGATTGATTGCCTGCCCCGGTGCGGAGGAACTGACCAATCTGATTGATGGTCATCTGCGCACATGGGCGAAGGAAGTTGGCATTGAAAAGGATACGTTTATCATTGACTGTGCCTGTCCCCGGTTTCAGAGTGGTGACGCGAAGGGATTGGTGAAGGAGTCCGTCCGCGGGGATGACATTTTCATTGTCGTGGATCCGGGCAATTACAGCCTGACTTACAATCTGTTCGGTCAGGAAAATCATATGTCTCCCGATGATCACTTTGCCAATCTGAAGCGGCTGATCCAGGCTGTGGCTGGCAGAGCGCATCGCATGACTGTGATTATGCCGAGCTTGTACGGTGGACGGCAGCATCGCCGCGTTGTCCGTGAAAGCCTCGACTGTGCGGTCGCTTTGCAGGAACTGCAGAGCATGGGCGTTCAGAACATCATCACCTTCGATGCTCACGATCCCCGGCTTATGAATGCGGTGCCTCTCATGAGCTTTGACAATGTAATGCCCACTTATCAGGTTCTTAAGACGCTGCTGCGGCATATGCCTGAGCTGAGCTTTGACAAGGATCATTTTATGGTGATCAGCCCGGATGAGGGTGCCATCAACCGTAATATGTATTTCTCCAGCGTTTTGGGCTGCAATCTGGGAATGTTCTACAAACGCCGTGACTATACCCGCGTGGTGAACGGCCGCAATCCCATCGTTGCCCATGAGTATCTGGGTGAAAGCGTCGAGGGTAAGACCGTATTCATCGCGGATGACATCATTGCCTCCGGTGAGAGTATGCTGGAAGTGGCCGGTGAGCTGAAGAAGCGCGGTGCAAAGCATATCATCGCCAACGCAACCTTCCCGCTTTTCACCAGCGGCCTTGCGAAGTTTGATGAGGCCGTTCAGGCAGGAACCCTTACCGCAGTCCTTGGTACAAACCTGACCTACCGTCAGCCCGAGCTTCTGAAACGCGAGTGGTACTTTGACGTGGATTGTTCCAAATACTGCGCCTATTTCGTGGCCGCTATCAACCACGAAATGAGCGTATCCTCCATCTGCGATCCCATCAAGAAAATTGAAGCGCTGCTGAAAAATCGCTGAGCAGATCTGCCATGTCCCCCATGTCCGAATGGAATGGGGGACATTTTGTATCACTGCGCACGCTTTTGAAGCTTCCATTCAGCCATCAAATCCGCAGACAGCATGATTGGACAGGGAATCCAGCCAAAAGTACAGACCATCGGTTTCCCGCACCTGAATCATTTTGGCAAGTTCCGGACAGTCAGGGCAAATCTGACCAAAACGATCCGGCAGATCCTGAAACAAATCGGGGTGATAAGACAGCGTCCTGCGGTCATTATAGACCGCTCCATACAGAATTTGCGCCTCCACAAGGTCCTGGAACATATGGCTTCCATAGCTCAGTTCCGGCATATAGCCAGCCCGGCTGTCGGAGACCTCACAGACAGCCGAAAAATTGGAGATGCTGCGGAACGTGACCGGGACACCCAATTCCGGGGAAGAAGTGCCGACACGGCCCGGTGTTATCAGCAGCAGATTTTTATTGCTGCCTTTATAGAAATCATTGATGCGCTCTACCGCCTGTACCACCTGATATTTCTTTTGATACGGATACCGGTAATACAGTAACGGGTCGATCTGGACGACCACATCCATTCTCCGCTTGCAGGAGGTGCCCATGGCGGAGTCCACAATGTCGAAAAACACCCGTTTGAGGTTCAGAGACTGTAAATCAATATTTTCCAGAGATTTGTTCTGGTACAGTGGCCTGCATTGCAGCAGATTCACCACAAAGTCGCCTTCCGCATCCAGATTTACAGCAAATTCTATGTCCACCGGATTTCCATATACCCGTTCCAGGGTTTTCAGAAGTTTTTGCATCAGAGAGGTAAAGCTTTCTGTTTCCAGCAGCTTCTGGCAGCTGACAAACCAGACCTCCCTGAATCTGCCGATCTCCCGGAGCCGCGCCTCTGCCGCATTGTCCCGCTGCAGAACCATCTTTTTGTACCAAAGAGGAAGGGCGGGGAGGAGCGTGTCCAAGGAAACCTCTGCCAGCCGATTGCTGCCGCAGTCCAGAAGGTCGATATACCGCTGGGAGTATTTGTGCTTTTGTTCAATGGTCGTCAGCATGGTGACACCGGGGCGATCCAGATTGGCCAGCCTTGGATAGTCCTCCTTGGTGCGGTCAACGGCTTTCGTACCAAGCCCCATTACGATCCGCAGCATGCCAGCGCCGGGGTCCATGTCCGGCATCCATTTGTAAGCACTGTGGCTGTATCCTACACCGGCCGCGCAGGGCATGAAATACTCTCCGTAATAGGAGCCTGAGACCCTCTGAACCAGAATAGCCATCTGCTCATCTTTCTTGTCCAGACCGCGCACACGGCGGTATTCCAGTGCGGAAATATCCATTGTACTGGCGTAAACCTGCCGGACTGCCTGTTCAAAGGCTTCCAGCCGCTGCTCAGGGCTTCCCTGATTGACGCAGAAAACCGATTCGTATTTTCCCGCAAAGGCATTTCCAAAGCCATCTTCCAGAAAACTGGATGAACGGACGATGAAGGGATTCTGTCCAAAATACTCCAGCACATCCACAAACCGATCCTGTATCTTCTCGGGGAATACACCGTGAAGAAGATGCTCCCGCAGTTGTCCGGCCGCGCTGAAATATCCCTCCGGAGAGCGCTGGCGTATCCGGAGCTTCCAGGCTCCGTTGGACACAATATAGGTGTAAAACACGTCAGATCCGATGAAGAAAGAATCATGCGGTTCATCGTGTTCTGCGTATTCCGGCAGTTCTGTTTCCGCAATTTTTCTGGCAAGAAGCATTCCGCAGGCCTTTCCGCCAATGGCTCCGCTGCCGATCATCCGTTCCCGCAGAGCGAAGTAGTCCTCCGGGCAAAAATAGGCTTCTACCAGTGCTTTCAGGCGGCTGTCCTTGGTCATCGTGCTGCGGATAATCAGTTCCTGGGTTTCATGGGTAAAGCTGCCCTGAGCGTACTGCATTTTTGCCATGGAGAAGAAGCGGTCGTGGCTGTCGAAATTCTGATCCTGACTATTCTGGGCCAGCTTTTGCTGGGGTTAGATAGCGATACTTTTTACATCTACCATGTTGCGGCGGTCATGGTTGACAACTTGCGTCGGCTCCTGCTCGGTATCAACCTGTCCGACAAAGCTATAATGGATTTCGATTTTCCGGGTGTTGGTTTCCC
>JALFJQ010000081.1 GCA_022775085.1 Clostridiales bacterium | reverse complement strand
CGGCGATTACCTGATTCCCGACCTGAGCCTGAGCGAACAGCCGGAGAAGTCCCTGGGCAAGTACGGCAGGATGCGGAAAGCGTACCTGAAGGAACACCGGCCCCTGATCTACAACCAGCTGCTGCTAACCGAGAAGCTGTACCCGCACCTCATCGAGATCGACGAGACGGCGAACAGCCGTCTGGAGCAGATGATGCCCCAGCTGGCGGAGTCGGCGGGCGCGACGGAGGAGCTGAAAGCCCGCGATCCGATGCGCTGGGTGGGCCTGATGAACACCTGCAAGGCCCAGGCCGAGGAGATTCTGATGGCGGAGCTTATCAACAGCTGACCTTAAACCTGTTCCTCTCCGAAGCGGAACAAATCCAAAGAATAGACGAAGCAGAGAATGTGCAAACATCCTCTGCTTTTTCTTTTGCCCAGACCGACATCGACCATGTGCTGCGGCTGGGAGGCAACACGGACCGGCAGCGTGAACGCATTGTGGCAGCTTTTGAAAAGCAGAAGTCCACCGCCGAGATCGCAGCCTATCTGCAAAACCTCTATACCGGCGGCAACGGGATTGGCAGCATTACCGCATGGTATGCCGAGGACGGCATCCACCTGTCTCACGGAAAGTCTGCCCGTTATGACAAGTCCGCCCAGGTCATTTCCTGGGAGAGCGCCGCCGAGCGTATCGGCCAGCTTTTGCAGACCGGCCAGTTTGCCACCAATGTAGAGCTGTCCGAGGCCGAGGGCTATGAACGTTCCCTCCTTGCGGAAAAGTTCTGGAATCTGTATCACGATTTCAGCGATGAAGCCAGAGAATCCGGGTATCTGCCCAGCCTTGCCAACAATCCAGGGCGCGGTTTCCCGGAAGAATCCGCGTGGCTTACCGAGCAGCTGAAAAGCCCGGAGTTCCGCCAGACCCTTGCAGAAGAATATGCAGCATTCTGGACGGCCTATCAGCAGGACCGGGACTTGCTGCGGTTCCACTACCACAAGCCAAAGGAGATTTGGGGAAACCTGAAAGATCTGTCCCTGCCCCGCACCGCCTTTACCTCTCAGATGACGGAAGTACCTACGGTCAAGCAGTTTATCACCGAGGACGAGATCGACGCCGCCATGACCAGAGGAAGCGGTGTTTCTGGTGGCAAAGGCCGCATTTTTGCCTATTTCCAAAATTCCCACACCGATAAAGAAAAGGTGGATTTCCTCCGACACGAGTACGGCATTGGGGGCCACTCCCATGCCCTGTCAGGCGCTGGGGGCAGCTGGGAAGATCATGACGGAAAGGGCCTGCACTACAAAAAAGGCGGCTGCCCGGATGTGCATTTCACATGGGAGAAGGTTGCCAAGCGGATCACCAATCTGATTCAGAAGGGCCGCTATCTCACCGAACAGGAACAGGAGGAGTTCGACAAAATCCAGGCGGAAAAGGCTCTGGCCGAAGAAGATGCCCTGCAAGCCCAGCCGCCCGACACGGAACCTGCCGATGTTCTGCGGGAGGATGTGCCGGAGCAGCCCATTCCCACCCTCCGGGAGCTGCATGAGCGATACAAGCCCATCGTGCTGGAGGCCGTTACCCAGGACATCAGATACCGGAACGCCTGCGGTCACAGTGATTATGAAAACGCTATGATCGAGTGTAATGCTGCTGTGCGCCGCGCCATTCTTGATTCCCACGATATAGAGCTGATCCGCCTGTTCTCTGATGTGCCGGAATTTCGCCAGCGGCTGCACCGGGAAGTGGCAGACGAAACCTATCCCAAGCTCCATGAGCTGCTGCGTCCTCTCTCGGACAATGACATTGACCGGGCTATCCAGGACTGGAATGGTAAGATTGAGAGCAAACACGCCGTTGTCCGCTACATGAAAGACCATGCACGGGAAAAAGACACCGCTGCATGGCTGGCTCGTGAATTTGACGGCGGCGACGGTAAGACCCCGTTTGCAGTACGCCCGGAAAGCCCCGAAGGAACGGCGCTTCCCTGGCCCAAGGTGCAGCGCCGGATCGCCCAGCTTATTAAGGAGGATCGCTTCTATACCCAGGTCGAGCAGGACAATCTGGACGATGTGGACCCCATCGCCATCCGGGAGACCCTGGCCCAACGCGGCATTGTGGATGGTCATGTGGTGGACCCGGAAAAGCTGGACAACGATCCCTTTGTTCAGCAGGTCATGCGGGATGTGGAGGCCATATCCAGAGAGACCGCCCAAGCAGACCAGCCGGAACAGCCTTCCTCCGGCAATTCGCGTGTTACCGTGTCAGATGAAGAATACGCTGCGGCCCGTGGCACGGTCCGGGAGCGGACTTCCTATGATCCAACAGTCCCTCCCTACCATGTGGGGGATATTGTCTATCTGGATGACCGCGCTCACCAAATCACAGAGCTGCGGGATGACACGGTGCAGCTGCTGCCCACCGGCATGAGCTATCCCATCTACCGGGCCGAGCGTCAGGAACAGTTTGAGCAGCTTCTTCGGGCAGATAACCGCAACGACTTCTATACCGAGTTTCTTCCGGCAAACCCGGATGCGGTAGACCAGGACCTGCGGGATGTGCTGGCCCACGGCTTGATCGGTGAGGCGGACAAGGCGGAGCTTTCCCAGCTGCTGCACAATGGCAAGAGCAACCGGGAGGTTGCCCTGTGGCTGAG
>JALFJQ010000055.1 GCA_022775085.1 Clostridiales bacterium | reverse complement strand
AATCCGGATTAAACATTTTATTAGAGAATCATATGAGACGGGAATATGTGATTTTCTATTCCGAAAATCACATATTCGGCAACGCCATCAGGCGGTGCCTTCTCGATAAAAATTGAACATTTTTATCGAGAATTAGTATGAAAAGTCCAAAAGAAAAGGAGTCCGCACGGCTGTGCGGACTCCTTGTTTATATCACATGGTTGTCTCCGGCGCTGCCCTGCCGCAATCTGTCCAGCCAGATCCGGTACTGTTCCATGGTCAGCGGGTAGACATCCTGACCGGGCTGGGCGGCCTCGGCGGCCTGCCACAGCCATGGCCTGCGCAGACCTGCCTGCTCCAAAAGCGCCGAATCGGCAAAAATCCGTTCCAGAGAGGCATCCGCCGTCAGCTTGCCCTGGGTGAATACCAATCCCCGCCGGGCGAACCGGGCGGCAAAGTCCACATCGTGGGTGCTGACCAGCAGGGCGATACCGGCCTGGGTCAGTCGGTCAAGAATCTCCTCCAGCCGGGCAACATTCTCCGGGTCCAGGGAGGCAGTGGGTTCGTCCAATAAAATCACATCTGGCTCCATGGCAAGAATGTCCGCAATGGTCACCCGCTTTTTTTCGCCGCCGGACAGGTACTGAGGCGACCGCTGGGCGTAGCCCTCCAGCCCCATGGCAGAGAGGGCATCGGCGGTGCGGCGCTCCACTTCCGGTAGAGAAAGTCCCAGATTCAGAGGGCCGAAGGAAACCTCGCCTTCCACGGTGACGGCCAGAATCTGGTTTTCCGCTTCCTGAAACACAATGCCTACCCGGCGGCGCAGTTCCAGAAGATCCTGCTTTTTGCGGGTCACAGCCTTCCCGGCGCAGAAAATGCTGCCGGTTTTTGGCTCCAAAACCCCGTTGCATAGCAGAAAAAATGTGGATTTTCCAGCGCCGTTGCGGCCCAGAACCGCCACCCGTTCGCCTTTTTCGACGCAGACGCTTAAGCTTTCCACGGCGATTGGTCCGTCGGGATAGGCATAGGATACATTTTCCAGCCGCAAAATCGGTTCCGTCACAGGAACAGCCGCCCCTTTCTTATAAAAATCAGTCCCAGCAGGACCAGCACGTAGGCGCAGGCGGCCAGCAGGTGTTTCCGGCGCAGCCGGGGCGAGTGGGACAAAAAAACCAGCCTGCCGTCATAGCCCCGGGACTCCATGGCATCAAAGCACGCTCTGCTGCGCCGGAAGGAGGCAGCGAGCAGGGTGCCGCTGACGCGTCCGGCGGTGGAAACGGAACGCCGGAACCCGTCATAGCCCAGCCGTGCCGAGGCGGCGATGGTCAGCTGCCGCTGGGCATCCAGCAGCACGAACAGATAGCGGTAAATGAGGTACATCAGTTCGATGACCAGCTCCGGCACATGGCACCGGCGCAGAACGTCGATGAGCTGGGGCATGGGGGTGGTGCTGCTCAGAAAATACAGGCAGCACACCGCCCCCATGGCCTGGAAAAACAGCGTCACGGCATGGTGCAGGCTGCGGGAGGTGATGCACAGCCAGTGGCTGCCAAGGCGCAGCTGCCACAGCCCCATCGGCTCCCGGCAGACCTCCAGCAGAATCACCAGACAGCTGACGAGAAGAAACAGCAGCGGGATCCGGAGCAGGGCGGCAACCCGTGCTGCGGGGGTCTTTCCGAGAAAAACCATGGCAAGGATCATGGACAGGGCAACGGCTGTGCCGACCACGGCATCAGAGACCCCCACGCACAGCAGAAGCACCAGCACACTGAAAGCCGTTTTCAGCCCGGGACTGACGTTTCTCAGTCCGGAATTGGCTGCCAGCGTATCCAGCATCAGCACACCGCCGGAAGAATGGCCGTGTCCCATCAGGCGGCTTCCTCCGCGCGGTACTTTTTCCGGGCGGTCAGATAGCCGAAGCCATAGCCGATGACAACGGCACCCAAAGCGGCCTGAAGGCAGAACAGCATGGATTCCGTCTCCCCTCCGGGAGGCTCCAGGATGCTTTCTGCCCAGGGTTCGTAATCGGGGTCGAGGTTCGCGATGACCTCCTCCGCTGCGCCGTCGGCACCGCCGAACTCGCTGTCCTGGATCGTCAGCAGGGGGAAGGCCAGAATGGCGGCGCACAGGGCCAGCAGGCAGACAATGATGAGAATCTGTTTTCGTTCCATATCACACCGTCTCCTTTGGAATAAAACCGATTTCCCGCAGTTCGGGCTTGGCGAAGGATTCCAGCATCATCACCACAATGGCGGACAGAATGCCTTCCACGACGGCCAGCGGGATTTGCGTCAGAGCAAAAATTCCCAGAAATTCCGCCATGGCGGCCATCACACCGGCTTGCCCGGGATGGGCCAGGGCGAGCTGTGCGGAGGTGACGCAGTAGGTGAACAGATCGCCCACGCCGCAGGCGATGCCTGCGGACAGCGCCCGGCTGAGCTTCAGCTTCCGACAGAGCCGGTATACGCCAAAGCTGGCGAAGGGACCGGCAATGGCCATGGAAAAGGTGTTGGAGCCCAGCGTGGTCAGACCGCCGTGGGCAAGAAGAACGGCCTGAAACAGCAGCACGATCATGCCCAGCAGCGCCATGGGCGCGGGCCCGAAGAGAACAGCGCCCAGCCCGGTGCCTGTGGGATGGCTGGACGAGCCGGTGACGGAGGGCATCTTCAGGGCGGACAGAACAAAGGCGTAGGCGCCCATCATGGCCAGAAGCAAAACGGCTTTTCGGTGCCGCGATACGATTTTCCGGAGTTCAATCAGGCTCCATGCGAGGAAGGGCAGGCAGACCACTCCCCAGACGATGGCGTGCCCCTGGGGCAGAAATCCCTCCATAATGTGCATGGCGTTTGCCGGGGCAGCGAGGGCCGCGGCAAGTGCCGGGATGCAGGAAGCGATCAAAACCCTGCGTTCCCGATTTGACAGACCGTGATTCACAATAATCCTCCTGACACGAAAAAAGCAGCCTAACGGCTGCTCAAAAATGGGGCCCCTGTGGCCCGAACATCCAGAGACTGAACACCGCAATCTTGGTTAGGTGGCGGCATAGGCAGGTTTCCTGGCTCCAGTTCACAGCGGTCCGCGCGTCTTCTCAGGCTGAAAGCCCAATGACCTAAAGTGCGTCGCTCCCTGTTACAGTGACGGGTTCGCTTCGGATTTACACCGAATTCCCTTGCCCCCATTGGGGACCTATGCAGACGGAATAATCTAATTAATTTTATTATAACGCCTGTTTTCCCGTGTGTCAATTCTTTTTGACGGCAGAGGGTGAAAAGAAAGGCAGGCCTTTTTCAGAATGACTATTGACAAAACTGTATGAATGTGTTATTGTACTAATGCACTAATACAGTAGCACAGAGGAGGTGCCTATGAACTGGAAATTTGCAGGGGATCGCCCGGTGTACCAGCAGATCATGGAAAACATCCGGGGTTCGGTCCTGCGGGGGGAACTGCCGCCGGGAGGAAAAATCCCGTCCGTCCGTGATCTTGCGGCGCAGGCCCAGGTGAACCCCAACACCATGCAGCGGGCCATGACGGAGCTGGAACGGGAGGGGCTGCTCATCAGCGGCGGTACCAGCGGCCGCACCGTCACGGAGAATCCGGAGGTTTTAGAGGAAATGAAGCAGCGAATCCTGACAGAACTGGCGCGGGAATGCGCCGAAAAATTCATGGTATTCGGAATTACCCCGTCTCAGGCGGCGCAACTGCTGCTTGACCTGGACAGAGAAAAGGAGGAATCGTAAATGGAAGCTGTTCTGAAAGCCACAGGCCTGACCAAGCGCTATCATGGCAATCCCGCGCTGGACGGCCTGAATCTGGAATTGCCGGCGGGGAAGATCATCGGCCTGCTGGGCCCCAACGGCAGCGGCAAGACTACCTTTATTAAAATCGCGGCGGGCCTGCTGACTCCCACCGCCGGAGAAATCACTATCTGCGGCGAGAAGATCGGCCCGCGCAGCAAGGCGCTGGTGTCCTATCTGCCGGACAGAACCTGTTTCAGCCGTCAGCGGAAGGTCACGGAGCTTCTGGATTTCTTCGGTGACTTCTATGAGGATTTCGACAGAAACCGTGCGCAGCAGATGCTCTCCGCTCTGGGAATTGACCCGGACGCAAGGTTCCGCACCCTGTCCAAGGGCACCCAGGAAAAGGTGCAGCTGGTGCTGACCATGTCCCGGCGGGCGCGGCTGTATCTGCTGGACGAGCCCATCGGCGGAGTAGACCCGGCGGCCCGGGACTACATCTTAAATACCATTATCAACAACTACGACCCCAGCGCCACGGTGCTGATCTCCACCCACCTGATTTCCGATGTGGAGCGGGTGCTGGATGAATTTCTGTTCCTGTATCAGGGCAGGGTAATTCAGAAGGGCGAAGCCGATGCCGTCCGGGAAGAGACGGGCAAGTCGCTGGATGAACTGTTCCGGGAGGTGTTCAAATGTTTACCAAACTGTTAAAGCACGAATGGCGCTCTACAAGGGGTATGCTGGGAACCTTGTGTCTTGTCTGTCTGGGGGCCAGCCTGCTGGGCGGCGGCACCATGCGCTACCTGATCACGGCCAGCTATGCAGATGCCCAGCACCATGCCATCGTTGTTCTGAATGTGCTTGCCATGATAGCCGCCATCATCGCGGTGGCGGTCACAGGCGTGGCGGCGTTGTTCCTGCTCATCGGCAGGTTTTACAAGAGCCGGTTTACCGATGAAGGCTACCTGACCTTCACCTTACCCGTGAACACCCACCAGAATCTGCTGGCCAGCATGGCGAACACCGCCATCGGCATGGTCATCATCTTCTTCGTCATCTGCGCCGCGCTGGCAGTCTGGATGCTCATCGGTTTTTCCGCCATCCCGGGCTTTTATGAGCGTGTTCGGGAGGTTCTGCCGGAGGTTTGGGCGGAGATTCGCAGAGAGATCGGGAAAGCGGAAAATTCCGACATTTTCGGCGGCATTGCCCTGTTCCTTGTGAATGTCCTGACCGGCGGAGCCTGTGCGCTGGTAACGCTGATGCTGTCCGTGACCATCGGCTCCATCATCGCCAAGAAGCACAAGATTCTGGCAGCCGTTGGCGTGTACTACGGCATCAACGTGCTCATTTCCATGACATGCAGCGCCGCACTGGCAATACAGGCCTTCTCCGGCTCGGAGGGAGCGCAGATGGTGTCCCGTGTCTTTACATCTTCCGCCGTGATGACGGCCGTTGTTGCCGTAGCCGGGTACTTCCTGATGTACTGGCTGGTGGACAGAAAGTTGAATCTGAACTGATGTTTTTCCGTAGGGGCCGATGCCCACATCGGCCCGCGGCACCATCTGCGATGATGCTCCATCCTTGGCGAATACGAATACGAACATGGGGGGCGATGTGGGCATCGCCCCCTACGGCTGTCATATTCACAATCTTACCGCTCCGCCTTCTCTGGCGGGGCGGTTTTTCTTTGGGAAAATGCCCACGAAATCAATAAAACTCTATCGATTTTTCGGACAGTTTTTCATATTGTATTATTGAGGAAGAAATGGTAGTATTTAATGTACACAATTGTCTTTGGAACGCGGACGAACACAATACGTTAGGAGAGAAGCTATGAAGTATATCGTCGTATTGGGAGACGGAATGTCGGATGAGCCCATCGAGGCTCTCGGCGGAAAGACCCCGCTGGAATACGCCAACACCCCCGCCATGGACACCCTGGCCTGCGGCGGTAGTCTGGGCATGGTGCAGAACGTGCCGGAGGGAATGCACCCGGGCAGCGAGGTTGCGAACCTGTCCGTCATGGGCTATGACCCCAAAACGGACTTTACCGGGCGATCTCCCCTGGAAGCCCTCAGCGTGGGTGTGAAGATGGAGCCGGACGACATTATTTTCCGCTGCAACGTGGTGACTTTGACGGAAAACGAGCCTTATCCCGAAAAGACCATCCTCGACCACAGCTCCGGTGAAATTTCCACCGGGGAAGCCGACCAGCTCATGGATGCCATCCGGGAAAACTTCAATGATGAGACCTTCCAGTTCTACACCGGCACCAGCTACCGCCATATTATGGTGTGGAAGCACGGCCGTCTTGCGAAACTGGAGCCGCCCCATGACCACCTGACTCAGGTCATCGGTCCCTACCTTCCCCAGGAGCCTGTTCTGCGGGAATTTATGGAGCGCAGCTTCGACATCCTCAACAACCACCCCGTGAACCTGAGACGGGCAGCGGAGGGCAAAAACAAGGCCAACTCCCTGTGGTACTGGGGCGCAGGCACCAAGCCCAGCCTTGGGGGCTTTACCGAGAAAACCGGCCTGAAAGGCGCTATGATCTCCGCCGTTGACCTGCTTAAGGGCATTGCCGTGGGGGCAGGCATGAGAATCTACAATGTTGAGGGCGCTACCGGCTCCCTCGACACCAACTGGGAGGGCAAGGCCCAGGCCGCTATTGATGCCCTTTTGAAGGACGGCTGTGATTTTGCCTATATCCACGTGGAGGCCCCGGACGAAATGGGTCATCAGGGCTTGGTGAAGGAAAAGGTGCAGTCCATTGAATATCTGGACAGCCGGATCATCGGCCCCATCATGAAAGCCATGGAGGAAGCCGGGGAAGATTATCGGATGCTGGTGCTGCCTGACCACCCCACCCCCATCCGCATCCGCACCCATTCTTCTGACCCGGTGCCCTACGTGCTCTACGACAGCACCCGGCAGGAGAGAAAAAAAGCCCATTATACCGAAGCCGAGGCCAAAGCCGCCGGAACCTTTGTGCCCCATGGCTATGAGCTGCTGGCAACGCTGTTACATTCAGAAGATAGATAAGGCAGAATATATCAAATTCGTATGTCATTGCGAGGAGCGGAGCGACGTGGCAATCCGTTTTCTCCTTGGTAACAGGTGCAAAATCGGGACGTTGTAAGGAGAACGGATTGCCACGCCAGTGTGCGCACTGACTCGCAATGACAGATTGTTTTAATCAACTAAAGTACAAAAAACAGGAGGGACGTATATGTCCAGAGTATACAACTTTTCCGCTGGCCCGGCGGTTTTGCCGGAAAGCGTTTTACAGGAAGCAGCCGATGAAATGCTGGATTACCGGGGAACCGGGATGTCCGTCATGGAAATGAGCCACCGCTCCAAGGCCTACCAGACCATCATTGACGAGGCGGAGGCCGACATTCGCACCCTGATGGGCATTCCCGACAACTATAAGGTGCTGTTCATGCAGGGCGGCGCTTCCCAGCAGTTCGCCATGATCCCCATGAACCTGATGAAGAACAAGGTCGCCGACTACATCATCACCGGCCAGTGGGCTAAGAAGGCTTATCAGGAGGCAAAGATGTATGGTCAGGCCAACGCTGTGGCCTCCTCCGCCGACAAGACCTTCTCCTATATCCCCGACTGTTCTGATCTGCCCATCAGCGAGAACGCGGACTACGTCTATATCTGCGAGAACAACACCATCTACGGTACGAAATACTGGCAGCTGCCCAACACCAAGGGCAAGGACTTGGTCTCCGACGTGTCCAGCTGCTTCCTTTCCGAGCCGGTGGACGTAACCAAATACGGCATGATCTACGGCGGCGTGCAGAAGAATATCGGCCCTGCCGGTGTGGTCATCGCCATTATTCGCGAAGACTTGATTACCGAGGATGTGCTCCCCGGCACCCCAACCATGCTGCGCTACAAGACCCACGCCGACAACGGCTCCATGTACAACACCCCTCCCGCCTATGGCATCTACATCTGCGGCAAGGTGTTCAAGTGGCTGCTGCGCAACGGCGGACTCACAGAAATGAAGGCCTATAATGAGAAAAAGGCCGCCATTCTCTATGATTATCTGGATTCCAGCAAATTGTTCCACGGCACCGTGGTGAAGAAGGATCGTTCCCTGATGAACGTGCCCTTCGTCACCGGCGACGCCGAGCTGGACGCGAAATTTGTGAAGGCTGCCACGGAAGCTGGCTTTGTGAACCTGAAGGGCCACCGCACCGTGGGCGGTATGCGGGCCAGCATCTATAACGCCATGCCCATCGAAGGTGTGGAAAAGCTGGTGGCCTTCATGGAGAATTACGAGAAAAAAGTGTAAGGAAGGAAATGAAATGTTCCAGATTCATTATTTGAATAAGATCTCCCAGCAGGGCACTGCTCTGTGGACGGAGGATTTCGCCCTGACGGACGATATGGAAACTGCCGACGGCATCGTCCTGCGCAGCGCCAATATGCACGATATGGAGCTTCCCGGAAATCTGCTGGCAGTTGCCCGGGCAGGCGCGGGTGTCAACAACATTCCCCTGACTACCTGTGCAGACAAGGGCATCGTGGTGTTCAACACCCCCGGAGCCAACGCGCGCAGCGTCATGGAACTGACGCTCTGCGGTATGCTGCTGGGCAGCCGGGACATCATCGGCGGCGTCAACTGGGTGCAGTCCATCAAGGACGACCCTGACGTTGCCAAGCTGGTGGAAAAGGGCAAGTCCCGTTTTGCCGGTCATGAGATCGCGGGCAAAAAGCTGGGTATCATCGGCCTTGGAAACATCGGCGGCCCCCTTGCCAACCGGGCAAGAAAGCTGGGCATGGAGGTCTACGGCTGTGACCCCCACATCTCCGTGGAAGCGGCCTGGAATCTGGACGGTCATGTCCAGCGGGTCAAGACCCCTGAAGAAATCTACGCCCTGTGCGACATCATTACCGTCCATGTGCCGCTGCTGAAGGACACCGAGAAGATGATCAACGCCTCCGCTCTGGCGAAGATGAAGGACGGCGTGATTATTTTGAACTTTGCCCGGGACCTGCTGGTGGACGACGACGCCATGGCGGACGCCTTGGCCAGCGGTAAGGTGGCCCGGTATGTCACCGACTTCCCCAACCCCAAGACCGCCAATATGCCCGGCTGCATCGCCATTCCCCACCTGGGCGCTTCCACCGAGGAATCCGAGGATAACTGCGCCCGGATGGCAGTTCGGCAGATGATGGACTATCTGGAAAACGGCAACATCGTCAATTCCGTGAACTACCCCAACTGCGACATGGGCGTATGCCAGAGCGAGGGCCGCATTACCATTCTGCACCACAACATCCCCGGCTCTCTGGGCCGGTTCACCGCCGCTATCGCCAGCGAGAACGTGAACATCGCTGGCCTGATGAACAAAAGCCGCGGCGAGTACGCCTACACTATGCTGGACCTTGACCACCACCCCTCTGCGGAAGTGGTGGAGCACCTGAAGGAAATCGAGGGTGTCGTCCGGGTGCGTGTCATTCGATAACCCATTTTTCACGTCTTTCCTCCGGGAAGGACGTGAAACTATATCCCAGATGCTTCCGTTTCCGGGCGGCGCATGGTATACTATGTGAAAAAACTCAGCAGAACGGTAAATTGGAATTTGGCGGGCAGGGCCCGCAGCCAATGCGTTACGAACTCTGGGTGGTTATCGCACATCCTTTGGGCCCCTCGACCATAACCGTGATAAAAATTGTTATTTTGCGCACTAAAATACTCGTATGTCATTGCGAGCCAGTGCGCACACTGGCGTGGCAATCCGCATCCCCTTGCACGTCTTGATGACGAAAATGCCAAAAGGAGAACGGATTGCCACACCAGTGACATCGGTCACTGGTTCGCAATGACAACCTTTGTT
>JALFJQ010000049.1 GCA_022775085.1 Clostridiales bacterium | reverse complement strand
TCCGTAGTCTGATGGAGGGCAAAGCTGCCGATGCCCAGAGGATCTACGACGGTGTCTGTGTGCCGGAACAGGAGAATCTGCTCCGGGAGTGGTATCGGACGGACAGCGCACACCGCCCTCTGGTGCTGCAGCGGTTTGTCGAGAAAATATCGAAGCTGAATATGGGACTGGAGTATGATCTCGCCACCGGGCAGATCCAGCTGCAACCCTCCGTCAAATCCGTGGTGGACGCAGCCTATTTTGGTCTTGCCAGATTTATGGCGGTGAATGCCAACGCCCTGGATGACTACGGCGGTAAAACCAATATTGCGTTCTGCCAAGCTTGCGGTAAGGCGTTCATAAAACGGGGAAACCGGCAGAAGTACTGCGGCACCCTGGAATGCCAGAGTGTGAGGAATAAAATCAAGGCGAAGGACTATTATTACCGCCATCGATAGGGTTTTGAATCACTGAAACTCAACTCTTCTAAAACGAATTTCACACAATCTTGAGAAAAAATGACATGATGTGGTATAATTGTTTAATATTAATTAAAAGGAGTATTGACCATGCTTCATCCAGGCCTTTACGAACAAGTTATCAACTCCGCTTTAAATAGCGAGCTTTCCACCATCCCGGAAGCCCGTAAGGCGATTGTGCCCATTGACAAGGCGGAAGCTTCCAAGGTGCTGGCGCAGTATTTGGCAGATGTGGTTCAGAAAGCGCTGGACAATGTTATAGATAACGGCGGAGATATCTCTGCACAGATTGCTCTGACCAATCAGATTGTGGATCTGATTCAGACTACGACAGAAGAAGCTGACTTTGCATCCATGGGCGTTGCCCAGCGTGCAGAGCAGCTTCTTGCACTTTTGCGGGAGAATGATCCACGGTTGTTACTGGGCAAGACTGCGGCGGATATGGAACGTCCGGAAACTTCAGTGGCCCAAAGCAGCCTTTTTACGGGTGCTATTCATGAGCCTCAGATGTTTTCGGAATTGAAAAAAGAAATTAACTCAGCTGACCAAATCGAAATGCTGGTGTCCTTCATCAAGTGGAGCGGGCTTCGGCTGATAATGGACGAGCTGCGGGAGTTTACCCAGAATGGCGGACAGCTCCGTATTATCACCACGTCGTATATGGGTGCAACGGATATCAAGGCAATCGAGGAGCTGAGCAAACTTCCCAATACGGAAATCAAAGTCAGCTACGATACCAAACGCACCCGGCTCCATGCTAAGACCTACGTGTTTTACCGGGATACCGGCTTTACAACGGCCTATGTCGGTTCCTCCAATCTGTCCAATGCAGCCATTTCCAGCGGTTTGGAGTGGAACGTGAAGGTAACAGCAAAGGATTTGCCCAGTACAATCCAGAAGATTATTGCCACCTTTGATAGCTATTGGAATTCTTCTGAATTTGAGTTCTACAAAGAGGAGGAACGGGAGCGGCTGTTCCGTGCCTTGCGGGCTGAACGCATAATGGGGGACGGCAGTACCAGATCCTTTGTGTTTGACATTCACCCCTATCCTTACCAGCAGGAGATTTTGGACAAGCTCAACGCGGAACGTGAGGTTCGCGGCAGAAATCGCAATCTGGTGGTTGCCGCAACAGGTACCGGTAAAACGGTGATTTCTGCCTTTGACTACCGCCGATTCTGCAAGGCAAACCTAGGACAACGGAACCGGCTTCTGTTTGTTGCACACCGGGAAGAGATATTGAAGCAGAGCAGGGATACATTCCAGGGCGTTTTGAAGGATCCAAACTTTGGTGAACTGTTTGTCGGCAGCTATAAGCCTGCCAGCCTGGACTATCTGTTCATTTCTGTGCAGACGGTGAATTCTCAGGCTTTGTATGAAAGCTTGCCTGCGGATTATTATGACTACATCGTGGTAGATGAATTTCACCATGCTGCCGCGCCCACATACCAGAAATTGCTGAACCACTTTAAGCCTAAGATTCTTCTGGGCTTGACGGCTACCCCGGAGCGTATGGATGGCAAGAGCATTCTGGATTACTTCGGTGGCCGTGTGGCGGCGGAAATCCGACTGCCGGAAGCCATTGACCGGAAGCTGTTGTGTCCTTTCCAGTATTTTGGCGTCGCAGATACAGTTGATCTGACGGATTTGCGCTGGGTGCGGGGCGGCTATGATAAAAGTCAGTTGAGCAACCTGTATTCTCTAAACCGCAGTGTGGCGGAGCGCCGTGCGAATCACATTATCCGCTCCTTGGACAAGTATGTAACAGACATGGACACGGTGAAAGGATTGGGTTTCTGCGTATCCATCGAGCACGCCAAATTCATGGCAGAGTATTTCAATGCTGTGGGGA
This sequence comes from Clostridiales bacterium, assembly GCA_022775085.1. Lineage (GTDB taxonomy): Bacteria > Bacillota > Clostridia > Oscillospirales > Oscillospiraceae > Faecousia. The sequence continues at coordinate 1,944 of JALFJQ010000049.1, read as the reverse complement.
TTCCCTCTATTTCTTTGGTTGGACAATCTGCGGATGAGGAACGCCGCACAGCAAAGAAGCGATTGGTCGATGGGGAAATCCGATTCATCTTTGTTGTAGACATTTATAACGAGGGCGTGGATATTCCGGAAGTCAACACCGTTCTATTCCTGCGCCCCACAGAATCCCTGACGATTTTCTTGCAGCAGTTGGGGCGTGGCCTGCGTCTTTCTGAGGGAAAGGACTGCTTGACGGTCCTGGACTTTATCGGTCAGGCGAACCGGAAATATAACTTTGAGGATAAATTTGAGGCACTATTGGAGAATACGACCCACAGCGTCCAGTATGAACTGAAGAACGGCTTCGTTTCGGCACCGAAGGGCTGCTATATCCAGCTGGAGAAAAAAGCGGCCAGGGCAATTCTGGATAATATCAAGAGTTCTTTTAGCATGAAATCTGGCCTGATTAGCCGTATTTCCACATTTGAAGAAGATAGCGGTCTGCCGCTGACGCTGGCAAATTTTGCGGACTATTACCGTCTGGATATCCGCACGATCTACGCAAAGAACAGCTTTTCCCGGCTGTGCGTTGCAGCGGGTGTAAAAGAAGATTTTGACGAACCGGTGGAAACTGCACTGACAAAAGCGTTTGGACGCTTGGCAGCCATTGACTCCCGCCGTTGGATTCGATTTCTGTTGGGTATTCTGCCCAGGCTGGATGATGTGGATTTTGGAAAGCTATCGCCGATAGAACAGCGGATGTTGCAAATGTTCTATATCACCATTTGGGGGAAAGCGGCAGAGGATTGGGGCAGCGATGAGGTACTGGACAACCTGTATTCTCTGTCGGACAGCCCGGTTATGCTGGCGGAACTGATGGAGCTGCTGCAATACAAGTATGACCTTATTGATTTCATTGATGCGCCGGTGGATTTGGGCTTTGACTGTCCGCTGGATTTGCATTGCACCTACACCAGAGACCAGTTGTTGGTTGCCCTGGATTTTATGAATCCCAACAGCGTTCGTGAAGGTGTAAAGTGGCTGCCAGACAAGCAGGTCGATGTGCTGTTTGTGACGCTGAATAAGTCAGACAAGGAGTATTCGCCCACAACCATGTACAATGATTATTCCATCAACGAGGAACTGTTCCACTGGCAGAGTCAGAGCACAACCACGGATACCGGTTCCGTTGGACAGCGTTATATTCACCACCGGGAGCGCGGCAGTAAGGTGCTGCTGTTCGTTCGGGAATTCAAATCCGATCTGGTAGGTGCAGCACCCTACACATTCCTGGGAATGGCAAACTACGTTAAGCATACCGGAAGCCGCCCCATGAATATTACGTGGAAGTTGGATCATCCAATCCCGGCGAAGTATTTGAAGAAGACTCAGAAACTTGTGGTGGGGTGATCTATATCCATGAGGGTGTTGCAGATGATGCAACCAGGCTTCCGGCGTTCTACGACGAAACCTTTAGTTATCTGAAAGCGGTTGGCATCCGGGAAATCTGATAGATACGCACACATTGGAAGCAGATTTTGTTTCAGAACATCCTCCACCTGATTATGTGCTACGGTGCCGCCGCAAAAACGACCGCACCGTATTAACACTGATCCCCAGCCTCTGCGATATTTCCTTCGCAGAGCATCCCTCGGCGTATAAGGCCAGTATCTGACTGTGATCTCGCTTCGTGTTATACAGCCGAGCTCCTCTGGGCATAGCGCCCAGGCGGTGGCGGTAGGTGGTGCCGTCCAGAAAGTGAATTACCAGGGTTTGCTTTGGCGTGACCACCATTTTTCGGATAAGGATACCAATCATCAGACCATCAATCCGGATATCCAGTTTCCCACGGGCTATATCATTCAGAACGGATCGAGCATCTGATGAAATCTCTCCCGGAGTCTGTGACAACAGATCCGCGCAGTCAGGGATGATGTTTTTATGGATCTTCAGCAGATGATGCATG
>JALFJQ010000024.1 GCA_022775085.1 Clostridiales bacterium | reverse complement strand
AATGACAGCCCCCGAGTAGGGGGCTGCCAGAGATAATACTGTGGTTGTCAGACTATTCGGTGCCCCCTTAAGGGGGCGACCACAAGAGTTAGGCCCTTATAGGGCCTGTTCAAACCACCGGTTCAACCGGTGGTTTTGATTTTTGGGAAGCCTTGTAATTACATTGTAAGGCGGCCTCAAAAGCGTTACGGTGTTACAAAATCAAAGAAAATCCCAAGTTTCCCACGGCTTTTCTGCCTAAAAGTTCACGGAACTATGATGGTCAAACGGAGGCCAATTTGGCGCTGATGAGACAAAAAAAGAATTTGCGCCCTTTGGAATAAAGTACACGGAGTCGGGGTTTTCCCAGCTCCGTGTTTTTGCCCTCATATTTCCCTCATCTCGCCTTCGGTCAACACATCCAGCATAATTTTTGCTCCTATCTGGAAACCGTTGATGAAAGTGTCGCAGTCTGTGAGGATCGAGACTTCCCGCTGTGCATTCATGTAGTTCTTAAGCAAGTCTTTTTGCCGGTCCGATAGTGAATTTGTCAGAGCATTGCCCGCCTCCACAACTTGAGCAAGAGCTTTGGCGTATTGACTGTTGTGTTGAAACGGCTGCTCACCCGGGCGGACATTGCCGGTGTACAGTTCTTCCAGTATGTACATTTTCCGGCCTCCTTTTAAATATCCAGGCCGGCCTGCAGTTTCCGGCTGGCCGCTTGCTTGTTCTTGTCAAAAGCATGGGTGTAAATATCCAGCGTGGTGGAGGGCTGGCTGTGCCCCAGCAGGCCCGCCACAATAGCCACATCGGTGCCGCCTGCGATCAGGAGACTGGCATTGGTGTGCCGCAGGGAGTGGACATTCAGATCCTCAGGGAGTCCATGCTTTTTCAGAATCAACTTGAAGCGCCAGGTGAAGGTGCTGGGTGTCATGGGGAGCGGCTCACCTTTGCGCCGGAAGATATAGTCCTCATCGGTAAGCGCTCTGCCGTCATATTCCGCCGTTTCCCATTCACACTCTTTCCGGTATTCGTTCAGTAGGGTCTCCATCTCATGGGAGAAGTAGACGTAGCGGTCACCTGCCTTGGTCTTCGGCGCTTTGGCAATAATCTCCTCGCCGCTGACTTTGACCACATTCCGGCAGATATGGATGCTCCGGCCTTTGACGTTGATGTCACCCCATTTCAAACCGCAGCATTCCCCGCGCCGCATGCCGGTAGCGATGATGAGCTTAAAGTAGGTTTCGTATTTCAGGCTCTCCTGCTCCAATGCGGCAATGAGCTTCCGCGTTGTCGCCTCATCGGCGACTTTCTTTTCTTTCTTCTTACCGGCATAACGGTATGTACGCCAGGCCGGGTTATGGTCAAGAAAACCGCCCTCCATCGCGTCGGAGAGAATCCCGCACAGACAGGCGTGGACTCCTTCAACCGTGCACTCGGAGAGCGGTTTTCCAGTTTTTTGATTCTTTGCTTTTCTCAGCTCGGTATAGAATTTGCGGAAATGTTCAGGCCGGAGCTCTGTGAGCTTGTAATGCCCCAACTCCGGGAGGAAACGGACGATGTCCTGCTTTTCGCGGACCAGGGTGGACTTCGCCATCTTGTCCGGCGCGATTTCCTTGATCCAGTATTCCGTGTACTCCGCCATGGTTATTTTCCGGTCCATAGTCTGTGGGCTGTTTCTGCATTCACGCTCGAAAAAAACGGCTTGCTCGTTCAGCCATTTTTCCGTCTGCTTTGGTGTAAGCCCCCTGGGTGGATGTACGGTTTTCTGCTGGGGCTTACACCGCTTGCCGTGATGGTCATAGCCCATGGAGACTACGATGAGATATGTATAAGGAAACATCAATCCAGCTTGGTATTTTTAGAAAAAAAGAGAAGGATTCAGTCATAATCGAAGGAGAAGAATATGTCATTGAACAGTTGCTTCCGTTGGATGTTTTCTTCTTCAGAATCTGCATGAATAAACTCCTTGAGAAAGGGGATATGAAACTCCTTACTATCCCTGTTGATGAAAACGGAGATACCAACCGAAACGAATTTCTAAATAGTCTTAAAGAATTAATTGGGGACGATAAAGATAGCGATTGGATTAAAGATTATATAGATTTGTCATCTGTTCCGGCACCGTTTTATATGTATAAGCGCTTTGTTAGGATAACCTAGGATTGGTTGATTTCCTGTTGGCTCTGGATATTGAGCCAATAGAGATGTTGTCCTATGTAAAGAAAATGATGCTGTACAAATTCCAGATGCCCATAACAAGCAGTCTTGTAAAGTATATAATAAATGTGTATAGTGCAGCTGATCAAAATTCAAAAGATAGAATTCTTGAGAACTGGGATGAGCTTATGGAGCTTGCAATAAGCGATCCAAACTATAAGAGTTGGCTATCAGAACTATTTAGTGCTATCTGCGCAAAATTGGAGAAAACAAGAGATGGATACAATCCCATATGGATATCCTTTGTGTTTTGTACACTGCGTTGTAAAGGGTTCGGAATAAAAGTCGATTTCGATAAGAATGGAAGAATATCATATCAGATAGTCAAAGAAGAGTAGTTTTGAGCTTATGAAACGTTCAGAAATCTATCTCACGGTAGATACGTTGATGAATTATCCACTTTGCCGTTCAGAATACGATTTGATTCCTGTTGAAAATCGCTTCAACCCCGGGGTTCATTGGGCTACAATGGCTCCGAGGTTTGCCCCCCAATCATCGAAAATCTGGGCAATACGGATGAAAATATGAGAAAACAAACTTTTTCTTTGACGGTCTGATCACTCCGAGCAGTATCCTAAGGCCGACTGAATTCTGACCGGAAAACAATGGCGGAGCAAGGATTTTAGCCTTTCTTGATTCTAGAAATCCAGATCTGTACTTATCAGTCCGTCAGTGCATAGAACATTTAATTTGCCTCATATTACTTGATAGAACAGACAAACTTGATAACAGAAATAGGCTATGGTATAATGTGTGCAGACAGGAGGTGTCCATATGACCAAGAAGGCAGAAAGAAATCTGAAATACACGCTTGCCACCCATGCCGCAGAGAATATGATGCCCAGCCGCAAAGCGATTTCTCTTTGCGAGAAAATTGCAAATGGACAAATCTCCGGTGATATGGCAGTTGAGGAAATTAAACGTTATTACGGAGTCGAGAGCGGGTATCAACATGCCTGACGGTTTTGGAAGGTATGATGTATATGCCGTCGCTGGATCTTTGTACTGCTATCCTGATTCCAGTGTTCTTCGCAACCGTTTTGGCATAAAAGACAGCGAACAGCTCCGCACAATTGAAGCGGATATTTCCGCAGCTCGCCAAAGCGAACTGATCGAACGAGCTGTAACCGGACGTTTTACTTCAAACCATTTATGCCAAATTCATCGTCATCTTCTGGGTGACATCTATCCTTTCGCGGGGAACTTTCGCCGTGAAGATATTGCCAAAGGTACAACAAGGTTTTTGGCACACAATGAAATCCGGCCAAAGCTCAAGGAATTATTAAAACAGCTGCATTCTGAAGGCCTTCTGCGTGGGTTGGAACGAGAGGTCTTGATCGATCGAAGTGCTTACTATATGGCAGAGTTAAACTACATTCATCCATTCAGAGAAGGAAATGGCCGTGCGATTCGAGAGTTCATGCGGCAGCTTTTCCTTTACAATGGGTTCCATGTCAACTGGGATGCAGTCCCTGTCGACGTTCTACTTCAAGCTATGGTCGATTCTGTGTTTGAAACAGCACATCTTGAACAGATTCTCGAACAATGTATCGAGGACATGGACAACGGATGAGCTGGTACCTTGACTACGATTTGACTACTGTTTTTGAAAACTGCTTCAAAACCCCGGAACCATTGGGCTGCAATGGTTTCGGGGTTTGACTATAAATGTCGGAAACCTGGGCAGAATGGATAAAAGCATTGAAAAATCAGGCTTTTTCTTTGACAGCCTGAACACTCCGACTCTGGAGGTCGTGGGTTCGAATCCCGTCAGCCGTACCAAGGCGTTGTCTCAAAATAGCAAAAAGAGCTATAGAGAGGTAACGCCTCAATCATATGTGAGAGATTGTGGAAAAGATAGCTCAAACAAGCCCCTGGGAAGGCAAAAAAGTGGAAAACCATCCAGAGAGTACCGCAAATTGGCGGCGCTCCCGGATGGTTTTTTTCAGTGTTCAGTTACGGGAAAATCTATAGCCCCGCAGGGAAGCCCTTGGGAACCATGAGACCTGTTCCCAAGCGGCCAGTTTGGATTTTATGATGGAGCTTGAGTAGGTTGTAAGCCAGGCTTAAGAGCGTCCATTCCACCTCGACCTTGACCGCACTGCGGAGAAGGAATCTGCGAAAGCCCATCTTCTCCTTGGTCATGGCAAAAACACCTTCTGCCTGGATGCTGCGGTTCACCCGGATCAACTTTCCTTCGTCTGTGTTGATCCGTTCTTCCATTTCTTCCCGCTGCCGGGCAAAGCGTTTAGACACATAGATGACCTTATTTCGTTCTGCTAAGGGCTTCTTACTCCCGCAGGCACGAATGCACTTCGCTTTCAAAAGGCAACCGGCACAGTCCTTACAGCTGTAGACGGAAGTCTCCATCTCAAAACCGCTTTGAGACTTGCTTTTCTTAATGCCGTCAAAGGTGACCGGTTTTCCGTTGGCACAGGTGTATATATCTGTCTCAGCATCGTAAGCCATGTTCTCCCGGCGGCTGATGTCTGTTCGGTATTTCTTCGTCTTCTTCTGCTCGTGGTTGGACGGCTTTACATACAGCCTGATGCTCTTCATGCTCTCAAAGTAACAATAGTTCTCTTCACTCTCATACCCCGAATCTACGCTGATGCGTTCAATGGGATAGCGCTTCAAATACTCTGTGAACGGGATCAACGTACGTACGTCATTTCGGTCAGCGCTGATGTAATTGCCGATGATGAATTCCTCCGAGCTCGCCACATTCACATTGTAACCGGGCTTGAGCTGCCCGTTGCCCATATGGTCTTCCTTCATATGCATGAATGTGGCGTCGTGATCTGTTTTACTATAGCTGTTTCGATCTCCGCAAATATGCAGATCCTGGGTGTATTTCTTCCACTTCTCCAGCCAGGTGTTCACCGTCTCTATGGCCTTTTGCAGCGGAGCTTTCCGATGACCTTTTCCTGTCACCCATACAAGAGATTCCGCCACCGCCCTGGCATACAGCTTCTTCCGCAGCTTCTTCAGGTGATGGATCTGTGGGACTTCTGGAACATGCCACTTTACACCAAGGGCCTGTACCATCTCCGGCAGTTCTTTCGTGACCTGAGCCCTCAGCTTTGTGAGTCTCTTCTCTGCGCCTTTCTTCCACACAAAGCTGTACCGGTTCGCGTTGGCCTCGATCTTCGTCCCGTCGATGAATACCGTTGCCAGGCTCACAAAGCCCCTTTCCGCCAGAATGGTCACAAACTGCTCCAGCAATTCTTTCTCGCAGCCTGCCAGTCGCTCCGACCGAAACCGTGCGATCGTGTTATGATCCGGCGCAGGGCAGCCTTCCAGAAGATACATGAAGCAGATATTCTCCCGGCAGGTCCGTTCGATCTCCCGTGTGCTGTATATCTGCCGCATGTACGCGTAGATCATTACCTTCAGCAGAATCCTCGGCGGATATTCGTTTCTCCCGTTCCGGGAGTAGGAGCGCTCGATCTTCTTGATGTCCATCCTTTCCACTACGGCGCTTACCAATCTCACCGGTTCATCTGCTGCTATAAATATTTCTGTTTCCATCGGTAGTTTCAGTTGACGCCCTGTCTCATACAGAGTATAATCTACCTGCTTATAGTTTTGTTTCACACCCAAATTATATGCCGACAGCCGACTCTTTCTCAGGAGTCGGCTGCCGTTATTTTTCCCTTTTTGCGGCTGACTTTTGAGACAGCCCCTTCGTGATGCGTTCCTTGCGGAACGTGTTGCGCACTGCGTGCGTGATGCAGACTTCGTCTGTGATGCACGCCTTCGGCGCGTGTAAGAACGCATTGCATCACCTGTCACAGCGCGGCGGCATCACTGATCACTTATTTGCATAGAAGTGTATTTTGCGATATAATACCAGGACAAGAGAGGTTTCTTTGATTTGAAAAACTGGTAGTTTTGCGGTATTTTATGTTTGAGAGAAAAGCCAAAAGAATTTAAAAGGAATTGACACGATGGAAACAAGCTATCCACAAAAAAGCGATCGCTATATGGAATATAGAGAAATGTTGCTTTCAAAAGGTTTTTCAGAAGCAAAACAGAATTATGGTCGTTTTTTCCGTCAAGCCACGGAGCAAACTGCCTTCGTTGTTAACTGTGAAGAAGATGATGAAAGCTGCATTACCATAATGTACGGATTTACCTCTACTGCATATATGGCGGGTGATGAAGAGTGGTTTTCAAATCACGGCTCAGATAACGAGGATTGCCAAGTGCGAAACATACTTTGTGTCTGGGATTCCGAAAGCGAGACCGATGCCAAGAAGCGTATTTCGGATTTTTATGAGCAATACAAAAATTACACCAAGGATGAAATTCTTTCTGTAAAAAAAGAGAGACAAAAACTGTTTTTCGACCATTTTTCTCGCGCCCTCAAGCCGCTTGGTTTTAAGAAAAATGGGACGAAATGGACAAAAGTATTAACGAACAGTAGCGCACTTACATTCCATGCTCAAAAATCGGCATTTTCTGACCAGTACTATTTCAATGTCATTGTGCACAATGCATCAAATTTATACACAGTATACTCATGTGATCGAGTAGTGATATATGGTAGCGACATATATAATTGGCAGTTGATGACAGAGGAACAGATTGTCAATCTGGTTCAGCTTACCCTAAAAAACTATATTGAACCCAAGTTGAATTAAATATAGATATGTTGGATAGTTTTTATTTGAATAATAACCTACAATCGAATGCATGATGTACTTTTAGTCGTTCTTACCTATGCTTACGCTACTTTTAGTCGTTCTTTCGCACGAAAAAAGCACGCTTAGGCGTGCTTTTTTCAACGAAATAAATCCCTTCCGGGACTTGTGAAATACGCTTTTCGTGTGAAATATGGCTTCGCCATGTGAAATGCGCTTCGGCGCGTGGGGGATTTGGTTCATTTCACTTTCCGCGCAAGCGGATAATTTCACAATGGCCGCAGGTCATTATTTCACATTTTGCGAAAGCAAAATATTTCACTGAATATCCGAGCTTTGAAAAAGTTCGTTTGTCTGCCAGGACAAGGGAGCTTTCTTTTTCAAAGGAAACGTCATCTCTCACCTGTTCTGCAATGTTACAAAAGCGGGGGAATTTTTAATTTTCCCCTGTTTTTCTATAAGAGAAACAGAAAGCAAAATGTTTTTATGGATTGGGTGATTCAATGGATACAAAACCGCTTATCTATATTGGCTGCCATCTGTCGGTGACCAGCGGTTATGAGGCCATGGGCAAGACGATGCTGAACTTCGGCGGGAACACCTTTGCCTTTTTTACGAGAAACCCCCGGGGCGGAAAGTCGAAAGACATTCTGCCCGAAGACGCTGCGGCCTTACGGTCGCTGGCGGGCAGGGAACACTTCGGCCCGCTGGTGGCTCACGGCAGCTACACGATGAATCTCTGCGCGGCGAAGAGCGAGACCCGTGAGAATGGCCTGGACATGCTGGAGAAGGACCTTCAGCGCATGGAGCTGCTCCCCGGAAACTTTTACAATTTTCACCCCGGCGCCCACACCGGGCAGGGGATGGAGACGGGAATTGCGCTGATCGCGGAGGCGCTGAACCGCTTTTTATGGCCGGAGATGCACACCACCGTGCTTCTGGAGACCATGGCGGGCAAGGGCTCGGAGGTAGGCGGCCGCTTTGAAGAGCTGCGGGAGATCATCGACCGGGTGGAACAGAAGGACAAGCTGGGCGTCTGCCTGGACACCTGCCACGTCTGGGACGGGGGTTATGATCTGGTGAACGACCTGGACGGCGTTCTGACGGAGTTTGACAGGGTGATCAGCCTCAATCGCCTGCTGGCGGTCCATTTCAACGACAGCAAAAACCACTGCGGCAGCCATAAGGACCGCCACGAAAAGCTGGGCCAGGGCCAGATCGGCATGGAGGCCATGAGACGGATTGCCCTGCATCCCGCCCTGTCCGGACGCCCGTTTATTCTGGAAACGCCCAACGATGACGAGGGATACATCCGGGAGATCCATACGGTGCTGAGCTGGCTCGGGTGAGGTAATATTTCAATTCGGCGAGAGAAAAACAGACTACGATTTCACCTGATGCAGAGGGAGCATATCACCGTTGGACTGTACTGGCTCCGGGGGTTTGGCTGAAATAAAATTTTCTGCGCTCATTGCTTTTCTCTCAGGCATGATATAAAATGATTACCGACATCCCAAAAGGGACAAAGGAGAGGGTTTACAGTGAGCGAGAAGAAAAGGCGCTGGGGAGACCGGCGCGACGGGCGATGGGTGAGAGAGGCCCCCGGCCTGCAGACCGTTATGGCACACCTGATGCCGAACCGCACGGACTGCGAGGTCTACATCAACGATACCATTGACGCCACTGAGCTGATCAAATTTCTGGAAAAGAAAAACGCGGAGCATCCCGAGTACAAAACAACGCTTTTCCACTGCTTTATTCTGGGCATTGCCCGCATGGTAAAGGAGCGCCCGCTGATGAACCGCTTTATTCAGGGCAGGCGGATCTATGAGCGGGACGAGATCAGCCTGAGCTTTGTCTGCAAGCGCCGTTTTTCCGACAGCGGGGAGGAGGCCCTTATGGTGCTGGTGCCTAAAGACACGGACACCATAGACGACGTGAGCCGCAAGATCGTGGGCGATGTAAACGAGACGCGCAGGAGCGAGCACTCCACCGGCGGCGTGGACGCGCTGCTGGACGCTTTTGCCATGATCCCCCGGCCGCTGCTGATGCTGCTCATCCGGATCATACGCTGGCTGGATTTCTGGGGGATGGAGCCGGATTTTATCACCGAGGGCGACCCCAATTACACCACCGTGCTGTGCAGCAATCTGGGCAGCATCAAGTGCAGCTCCGTCTATCACCATCTGAACAATTACGGCACCAACAGCGTTATGGTCACCATCGGTACCCTGCATAAGGAAGAGCGCATCATGCCCGACGGCAGCAGGGAGATACGGGATGTGGTGGATATCGGCGCCACACTGGACGAGCGCATCGCCGACGGCTTTTATTTTGCCCGCAGTCTCAAGCTGATCAAGCACATTTTCGCAAACCCCGAGCTGCTGGACCGGCCCCTCAGTGAGCCCAGCGGCTTCGATTATCAATAAGCGCCCGGAAACGAACGCAAAAAGGCTCCCCATCGGGGAGCTGTCCATAAAACAGGTTTTGAGAAAGAAATAATATGGCAGTTGCCGGACAAGGGTTGCTGAACAAAGGATGTATGTGCTGTTAAGGCACATACACCCTTTGTTTTTGTAGTTGTCTTTGTAGATGTATAGGATTGATTTTGTGCGATTTAAGGTCGATAATCAGGGAGTTAGCCTACCTGTGAGCAACGAAAAAATCAGGGGCGATGATGTCCATACCCTTGCGTAAGAAAAGCCCATACGTCAGATAAATGCCGATTTCCAGCCTATCCATCAAAGGTACTTCTAATGTCATTTTGGGGAAAAATGATGCAGAAGTCCATCGTTCAAACCAATCCTTGCGGGGACAAGAAAGAAGTTCGCTGAAACGATACTTTTGTCCATTATTCCGCGCTTCTGCAATCCGTGTATTGCGCTCACCATTTCACGCACGATTATACGGATACAGTCAGTTATTCATTATTCTGTGAACAGCGAAGATCCTTTGCATAGGCAACACATCATTTACAGCGACAAAAGCTCTGAATTTGGCAACTGTTTTCACACGTCCTGCCAAGCAAGTAGGATAGACAAGCACAAAGAAACATGCTATAATTTTTATAAACACTCTAAAAGACCACGTTAACATGTCAGGCCGCCGTTTGGCGGCACTTATTAACGGAGGTTTCGGATATGAAGAACAAACAAGCGAAAAAGGCTACGGTCAATGCGATCAATGTGATGATCCAGCACGCAGACAAAGGTCCTTCCGGATTTTGGGTGGAGGATCACGAGGGCTGTGGCAACCCGATGATCTTCCCAGAATTTGAGGAGGGGTTGAAGCGAGGGAGGCTCGTCCAGAAAGAACACTATTTTTGCCCTTGGAATACCGCCATTATGTATGGTTCCGGGCATGGTAACATAGCCACTGGATGCTATCATAGCTGCTCTATTGACAAGGCGAGGTATTTATCTGCTCAGGAGCTGAAAGAGATACTTGCACGCTTCAAAACACGCATGGAAAATGGCGATTACGATTGCGTTGACCATTTATCGCCGTTGTTGACAAAAGACGAAAGCAGACACATAGAGGATCGCATTCTTGCGGAGCAGCATGAGCGCGAACGCTGCGAAAGGCAAAAGCGGCAGGAGCGGCTCAAAAAAGCCGCTGCTCTGATTGCCAAGCATCCAGATGAAGAATCGCTTTTGGCACTCTACTATGGAGAAAAGGATCGCGTATTAGACGAAGGTGGGAGAATTCTTTTCGACCCAGCTTACCAGCGTAATGTTGCTGGAGCAGAGAAATTCTCCTACAATGAATATCTCGTCGTTCAATTCGCGTCTTTGGGTAAGAAACATCGTCCGTACTTTGCTAACTGCTTTTTCAATGCGGTTATGTCTCATTTCAAAGGCCAGATTGAAAAAGTCAAGCCAAAACATATTTGCTTCAAGCGGATTTTCATCAGCGGGATGTATACAGACGGAACAATGTTTGATGGGAAAGAGGATCACGTCTGGATGGACAAATCCGGCTTTGAAAAATATGGCGTTGGTGACAGTGTTTCGTTCGATGCCGAGGTCTACCGCTATGTAAAAACCGGAAATGGAAAACAGATTGACTACGGACTGCGTAACCCGACAGGCATTCAAAAAATCGAAGCCTATGAGCTACCCAGCGATGACGCGCTGATTATGCAGGAAGTTGAACAGCTTATCTGCGAGACTTGCTTTCTAAGTGAGCAGTGCAATCGCAATTACTGCATGATGGATCCAAAGCAAAAGTGTTTGCTTAAACAAGATATGCTCCGTGTAATAAAGGCACAGACAGATAAGGAGACGCAGAAATGAAACGATTCTTTCTTGTGTGGGGACTTGTAATTGTATTGTTGTTGAGTGGGTGCGGATCGTCGGCGTCCCGCGTTGAAACGTTGAAAAGCTGGTCTTTTCAGTATAATGAGGGCACAAGCGATTACAGCCTTTTCTTTGGTTTGGCAGATAAGAACGGCAAGCCCTTGTCAGCCGGAGTCGATGTTGATATTCGAGTCGTAAATGACGAGGATGAAGAGGTTTATACTGGTACAAAATCTGTTTCTCCAGATGATTTCAGCTATTATACCAGTCAGGCTGCCGGAGAACAGTATCTTGCCAACGTAAGAATCCCTGCAGCTGAGATCAGAGCCGGAAAGTCTGCAAGCGGGAAGGTTTATTTCACCGTGTACAAGGAAAACGCGGTTCAGTTTGACGAAGTAAATTGCGATGTGCTGTATTGCTTGCCTATTGAAGATGTTCAAGTGACGTTTGATTCATTTCCGCTCGATCTGAAGGTGAAGGACTTCATGGGGAGTACGGCATCCGTGATCCAAATTCAAGGAGCCGAATTTAAGTTTGACAAAGACTATTCTCCGCAGCTGACCATTACAATTACCGGAGAAAAGAAGAGCGGGAGCAGTGATTCCGGGTATGATATGATTGGTTATAAGCTGTATGACAGTGCGGGTTATCTGGTAGACTCCGGCAATATATACCTATCTTCTCTGAGCGCCGGAGATAAATTCAAGGATGACTCTGTTGTGATTTATGACATTACTCCCGGCGAATCCTACACATTCCAGTTATCAGAGTATAGCTGGTGAGCTTTCGTAATTTTTCACGAACATAAGGGCTTGGGACTATCCCAAAAAATGAAAACAGAGCGTTTTGGCTGAAAGTTGAAACGCTCTGTTTTTTGGTGTGGGTACTCACCGGATTTGCTTGCTACTCTGCAAGAAAATCCCGGTCAACCCACGCCGTTTTTCGCAAGTGTAGCTACACTTGCTGTGCTTGCTGTTCTCTCAAATCGTGTTCTTCTTGTTCTCGGCATCTCAGAAATCCGTTGTAAAACCAGACTTTTTCACAAAAGCCATTGACTCGAACGTATCGGGCGTAATTATCTGGAAGTGGGGATGTACACTGAGATCACATTCCCCCAGAATAACGTCCGGTTCATCGACGTCAACAGTGGTGTGGACAGCGCCAATCAGCAGGACAATGAGTTTGTTCCGTTTGTCAATATCATCAACGAATGGCAAAGCCATATTTCACACCGCGAAGCGGTATTTCACAAATCCCGAAAGGGATTTATTTCGTTGAAAAAAGCACGCCGAAGCGTGCTTTTTTCACGGGTGCGCATTGTGCCAGGCGGAGTAATCCGCGTTGCCGTTGGGGCCGTCAAAGCTGCCGTCCAGCTTGCTGATGACCCGGTTATACTCTTCCGAACCCTCCTCATAGGGTGTGGGCCGGTAGTCGTTGGAATCCCGGGCCTGACTGACGCAGCAGGGGATAACGGTGATACCGTCGTTTGTGACGCTGCCGTCCAGATCCCGCTTCAGGGTCACCTGAACGATGGCAGTGTCCCAGTCGGAGGGGTTGGTGTTGCCGCCGAAGCTCCAGTTGCCCATGCTGTAAAGGATGACGCCGCCGTTATACTCCTCAATGGGCTGGAGACAGTGGGGGTGGCTGCCATAGACCATATCCGCGCCTGCGTCGATACAGGCGTGGGCCAGGTCGATCTGGTACTGTTCCGGCCTGACGTGCAGCTCAATGCCCCAGTGGAAAGCGCAGATGATGTAATCCGCTCCGTCGTTTTTCAGCTGCTCAATGGCCGCAAGGCATTTTCCGGTATCCGGGGTGTAGTTGTTGAACGCACAGTAGATGCCCAGCTTCAGGCCGTTGGGGGTGGTGACGATCTGGGCCTGGTCCTCCTTGCCGTAGGGGATGTTTACGGCCTCCAGCGCGGCATATGTATCCTCCGCGCCGGTGGTGCCGAAGTCCATGCTGTGGTTATTGGCGGTGGTCACAAAGTCCACGCAGCCCTGAACCAGAATGTTGGCCCATTCCGCAGGGGCGCGGAAAAAGAAGGTCTGATTGGACCACAGGGCCTGGTCGGAGAAGGTACACTCCAGGTTGCCGATGGTGTATTCGTCATTTTCAAAATACTGCACGGTGTTGGAGAAGGGATAGGCGTAATCCCCGTTCATCTTCCGCTCATAGTCGGTGGTGTACTGGTGGGAGGCCAGGGTACAGTCGCCGATATAGGAGATGGTGAAATATTCTGGCTCCGGCGTGGGCGTAGGCGTAGGTGTGGGCGTCGGAGTCGGGGCAGGTGTTGGCTCCGCGCTCTCTGCGGGAGTGGGGGAGGGCTCAGCCACCGGGCTGTAATTTCCCAGAGACACGCGCTGCATGACCACAAAACCCATGGCGCAAAAGGCGATAAACAGACAGATGACACTGACAAAATATTTCTTCATAATCCAAACCTCAACAGTAACAGACAGTGTTCCATATTATAGTGAAAAGGGCGAAATAAAGCAAGCATACTTTTCCCGCACAGGCACGAATTAACAATTTTTAAGAAATGCACAGGAATAGTATATGCCTGCATAACAGAATCATGCCGCAGCTGTCCCGGCAAGGGGCCGCAAAAATCTCCCGGGCGCAAGGCCCGGGAGATAAATTTTTATCCTCTTTGATACCATGAACTGTAATCCACGCTGATGTCGCCGCCCTCGTAGCTGCCGTTGAGCTTGGAGATGACCCGTTCATACTCCGCAGTGCCCTCCTCGTAGGGGGTGGGCTTGTAGTCGTTATAGGCGTATTTCTGGGCGTTGTTGGGGTCAGGCTCTTTGCTGCTGACCCGGCAGGGGATGACGGTGATGCCGTCGTTGGAAATGCTGCCGTCGGCGTCCCGGCGCAGGGTGAGCTGGACGATGGCGGTGTCCGGATCTCTGGGTCTGTCACTGCCGCCGAAGCTCCAGTTGCCCATGCCGTAAAGGATTACGCCGTCATTATACTCCTCAATGGGCTGGAGGCAGTGGGCGTGGCTGCCGTAAACCAGGTCGGCTCCCGCGTCCACACAGGCGTGGGCCAGGTCAATCTGCTGCTGCCTGGGCGTGTAGACCAGCTCGTCCTTTCCCCAGTGGAACATGCAGATAATGTAATCCGCGCCCTCACTTTGCAGCTGTTTGACGGCCTGAACGGCCTTGCTTTCGTCAGGGTAGAAATCGTTGTAGGCAGTGTAGACGCCAAATTTGATACCGCTCTTGCTGGTGACGATTTGGGCCTGATCCTCAATGCCATAGGGCAGGCCTACGGCCTCAAGGGAGGCGCAGGTCTCGTCCACACCTACCTGAAAGAAGTCATAGCTGTGGTTGTTGGCGGTGGTCACAAAGTCCACGCCGCCCTGGGTCAGGATATTGGCATAGTCACTGCCGGCAATGAAATAGAACATGGCCACGGTGTAGTCATAGGTCAGATTGCGGTCGGAAAAGGTACACTCCAGATTGGCTATAGTGAACTCGTCATTTTCAAAGTACTGCACGGTGTTGGCAAAAGGGTAGGAAAAATCTCCGTTCACTTTGTTGACAAAGTCAGCGGAGTTGGGCCGGGGGGCCAGGGTGCAGTCGCCAATAGCGGAAAGAGTGAAATATTCCGGCTCGGGCACAGGCTCCGGCGTCGCCTCCGAGGAGGTCTCCGCCGGATCTGCGTCCTGAGAGGGCTGAACATCCCCCGCTGCGGGCTGGTTGGCGATATTCACCGCGTCCACATTGAGAGACATCCGCTGCAGCACAATATATAATGTTGCGCAAAACAGCAGCAGCGCACAGAGAAGGCACAAAAGATATCTTTTCATTTACGAAACCTCATGAGAAAAAATCAGACAAGGCTATTCTATTTTCTTTTCCCCGATAATGCAATAGTCAATATATTAATTTTTTCTGCAAATTATGCCAAAACCCCGGAAAAACCGGGGTTTTGGCGAAAAATTAAGAAAATGAAGATTACAGAAGACCGCCGATTTTGATGAACACGGGGGCGAACACCAGCGCCACCACGGTCATCAGCTTGATGAGGATGTTGATGGAGGGGCCGGAGGTGTCCTTGAAGGGGTCGCCCACGGTGTCGCCCACCACGGCAGCCTTATGGGCCTCGGAGCCCTTGCCGCCGTTGTGGCCGCCTTCAATGTACTTTTTGGCGTTATCCCAGGCGCCGCCGGAGTTGGACATGTAGATGGCCAGCAGCACGCCGGTGACCAGAGAACCGGCCAGCAGACCGCCCAGCGCGGCGGGGCCCAGCAGGATGACCACGGCCAGGGGGACGATAACAGCCATCAGGCCGGGCAACACCATCTCCCGCAGGGCGGCCCGGGTGGAGATGGAGA
>JALFJQ010000036.1 GCA_022775085.1 Clostridiales bacterium | reverse complement strand
GGAAGGAGGTTGTAAACGTGTACGCAGCAATGAAATACAGTAAGCGGGAGGTGATGGTATGGAAGATGTTCGGCAGGTTGCTCAGATGAGCCTGATTGAAAGCGTCGGAAAACGGACCAATCGCTGCATGATTTATCAGTTTGCCACCGCCCAACTGCCTCTTGGGCCACAGGATTATTCGCCGGAGATCATCCAGGCCATTGCGGAGCTCCGCAGCTCGGCAAGATCTGCTAAGGACCGCCGTATCGGCGAGATTCTGGCTGCCAGCCTTTCCAAAGGGATGATCACGGCTACCGACTATACGGACGCGGAGGATGCAGCAAAAATCTATACGGATATGCTGCTCCCTGAGCAGATGGGCATCGTGAAAAAGGTGGCTCCCGGTGTATACAGGATCAACCGAAACATCATTGAAACCGTGCCAACACCCAGCGGCTCCCAGAAGACGGCGCTTTCAGCCCTGTATCAGAGCTTCGGATCGGAGCCCTTCACCAGAGAAGGCGCGATGGCCGCCATGAAGCTGGGAAAATCCAGTACATGCTCGTTACTCCATCAGCTTTCCTTGCTCCGGTTGATCGACTGCCAGGAGAACGACGTTTTTGTGTACCGCCTGCGTGTCAATCCCAACGATCATCCCACGCTCTTTGCCGGAGAGCCTACTCCGCCTGTGAGCCCGCCGGAGGACAATCACTCTGCGCCAGAGCCTGTGGCAGCTTTGGCAGAAGGTTATTCGCAGGATGTGTTGGAGCAGCTGAATATTCTATCCGAATCCTCTACCTCCAACAGGGACAGGCGCGTTTCCGAAGTGTTGCGGTCCTGCCTCGCCAAAGGGACGCTTCTTCGCAGCGATTACGAAGCGCGAGGCTATAGTGACAACATGTGGCTGGCCGACACCGCACTGGCAGCCCAGCTTGGTCTGATTACGAAGCAGCCTGATGGCGACTATACAATTAACCGGGAGCTGCAAACAGAATTCTCCAAGCTCAAGCCCCATCAGAGGAAAGCCATCACCGCTATTTATGAGGCCTTTGGCTACGACACGTTCTCGTCAGAAATGTTTGTTGCCACACTGAATTATTCCGTTTCCTATACCTACTCATCTCTGCACAAGTTGACCCTACTCCGTATCTTGGAGCAGAAGATCACGGATGAAGGCTGTCAGTACCAGCTTCTCGTGAATCCGGAAGATCACCCTGAGTGCTTTATCGAAGCCGCATAAACCAAATACGGGATGGTGGGTGGGAACAGAAAGGATTGGTATCATGAATATCTCTGAGCTTATGAAAGACAAGGCCTATGTGGCTGATCTGCTGAACGGGCCGTGCGTCCCGAAGGACGCGGCGCGGGACTGCGCTCCACTGAATCCAGACTGGATCGACGAGGAGACATCCACCGTCGCCACAGAGGCGTTTCACAGACTGCTGCCTGATGGGATTCCGTATCTGACTTACATCATTGCGGAGCGGAACCCGGACACGATGTATGGCAGCATCTGCGTGGATGACAACGCCAAGCGCATGCGCTATTTTGTGGTCTCTATCATTCCGGACACAGAGCATCCCTATGACTACAGCTTTCCGCTGATCCACCAGATGTGGACCGTCAGTCTGCATTGCTGGGAGCTCATCCGGGCGACCCTCGCTGCGGCCACCAGTGACATGCGCGTCATGCTTGCCAACAACCCCATACCGCCGATTCTGAACAATGCCCGTATTGAATGGGTCAGTCTTTACCTCGGCAAGCAGCCCTATCGCGGGATCAGAAGGCTCTCGGAGCAGTGGACCGAGGCCGAAGACTTTGACAACTGTGAGAACGACGTGCATCTGTATAAGGTCCGGGAGATGGAGGCAAACCTGCTCCTGCAGCGGCTCATCGACGCATACGAGGCGGATTATCCGGAGGTGGATCATGGCAAAGCGTAAAGAGCCCAAGGGCACAACCATCATTGAATTCAACCACAGCGGCATTCCGGATGACGAGCTGAAGCCGGAGGAATTTAACGACTGTCAGCTGGCCGTTCTGAAAGCGCTCCCTCCGGAGCGGCAGGCACCCATCCGCAGAGGCTGCCCGGTTTCCGTGATTGATCTTGCCACGGGAAACCAAATCGCTGCCTTCAACATGCACAACGTGGCTCCCTCAGAGCTTCAGAAGAAGCAGCTTGGAAAGGCCGTGTACGAAGCCATGCAGCGTTATTTTCAGGACCCGGAGCACGTGAAAAAGTACGAGGCGTGGAAGAAGAAAAAGGAGGCTGAATCGGATGGCGGAGACAAAACCTAAGCACAAAACTTGCATCATTCGAAATGCCGCCCGGTGTAATCACTGCGGCGATGTGATTGAGAGTGTCTATCGTCATGACTTCAATACCTGTAGCTGTGGCCGTGTTTCTGTGGATGGAGGCCATGACTATCTGCGCCGGTGCTACGCCAGCCCAGCTGATTATACCGATCTGTCTGAGACAGAATATCTACCGTTAGAGGAGGACCGAAAATGAGAAAACTTGCAAGCATTCAGCGCGTTTGGAAAATTGAGCCCATTGAGGGGGCGGACCGTATTGAACTGGCCCACGTGCTGGGCTGGCAGTGTGTTGTGAACAAAGGCCAGTTTCAGCCGATGGATACCGCAGTCTATTTCGAGATCGACAGCTTCCTGCCCATCCGGGATGAGTTTGAGTTCCTGCGCTCATCGAGCTATAAAAAGACTGACATCATGGGCGAAGGCTTCCGGCTGCGGACCATGCGTTTTCGCGGCCAGATTTCGCAGGGCCTGCTGCTCCCCGTCAGCCAGTTCCCGGAGATCCCGAAGGACGCCGACGTGGGCGACGACGTGACGGAACTGCTCGGTGTGCGAAAATGGGAGATCGAGGAAAGGGCCACGACCGGCGGCACCGTCATCGGCACGTTGCCCTATGACATTCCTCATACGGATGAGACCCGCGTTCAGGAGGAGCCTGAGCTGATTCAGGCCTTTGTAGGATTGGAATACTATATCAGCACAAAAATGGACGGCTCGTCCCACTCTATCGGGATCGACGAGAACGGCTTCCACGTCACCGGCCACAATTACGAATACAAGGACGACGGCAGCAGTTCCTTCTATAAGCTGGTGAAGGCGCGTGAGTATCAGGCAAAAATGGAGGACTACATGAAAGCGCTGGGCATGAAAACGCTGACAATTCAGGGTGAGCTCTGCGCTCCGGGCATCCAGCAAAACCGTCTGCGGCTCACAAAGCCGGAGTGGTATGTGTTCACCATCCGAGAAAACGGCAAGCGGGTGGGGCTCAAGCGAATGCTCCAGATCTGTGAAGCGCTCGACATTATACCTGTGCCCATTGAGGAGGTAGGTACCGACCTGCCCTCCAAATATCCCACCGTAGAGGCGCTGCTCTCCCGCGCTGACGGCGAATATCCCAACGGCGGTAAGAAGGAAGGCATCGTGATCCGCCCGACGGAGCCGGTCTTTTGCCCGCTGATCAGCGCCAGCCTCTCCATGAAGGTCGTCAGCAATAAATACCTGCTGAAGAACGACGGCTGACACACAAATTATATTGTGAGAAGATAGGCTTGTCTACGTCCGTGCAGACGTAGGAAATTGCACAAAAATTATGCCGGGCTGCTGTACATTTCGTCAGTAGCCCGGTTCTGCACAAATGCTCCCCTGCTTTGATGGACACAGCACAAGCATGAGCCGTAAACAGGTGGTTCCTTTTGAGGCCGCTATAAACTGTTTTGTTCAAGCGGGGGTGTTGATGATGATTACTGCTATAAAAATGAAAGTGCCGTGCTGCTGAGATCGATAATCAGCGGCACGGCTCACTTTTTGCCTATGGCTATTCCTTGTACAGTAACTTACCCCTCACGGAGCAACTTCCCCCTCATCTCGCCAAACTTACCCCTCGGCCCGCGCAACTTACCCCTCAAAACGTTGCGGCACTGGAAAAGTCAAATTGTATCAATTCCGCAGTTTTGATTTCGATCTCTCCGGCTTTGCATTTCTCTATCATAGCCAGGAACTGTTCCCGGCGAAGGACCGACGTGCCGGAGATGCCCTCATCCGCGAAGATGCCGGCAAACTCCCATTCGGTTCTCCCGAATCATCTTCGTATAATTCTGCACCTGCAGCTCATAGCTGCTCGCCTGAGAATCCTCATCGGTACTGACCCGGCAATAAGCGCAGACCCGGAGTTTTCTCTTTTCCGCCTCTGGCACCAAATCCTTTTTGGCCGGGATGATCTGAACCGCTTTCTGCGGACCGTTGGCATACACATCCCGGATTGCATCCTTTGCAGACTGCCTCTTATCCGCATTGCGCCCACGCTGGCGAAGTGTTTTTTTCTCTATAACCTTCATAAAAATCACCTCCCTCTGCTGTATAATTAAAGCCGTGGTAGAGATTCACAGCTACAGCAGCTTCGGCCGGTGATCTGTATTTTCAGGAGATATTCTCCAATATTATCTTCTTTTTTTTATTGACTTTAGAATGGCCGTTTTCACACATTTATGGTCTTAATCCCATTCGCCAATTACTCTCAAGAGACTTACCTATGGAAAATAGAGTTTGTTATTTACTTGAGCCTTACTGCTTCTCTGACCTTTGCCGCAATGCCTTTGGGGTTGAGAGAGAAGTAGTCGAGCACTTCATTTGCCTTGCCACTGCGGCCAAATTCATCGTTCACGCCAAGACGCAGCACTGGCACAGGGCAGGTTGCGCTCAGTAGCTCGCAAACCGCGCCACCCAGACCGCCAATAATGGAGTGTTCCTCAGCCGTAACAATGCAGCCGGTTTCCTTTGCTGCCTTTATGACAAGTTCACCGTCAAGCGGTTTTATTGTGTGCATATCAATCACACGCAGAAAGACGCCTTCTGTCTTGAGCATGTCGGCAGCCTTCAGTGCCATGCCGACCATGATGCCTGTCGCAATAACGGTGGCGTCGTTGCCTTCTCTAAGTACGGCACCCTTGCCAAGTTCGAAGTTGTAGCTGGGGAGCTCGTCAGTAAAAATCTCGGTTGCAGGGCGGGACAGCCGCAGATAGGCAGGACCATTGTAGTTTATGAGTGATTCAACGGCCAGACGCATCTCATTGCCATCACAAGGACAACAGACAAGCATACCAGGCAAGGCACGCATAAGGGCAAAATCCTCAATGCACTGGTGCGTTGCTCCGTCCTCACCTACGGAGACTCCTCCGTGAGAACCAACAATGGTGCAGTTGAGGTGTGGGTATGCGATGGAGTTTCTAACCTGCTCATAGGCTCTTCCAGCAGCAAATATAGCGAAGGTATTCGTAAAGGGCTTATAGCCACAGGTCGCAAGGCCGGCAGCAATGCCAATCATATTCCCCTCAGCGATACCGCAATCGAAGAATCGCTCTGGGCATACGGCGGCAAAATATTTTGTCATGGTTGCGCCCGCAAGATCAGCATCCAGAACTACAAGCTGTGGGTATTTCTCGGCGAGTGCCGCCATAGTCTCACCATAGGCGTTACGTGTTGCAATTTTACCCGACATATTATCGCTCCTCCAATTCTTTCACTTTAGCTTCAAGCTCACTTTTAGCCTGTGCATACTGCTCATCGTTTGGAGCCTTTCCATGCCAGCCAACCTGGTTTTCCATAAATGAAACACCTTTCCCCTTGATGGTGTGCATGAGGATCATCGTCGGTCTCTTTCTTTCCTCCCGTGCCTTTGCTAGTGCACATGAAAGCTGACTGAAATCATGTCCGTTCACGGATATGACGTTCCAATTGAATGCCTCAAACTTCTTGTCCAGAGGTTCAGATGGCATGACGTTCTCTGTCTTTCCGTCGATTTGCAGACCGTTCACATCGATAAAGGCACAAAGATTGTCGAGCTTCCATTTGGCCGCAGCCATTGCTGCCTCCCATATCTGTCCCTCTTCGATCTCACCGTCACCGCAGATGGCGTAGGTTCGATAGCTTTTGCCGGAAAGTTTTGCCGCAAGAGCCATACCAACAGCTGCACTGAGTCCCTGCCCAAGAGAACCGGTGGACATATCTACTCCGCGTACATGTCGCATATCGGGATGGCCGGAATAATGTGCCTCTATCGAGCGGAAAAGCTTAATATCTTCTACCGGGAAAAAACCTCTGAGTGCGAGCACCGCATACAGCCCGGGTGTGCAATGACCTTTGGAGAGGACGAACCGATCTCTGTCCTCCCAGTTAGGTCTTGCGGGATCAATAGTCATTTCATCAAAGTACAGCACTGTAAGTGCATCAATACACGACAGCGAGCCGCCTGGATGTCCGGACGACGCAGCGTGTACAGCCTCAACGCAGAGAAGACGCGCTTTTGCCGCGATCAGCATTAACTGATTTTCTTTTGCCTTGTCCATGTTGTTGCTCCTTTAAGAAGTTGAAGAGTTGTTTGTATTTAATTTATAGGATCAGATGGTGTAACATTTATTTTATTAGAGGCACAGATACAATTATTCTGAAAAAGTCGATAAGTCATTTGAACTACATTTAATCTGCAACCACTCTAACCTAATAAAGACTGGTTCAATACATTTGGGAAGAGAGTTCTTTTTCTAAAAGCTTTAAAGTCTCCTGTGCATTATCCTTGCGCATGGCAATAATGGCATATATGGTATTAACTAATACCATCTGAGCGACACGGGAAGAAAACGCCAAAACGCTAAACTCATTTTCGTCTGAAGAGGTTGAAAGCCCTATATCGGATATCTTATACAGAGGCGATTGACCCAGACTAGTTAGTGAGATAACTACAGCGCCCCTTGATTTTGCCTTTTTGGCTTGAGCCACAAGTTCCTTTGAACTTCCTGAATGACTTATTGCAATTAGCACATCTTGAGGCCCCAGTGAGACGGTGGAAATAATCTGTAAATGCAAGTCAGAATAAGCTATAGCGTCTATGCCCAGCCTGAGAAGTTTGTGTTGTAAGTCAGTGGCAATGGAATTAGAGTTACCAAAGCCATAAATTACTACACGCCTCGCTTTTATAATAGCTTCTGCCGCAGCGCTGAGGCAGTCGGGATTGAGAGCAGTGTAGGACATCTCCAACGCACGCATAGCACTTTGAAAAACCTTCGTCGTGATTTCCGCATCCGTATCTGAAGCGGAAATATCTGTCTGCAAAGGCTTTAACGGAGCCGAGACTTCCTTTGCAAGTACAAGTTTCATGTCCTGATAACCGCTGAGCCCAAGCTTTTTGCACAAGCGAATTATTGTGGTCATGCTAGCACCGGATTTTTCTGCCAATTCGGATATGGAAAGATGTATTACAGTGTCGGGATGATTGACTATATAGCAGGCAACAGATTGCTCTGCTTTTTTTAGATGGTCAATCTGCACTCTTAGATTTTCGGTAAATAATGTTTTCATCTTTATGCACCTATCATATAGTATTTTCTCCATTATAAGTATAAATAAATAAAAATCAAGGCAAACGAGGAAAAATACACTTGGCCAAAATGCAGAAATTTTTTTCTTTTTTTGTTTATACTGACGGAATAAATTTTCTTGAGTTTTTTCTGTCAGCGTACTATAATTTTAGGTGCAATGAAGGTGTTCTTTCCTAAAACAACAAAAATGGAGGATAGTTATGAACTGGTTAAAGGATGAATTACTTACCGATAAGCCGATTATTGCAATGTGTCATCTGCAGGCTATGCCAGGCGACCCAGGATACAATAAAGAAAAGGGAATGGAATGGGTCGTTGAATGCGCAAGACATGATTTGCTTGCGTTGCAGGAGGGCGGAGTTGACGCAGTCATGTTCTCAAACGAGTTTAGCCTCCCTTATCTCACGAATGTAAAACGCGAGACCGTTGCCGCAATGGGTAGAGTTATTGGCGAGCTTAAACACGATATTAAAATTCCTTTTGGTGTAAACGTTCTTTGGGATCCCATGGCTTCTCTCGATCTAGCCGCCGCTACAGGTGCAGTTTTCCTCAGAGAAATAATCTCTGGCGTTTACGCCAGTGATTACGGTCTGTGGAATACTAATACCGGAGAAGTAGTTCGTCACCGCTGTGAAATTGGAGCGGAGAATGTGAAGATGCTCTTTAACATTGTCCCAGAAGCCGCACGGTATCTTGCAGATAGGAACATCAAAGATATTGCAAAGTCCACAGTATTTAACTGCAAGCCTGACGCTTTGTGTGTATCCGGATTGACCGCAGGCGCTAAAACTGACAGCCAGGTGCTATTTGATGTTAAGGATACAGTTCCCGAAACGCCCGTATTTGCGAATACCGGATGCAGACCTGATAATATTGTTCAGCAGCTTTCTATTGCAGATGGTGCAGTTGTGGGCACAACTTTCAAATTTGACGGGAAATTTGAGAACGGCGTTGATGTAAAACGAGTCAAGGCGTTTATGGATATCGTCAAGGAATTCAGGGCGGGACTGTAAACCTTGGCTACAGACGGTCAACGATACTATGAAAATATATCCTTCCATTGCATCGGGGAATGTACTGAATCTGCAGGAAAGTCTTGATAAAACCGAAGGCTGGCCGCTGTTACATATAGACATTGAGGATGGAAATTTCGTCTCGAACATCAGTTTTGGGATGAAGACTGTAAAGGCAATATGTAACGCAGCAGGGAATAGAAGTATTGACGTTCACATGATGGCAAACGACCCATTTAACTACCTTGAAGAACTAGCGGATTGCGGAGTATCAAGCGTATGTGCCCATCTGGAAGCGTTAGATTATCCCATGGTATTCCTGAATAGAGCAAGATCTCTGGGGATGAAGGCGGGTCTTGCATTGAATATGAAAACGCCAGTAATCGAAACCGAGATTTTTTGGCCGGTGATGGATTATTTACTCTTAATGACTTCTGAGCCGGATGGGGGAAGCGAAACGCTATATGAGCCAGCCTTTAAAAGGGCAATCAAAGCAGCAACTTTGTTGCCAAAGGAGGTCAAACTCATGGTGGACGGAGGGATTACGGCAGACAGGCTACCAGAATTGTCCAAAGCAGATATTTATGGAGTTGTGATGGGCAGAGAGGTGTTTTCCCACGAAGATCCCTACAGAAAATTGCTTGAATTAAGCAACTTTATATGACTGTTTTAATGGAGAATATGATGAATACATATGAAGTATTAGAGAAATTATGTCTTGCACCGGCACCTTCCGGTTATGAAAGAAATGCCGCGAAGGTCTTTGCCGGAGAATTGGAACAATATGTTGATAGCATTCAGCTTGACAGAATGGGCAATGTAATCGGCATGATAGAGGGTACTGATAAAAACAGCCCTCCCGTAATGATTTATGCTCACATGGATCAGCTGGGGTTTATTGTAAGGTGTATCGAGCCAGATGGATTCCTTCAGATAGACAGGTTGGGCGGAATCCCTGAAAAGGCATTGCCCGCGCTGGACTTATATATCAGGACCAAAGACGGCACATTTGTTCCCGGAGTGATCGGCACTAAGGCACACCATGCTGCGTCTGCGGCAGACAAATACAAGGTTGATGAGGTAACAAGCCTGTTTGTGGATATCGGTGCAAGGAGCGCTGAAGAGGCAAGGGCTTTAGGCGTGGAAATAGGCAATCCCGCTGTGTATAAGCCCTGCTTCACCAGATTGGGCGGCGAACGTATTTGCGGCACATCACTTGATGACAGAGGAGGACTCGCAGCTTTACTGGTTGCGGCAGAACTTTTAAGCAAAAAGCGTCCTGCGTCTGATGTTTACATCGTAGGTACTATCTGGGAAGAGTTTAATATTCGCGGCGCAGTATTTGCAGCGAGAAAGATTAAGCCGGATGTTGCAATAGGCCTTGACGTTGTTTTGGCAGGCGATACTCCGGATTTGAAGAGCCGATACCAGGATATTGTTGGTAAAGGCCCCACTGTCAACATGTACTGTTTCCACGGCAGGGGAACTCTTAACGGAATGATTCCCCACGAGGGTCTTGTAAATCTGGCTGAAAATGCGGCGGATGCGGAAGGTATACCACATCAGAGGTTTGCCTCATTGGGGATTATTACTGAATCTGCTTATATCCAAATGGAGAATGACGGTGTTGCTTGCTTGGATATGGGATTTCCTGCACGCTATACCCATACTCCGGCAGAGACCTGCTCAATGACAGATATTATCGACCTGGGCAGACTTGTGGCGGCTACTATTTCCGCTTTGACTCCCCAATTTGACAAATATAGATTCAGGCTGGACTAAACACAACGAAAAAGAGGTAGTCTGTGTGAAAAAAGCAATTCATCACTGGGGATTGCCCCGTGAATATGATTTTGATGCAAAGATGCGCCTCGTTCGGGAACTTGGCTATGACGGTGTGGAACTTGGAATTGCGAGGAGGGGAGAGTTATCCCCAGATATGGATCGTTTCGAACTTGCCTCAGTCAAAGCAAAGGCGGACAAGATGGGTGTAATTATCCATTCTCTTACCTGTACACTTAATTGGGAAGCATCAGCTACCTCAGATATTCCGCAAATACGTGAAAAAGCACGTAGTACACTCGTTCGTCAAATTGACATTGCCTCGCAATTGAAAGCTGATTGTATTCTTGCGTTACCCGGATTTGTGGCGCTGGATTTCACAATTAGCTCTCTTTGTGACCAGAAAAGTGAGAGCGCTTACAATCCATCACAGGAACGCATACGCTATGATGTTGCATATAAGCGTGCGGTTGATTTTTTCAGAGAAATAGTTCCCTATGCTGAGGACGCTGGAATTACCGTGTGCGTGGAGAATATATGGAATCATTTCTTGCTGTCCCCGATAGAAATGAGGGACTTTATTGATGACATAGGCTCCGATTATGTTCAGTCATATTTCGATGTGGCAAATGTTATGCCCTATGGTTATCCGGAGCAATGGATAGCTATACTTGATAAAAGAATAAAACGTGTTCATTTAAAGGATTATTTACTGGAATCAAACTCCGTTTCCGGGTTTACTCAACTTCTTGAGGGAGATGTAGATTTTGAGGCAGTAGCCAATGCTCTGCATGACATAGGCTATGATGCTTGGGTTACGGCAGAGGTAAATGCCCCGGAAAACGACAGAGGAGAAACGGCAAAAAAGGCAATGACAGCAATCAATAAAA
This sequence comes from Clostridiales bacterium, assembly GCA_022775085.1. Lineage (GTDB taxonomy): Bacteria > Bacillota > Clostridia > Oscillospirales > Oscillospiraceae > Faecousia. The sequence continues at coordinate 20,467 of JALFJQ010000036.1, read as the reverse complement.
TATTCGGAGGTGTTTAGAATGCCGGATGTAAGCAAGTTAAAGGAAACTGCAAAACAGCTGCGGCTTGATGTTTTGGATATGATTTACAAGGCACAGACTGGACACATCGGCGGTAGCCTTTCTGCCGCAGACATGGTGGCGGCATTGTACTTCTATAAGATGAAACACGACCCCAAGAATCCTGCATGGGAAGACAGAGATCGATTTGTTCTGAGCAAAGGACATGCAGCACCGGTGCTGTACTCGGCTTTGGCGAGGAGTGGCTATTTTGAGCTGTCTGAGCTTGACAGGTTAAGACAGGTGGATTCCCATCTTCAGGGAGCACCTAGTCCCAAGACCCCTGGTGTGGATATGTCGGCCGGCCCTCTAGGGCAGGGATTGTCGGCTGCAGTGGGAATGGCTTTGGCAGCAAAGGCAACTAATAAAAACTATAATGTCTATTGCATGATTGGCGACGGAGAAATGCAGGAGGGGCAGATTTGGGAGGCTGCGATGACCGCCGCGAAGTATAAACTTGAAAACCTCATATTAATCCTCGATCGAAACAAGGTTCAAATGAGCGGCACAAACGACGAAATGATGCCTATTGGCGACCCCGGAGAGAAGTTTGAATCTTTCGGCTTTCATATAATCAGGATAGATGGTCACTGCATGGAACAAGTGACAGCTGCTCTTGATGAAGCAACAGAGACTGGCTGCGGAAAACCCGTGGCAATAATATCCGAAACTGTTAAATCTAAGGGTATTTCATTTATGGAAGGTTTGGCAGAATGGCATGGAAAGGCGCCCAACAAGGGACAGTATGAAATTGCCCGTGCGGAGCTTGAAAGGGGGCTTGAATAATGGTAGCCAACAGATTTGCTTACGGTGAAGAGTTACATAAGCTCTTTGGCGAAAACGAAAAGCTCTTTGTAGTCGATGCCGATTGTATCGGGGGACTCAACTGTAAAGCTATTGAAAGAGATTATCCAGAGAGATTTATTGAATGCGGTATTTCGGAGCAGGATCAGTATTCCATCGCGGCAGGGCTTGCAAGCTGCGGCATGACCGTGTTCGCTGCCACCTTTGCGGTGTTTACTACCATGAGAGCTTTGGATCAGATCAGAAATCAGATTTGTTACAACGGATTTGATGTAAAATGTATCGGAACACATTCTGGACTTGAGACCGGATTTGACGGCGGAACTCATCAGTCTGTTGAAGACATCGCAATAATGCGTGCACTGCCCAATATGAGAGTGCTTGCCCCATCAACCCCGAATATGACTAGAAAACTCACCCGCCTGATGGCAGATACTTACGGCCCGTTCTACATGCGCTTCGGACGAGAAGGCAATGTGGAACTGTATGATGAAAATGAGCAGTTCCACATTGGCGGCAGTCGTCTGCTCAGAGAGGGCAAAGATGTTTCCCTTCTCGCCTGCGGAAGAATGACGGAATACTCTCTTCAGGCTGCGGAGCTTTTGTACAAGGAAGGCATTGACGCACGGGTGGTAGATATGTATTCGATTAAGCCCGTTGACACTGAGGCGATCAAGGCAGCAATGGAACAGACATCCCTCATTTTCACCATTGAAGATCACAATATTATCGGCGGTCTCGGCGGTGCCGTGTGTGAATATACGGCAGAGGCCTGTCCCGCCAGAGTGGTACGCATCGGTATTGATGACAAGTTCGGACGTTCAGGCTCCGCTAAGGATTTATACGAGAAATACGGTCTGAATCCCGTTCGCATTGCCGAAAAAGTTAAGAGGGCATTTAGCAAGTGATTATCTGGGAAACCAGAAAAAAATATTGGAGGTATACAAATGAAAAAAGCTCTGGCACTTGTTCTGTGTCTCTGCATGGTGCTTGCAATGTGCGCCTGCGGTCAGACCGGAGCCCCCACATCCGAAGCCCCCGCATCCGAAGCCCCCGCAGACAAAATCGACTTCGAACCCCAGACCGTCAAGCTGGCGCACGTTGCAGCTGAAGATTCTGGCCTCAACCAGGCTCTGCTCGAGTTTGCAAGACTGGTCAACGAGAGAACCAACGGCGACATCACCATCGATGTATCTGCCGGCGGTATTCTGGGCACCGAGCCTGAACTGAAAGAGATGCTCTCCGTTGGAACCATTCAGATGACTTCCATGGGTTGGTCACTTCTCACCAACAAGCTCTCTTACTCCATCGCCTATTTCGGCTACTACCGGATGCTCGACCGTGACGAACTCAATGCATTCTATGACAGCGAAACCGCACAGCTCTTCTACGATGCTTACGAGAAGGCAACTGGCGTCCGTGTCATTGGTCACTCCTTCTACCAGGCCGCGCGTAACCTGATGGCCAACAAGCCCATTGAGAATCTCGATGATCTGAAGGGTTTCAAGATTCGTACCCCGAATGGCGTTGCCGTTGACATTGAGTCTTGGTCCGCATGGAAATGCAGCCCTGTTCCCATGGCTCTGAGCGAAGTTTACACCGCGCTTGAGCAGGGGGTTGTTGACGGTGTTGAGTGCCCCTGCAGCTACCTGTCCAACTACGGCTTTGCCGATGCTGGCGCAAAGTACCTCATGATCTCCGAGCACCAGATTTACAACAATCTCCTTGGTGTTAACGCTGAGTGGTTCGATTCTCTGCCCGCAGAGTATCAGGAAATCATCATCGAAGCTGAGAAAGAAGCCGGCGAACTCTGCAAGAAGCTCGAAATGGAGCAGGAGCAGGCTTACATCGACAAGATGGTCAACGAGCAGGGGGTCACTGTTATTGAGTGGTCCGACGAGTTCAAGCAGCAGCTTAAGGAAATGGTAGCTCCTGTTTACGAAGAGAACATGAATCTCGCCCTCGAAGAAGCAAAAGCTCTCCTTGGCTAATATCAATTTAACAAAAAGGTGAAGGCGGCTATAGCTGTCTTCACCTTGCCATAAGTCAATGGAGGTGTTTACTTGACTAACTTTTTTAAAAAAATAGATAAGCTGATGATAGTGCTTCAGGAGAATTTGTGCGCAGCTCTGTTTCTGTTCCTATTTATCATGTGTCTCCTTCAGATTGTCTTCAGAAACTTTTTCGGTCTCCCGGCTCCCTGGACTGAAGAATTTGCCCGTGTCGGACTGATTTATCTCACATTCTTCGGTGCCGCTATCGGACTTCGCAATAAGGCTCACCCTTCGGTCGATTTTCTGGTAAGTAAATTACCTCTGAGGATTGGCAAAGCACTTGATATTATTGCTGAACTGCTTGTTATGTCCGTTTCCCTGGTGTTTGTCGTTTACGGTAGCAAGTATATTATTCGTATGTGGAATGACCACAGCACAGTTTATTATTACTCAAAGGGCTTCTGGTATTTCGGAATGCCGATCTCGGGATTCCTTATGGTCATTTATGGAATTAGAAATGTATTTTTGGATGTTGAATCCATCGTGAAAAATAAAGACTTGACGGAAGGAGAGGCAACCAATGAATGACTGTCTGATATTAATCAGCATAATGCTTTTGCTGGTTTTCATGAATGTCCCTGTTACTTATTCTTTGGCTGTCTCCAGCCTGGCTTTCTTTATCATGCAAAAGCTTAATATTCTTCAGTTCATTATCAGGCTTGTGGGAACACTTGATAACTTTGCATTTTTGGCCGCACCTTTGTTTATTTTCTGCGGAAACCTCATGAACAAAGGTGGCGTTACAGATCGTATTTTTAATTTTGCAGATTCTCTTGTCGGACATATTCGCGGCGGTCTCGGACATGTTAATGTCCTTGCCTCAGCTATGTTTGCAGGTATGAGCGGCAGTGCTATTGCCGATGCGGCAGGCCTCGGCCCCATTGAAATCAAGGCTATGACAGACCATGGATATGACCTTGACTTCAGCGTAGCTATTACCGGCGCCTCTGCTGTTGTCGGTCCAATTATTCCTCCTAGCAACATAATGATTCTCTACGGTGTTGTTGCGGAAGTTTCAATAAGTCGTCTATTCCTCGGCGGTGTTTTCCCTGGACTTATCATTGCAGCAGCCGAAATGCTCATGGTGTATTTGTATGCATTGAAAAACAACTATCCAAGGAATGCTGGATTTAGTTTGAAGCGCGTATGGAGCGAGTTCAAACATTCGTTTTTCTCTCTTCTCTCCGTTGCGGTTATTCTCGTTGGTATTCTGACCGGCTTCTTCACTGCTACCGAAGCAGGCTCTGTTGCATCCCTATATGTTATTTTAGTTTCTGCATTTATCTACAAGGAGATGAATCTCAAGGACCTGTGGCAGTCCGTTAAGGAATCCGCCGCATCAAGCGGTGTTATTCTTCTGCTCTGCGGAGTTGCAGGTGTATTCGGATGGTGCTTGTCCTTCGTTAAGGCTCCGCAGCTGATCACCCATGCAATCCTCTCCGTTACAGAAAACAAATTTGTTATTGTTTTACTTTTCTGCGGTCTCTATTTTGTCCTCGGTATGCTTATGGATGGCGGCGCGTGCATCCTCTGTACAGTTCCGATTATCGTTCCACTTTTCAAGATGCTGGGCATAGACCTGATTTATTTCGGCGTTATAGTGTGTCTGCTGATGTCCATCGGTACGCTCACTCCGCCTGTTGGCACCTGTATGTTTGTTATATGCAAGATGACCGGCATGCCTATTGAGCGTTGGACAAAGGTGATGACGCCATGGCTTTTGTTGCTAATAGCGCTTGTTGTTTTGTTTGTGCTTGTGCCCCCTATTATAAACTTCCTTCCGGGGCTGTTATAGAAATAAAAATAATACCCTTGTTGAAACAATTGACAGGGGTATTTACAATGTTTAAGCTGTATCGTGCAGTAAAAGCACCGTGCTGGAGAATTTTTATGAAATATACCGCAAGAATTGATTACGACAGCAAAGCATCCTTACGGCTAGCAAAAATGCAGCAACGTCTGTTTAACATACCATTAGAGATAACGGGTTATGTGCTATCAGCGTTTCTTATAGTCTCCGGTTTTTTTCTGGGCTGCAATACAACTTCCGGCTTACTGTTTTTGGCAGCTGGTTGCCTTATGATAACCAATATTGATGCTCCGGCTAGGCATCGGGTGAAGCAATTAGAAAGAATGCTGAAAGGGTACGTTCCGACTATGGAATATACCTTTTATGGAAAAGACTTCGAGTGCAGAACCGTAAACGAATACAAGCGCTGCGATTATAATGACCTTATAAGAATCGTGGATGACGGAAAGTATTACTATCTTTTTCCTAACAAGCAGTCTTGTTATATGGTAGACTTGGCTTCACTTATGCCAAATGACACTGTGGGCTTTAGAAAGCTCATTGAAGAGAGTTCCGGTCTAAAGGTGACAGTACCGTTTTCGTTTTTGAAGAACGGTTTGTACACACTGATAAAAAACAGAAAAAATACTAGACAATAGCATGGATTGGCCAGGTTTGGATATTTAGAAAATACTATTGGAGAGGGGAGTTCAGTTCATACGAGTGTTTTGAAAATGATTAAATGTGTATTGTTTGATTTAGACGGTGTAATATTGGATAGCGAGTACGGATGTTTCAGCTTGATGAGCAAAACACTCGAAACGTTGGGTGTTAACGTCAGCGTAGATGAGCTTTTGAATTATATCGGATACAGCAGTCCGCAAATCGCCAAAAGCATTGTTTCAAAGTACAATTTACCCATGAGCGCAGAAGAATTTATGGTGAAAAACAGGAAAACAGGCAGTTTTTATGCTGATTTTGAAGATTTATGCCCGTTAGATAATTGTCAGGACTTTTTAATAACTCTGAAACAGGACGGGCTTAAAACAGCGGTTGTCTCATCAACTGGCAGCAAAAGTGTTTTGACAGCTCTAAACAGAATCGGAATATTGCAACACTTTAATGCTGTGGTCTGCGGTGATATGGTTCAAAACACAAAACCGTCGCCGGAGGGCTATCTTAAAGCAGCGGAGTTGCTTGCGGTGATTCCAGAAAACTGTCTCGTAATTGAAGATTCACCAATCGGTATATGTGCGGGCTTGTCGGCTGGGATGAAAGTTGTGGGATTCAGTGGAGCAAGTGTGAGGCAGGACACATCGCAGGCGCATATCCAGGTTGATTCTTTTTCAAAGCTTTTGGAATTGTACAAGAAGGGGTTGCTTACCAAAGGCACGTAGCTTTCTGATGTTTTTCCGCAAAATTTTATACAGGTTCACCGGTTATCAATAGAATATTCCCGTTATATAGTAGATATATGGAATTTATAAGGTTTGTAAGGAGAGATAAAATATGAATGACAAATCCTTTATGTTTAATATGATTTGTTCCGAATTGGAGGATGCAGTCGGCATAGAAAATGTGTCAACCAAGAAAACGGAACGCGCTGTCTACTCTGTTGACTATTTTTGGCTGAGCAGAAAGTGGCAGGACGCCGGCGTCGCAGGACCTATGCCGGACATTATTGTCTGTCCCGGGAGTGCGGAAGAAGTATCAAAGGTCTTAAAAATTGCAAATTATTATAAATTGCCTGTCACTACATGGGGCGGCGGCTCCGGCTCTCAGGGTGGGGCGCTACCGGTTGCTGGCGGTATTCTGATGGACATAAAGCGAATGAACAAGCTTATTGATTTAAATGTGGAAGCCGGACATGTAACCTGCGAGACCGGAATGATTTTTGCCACACTGGAAGATCTGGTAAATGAAAAGGGTTATTCCGTTATGCATTTGCCCTCCTGTCTAACATGTTGCACCGTTGGTGGTGCTTTGGCCCATAACGGGATCGGAATTCTATCCACTAAATATGGGAAAATTGATGATATGTGTCTGTCGATGGAGATTGTATTACCCAATGGGGATATCATCAATACATTGCCGGTTCCAAAGCATTCCAGCGGGCCGAATCTCATCCCGATATTTCTCGGATCCGAGGGCACCCTCGGTGTGATTACAAAAGTACGCTTCAAAATTGTTCGCTTGCCGGAGGTTCGTCGGCATCATGCATTCCTTTTTGATGATATTCATACAGGATATGAGGCATGCCATGAAATTGTTCAGAATGTAAAGCCGTCCATAATTCGTCTCTTTGATGAAGCTGAGACCGTTTCTATTATAAAAAAGGTCATAGGCTTTGAGAAGAAAGGCTCATTTATGAACCTTACTCTCGAAGGTAACGGACGTATTGTAGATATTGAAGAGCAGATTGTTCTGGAGATAGCCGAGAAATACGGAGCCCAATACCTCGGCACCGAATACGGAGAAAAATGGTTTGACAATCGCATTACATTCTTTTATCCGGATCATATAATGGACTTGCCGCAGATGTTCGGAACATTGGATACGGTTGCAACACATGATAATATCGAAAAAATCTACAGAGCAATGAAACATGTGGTGGAAGATGAGTTCCAGCAGTATAATGTCAGGTTCATTTCTCATAGTTCCCACTGGTACGAATGGGGTGCAATGAACTATTCTCGATTTATCATAGACAACCCACCGCAGGATCCCGAAGAAGCCTTGCGCGTGCATAACAGAATCTGGAATATGGGGGTTCGCGCGGCATTGGAAAATGGAGGAGTCCTAAATGATCACCACGGTGTAGGCTTGAAGCTGTCTAGATTGGTAAAAGAACAGTATGGTCCGGCTATGCAGGTTCTGGAAGCATTGAAGAATAAGCTCGATCCCAATGGCATTATGAATCCATATAAATTGGGCTTATGATAAAGGAACAGGGGGATAACTATGATTAGTCAGAATGCTTTACACCATGCGGAAAAATGCCGTTTTTGCTGGATGTGCAGGCACTTGTGCCCGATTCAGCGCCAGACAGGCAAGGAAATAAATACCCCGAGAGCAAAGGGTCTACTGCTGAGTATGGTTAACAAGGAAACGCAAAGCTTCGATAAGGATATGGCGCAGGCTATGTATGAGTGCGTTTTATGTGATGCTTGTACCAATAACTGTGCCACAGGATATCAGCCTCCTGTTTTTATCAGAGAGGCGCGGACAGAAGCCGTCGTAAATGATTTAGCGCCCGAGACGGTTATCAGATTAATTGATAATATACTTGACACAGGAAATATTTATGGGGTGGAAAAGACCTCATTTGCTCGGGAAGGAACCGATGTCTTGGTTTATATCGGAGAGGTTGCCGCAACCCAAGTCCCCGAGATGGCCGAAAATCTTTTGCTATTGTTGGAGAAGGCCGGAATATCGGCGAAAGTATTGGAGAATGAGCCTGCTTCAGGTGTGATGCTGGGAGATTTAATAGGTTACACGGAAGAGGTATTTTTACAAGCAAAAACATGCGCGGAGGCGATAAACAAAGTCGGATTACCGGTTGTCGTCTTGAACAGCTATGATGCCGAAATCATGAAGCAAAGATACCCTATGTGGGACTGCGAAGTAAAAACAGAGATTATTACTGCAACTTCCTATATCTATGATTTGATATTGAAGGAGAGGATAAAAAGTAAAAAAGCCAAGGGAATAAAGGGCGCTTGTCATGATGATGACCGTTCAGCACGATCCTTTTTTGAATTCGATCCTATTAGGGCGATGGCCAAGGCGGCGGGATATGAACTCGAAGAAATGTTCAGCAATAAAAAAATGGCAAAGTCCTGCGGCACTGCCGTGAGCAAGGCATATATGCCTGAAATAATTTCTAAGGTTGCAGCAGGACGCTGGGAGGATTTTGAGCGCAGCGGATGCTCCGCTCTGCTTATTGCAAATCCGGAGGCATATCTTTGTCTGAAGGAAAGCATTCCCGAAGGCAAATGCTTGGTTGATCTATACGGAGCGTTACTTTAATAAACAATGAACAAGATTCTTGTATGCGTGAAGATCGTCCCAAAGAACACAGATGTTCCGGTTGATGACGAATTTAATCTAAGGAGACAGGATGTGTCTCTGCGGTTAAACATTTCCGACGAGGCGGCCTTAGAGGCTGGACTTAGATTAAAGGCTGAGGATGGAATTGTAACGGTATTGACAATGGGGCCTCAGAAAGCAGAATCGTTTTTAAGTGAATTGCTGGCATTAGGTGTCGATGAAGCAGTACTTATTTCGGACGAAAAAATGGCGGGAGCAGATACCTACGCCACAGCCAAAGCCTTAAATGCGGCAGTAAGAAAACTCGGACCATATGACATGATTCTTTGCGGTCGAAGAGCGCTTGACGGTGAAACAGGTCAAATTCCCGGTAGATTGGCGTCATCATTAGGATGGGCGTGTGTGTCAAATGTCGAAGAAGTGGGAATAGATAATGAGGGCATTGTTTTGCACAGGCGCACAGAAGACGGTATTGAGGTTTTGCGTTGCGTGCCCCCCTTGGTTGTCAGCGTTTGTGAATATTCATATAAACTCAGATTACCGGGTATTCAGGCAATGCGACAGGCAAAGAAGAAACAAGCCAAGGTATTGAATGCATCGGATTTAAATCTTGCTGCGGAAGAATGTGGACTGAGCGGCTCGTTAACACGAGTTACTGAAATGAGAGCTATATTTCCAGGTTTACGCAACTGCAAAAAGCTTTCTGATTGCAAAGAACTTGCCATGGTAATACAGGCAGAGATTCGAGGAACAGGCAATGAATGAAATTTTGGTGCTATGCCCGTTTTATATTGACGCTGGACTTGTAAGCCAAGCAACGAATTTCGGATCGGTCAGAGTTTTAACCGAAGCGAGAAATGTCAATATCGCGGTGAAATGCGGCGCTCGATGGGTTCATTGTATGGAAGGACTGAGTATTTCGGATGAGGCTGCCTTTGCGGATTTCCTCGCTGATAAAATCGGTGAATGGAAAAGCAAAATTATCCTTGCTCCGGCAGAAATAAAAATGCGAAACATAATGCCGATGTTGGCTTGGAGGCTTAAGGCCGGTTTGACGGCGGACTGCACTTCTCTCTCAATGAAAGATAAGTCTTTGGTTCAGGTTAGACCCGCATTCGGGAATTCTCTCATGGCTACAATTTGTTCCCTAAGTGAAATACAAATGGTAACTGTACGTCCGGGCATATTTCGTGAAAGGCTTCAAACGAATCCCAATGTTGAAATCATAGCAGAGTACTATTCGGGGGAAAGAGAACGAATTAAACGTCTATCGTTTTCAAAGTTTATCCATGGGAAACCACTTTCACAGGCGCAGATTGTTGTGGCGGGCGGATTAGGTGTCGGCTCAAAAGAAGGATTTCAAAAGCTATCTCAGTTGGCGAAAGAAATCGGTGCGGGTCTCGGTGCATCAAGGATGGCCGTTGACGCAGGATTTGCACCATATTCTTGCCAGGTTGGCATGACAGGAGTCGCTGTGTGTCCAGACTTGTATATTGCTGTGGGAATCAGCGGTGCTGTACAGCATTTGGCCGGTATGTCTGGCTCTCGAACCGTGATTGCGATCAACTCGGACCCAAAAGCACCTATTTTCGATTATGCCGATTATGGCATTGTCGGGGATTGGGAAACATCAATAAACAACTTGTTGGAGGAATTACTATGAATTACAAGAAAACGTACAAGCCGGCAGACGGCTATACGAAAATCTGCGAAATCGGCAAATGCTCCCTGAAAAAGTTAGAGTTTGGCATCATTGAACTTAATGCAGGTGAACATCTCAAATACTGTACCGGAGACAAGGAAGTAGCTTTTATCATGTTGGAAGGTCACTGCAATGTGTTTTGTAATGATGTCGTTTGGGAAAATATAGGCAATAGAAGAACGGTTTTCGAAAATCGCAAGGCGGAAAGTTTTTATATGCCAAGGGAACAGGTGTTAGAAATATACGCACTTGACCATATAAAGATTGCTGTATGCGCTACTCCCGTTTCAGAAAATACAGCGCCTCAGGTGCTGAGAGAGGATCATGTTGTTTTGAAGCTATTGGGGGAGAAACCTTATCAAAGAGAGACCAGCTTTATTATAGATGGGAACTCGAACGCAAAGGTCCTCACAATAGGGGAGGCTTATGTTGAAAAGGGTAACTGGGCGGGATTTCCGCCTCATAAGCATGATGAGGATAACATGCCCAAGGAGTGCATTGCGGAAGAAATCTATTACTTCTTGTTTGATCCTAAACAAGGCTTCGCAGTTCAATGCCTTTACACTTCGGATGGTGAACTGGACGAGGCTTATCGCGTAAAAAATGACGAGCTGGTAGAATTTCCGTATGGATATCATTCCACTGTTGCAACACCGGGATATCAAACATATTTCCTGTGGATTATGGCCGGTGATTATCAGGGATTTAATCGAAGCAATGACCCGGATCATGATTGGATTGGCCGCTGATAAGATACCATACAAAAAAGAATAATTGCTACAACTGCCTTTGGTAATCATGAGCTTATCAAAGGCAGTTATAGCAGAAAGGGAATGTGATGAATAAATTTGTTCTTGGGGTAGATATTGGCAGCGGCTCCGTGAAATTAACACTGTTAAGCCGCGAAGGCCGCATACAGGGAACTGCAAGCTGTGAGTATCCAACCTATTATCCTCAGGTCGGCTGGTGCGAGCAGAATCCGGAGGACTGGTGTGTCGCATTCAAGTCAGCACTTAAAATTATTCTGAGCCAATCAAAAGTTAACAAAGCACAGATAGAGGCAATCTCTTTTGATGCTGCGACACATACTGCTGTGTTATTAGATAATCAAAAACGAGTGTTGCGCAGAGCAATACTGTGGACTGATCAGCGAAGTAAAGAAGAAGTCAGAGAGTTGACAGACAAGCATTTGGATTTGATTATGGAGCAGGTCATGAATGCTCCTACAACGGTATGGACTTTGCCACAGATGATGTGGTTAAAAAAGCACGACCCGGATACATACAACAAAATCGGATTTCTTTTGTTTGCGAAGGATTATTTGCGATATCGTATAACTCAATCAATAGAGACAGACACAATAGACGCAGCGGGATCCATGTTTTATGACGTTCGCAATGAGTGCTGGAGTGACGAGCTATGCAAAATAGGCGGAATCCGAAAAGAATGGTTGCCCAAACTGTGTAAGCCTACAGATTATACAGCATCGGTTTCGGAAAACGGCGCAAAAGAATTTGGGCTTGAGGAAGGAACAAAAGTTTTAGTAGGAACTACAGATACAGTAATGGAGGTTATTGCGGCAGGTAATGTTGAGCCAGGTCATTCAACAGTAAAACTGGCAACGGCTGGAAGAATATGCGTCGTTACAGATCGACCGATAAACAGTGAATTCATATTTAACTATCGACATGTTATGCCGAATCTTTGGTATCCCGGCACAGCCACAGCAAGCTGCGCTGCAAGTTATCGCTGGTATAGAGATGTTGTCGGAAGAGAGTCGTATGAAGAGCTTAATGCCCAGGCGGAGACTGTCTCAGCTGGATGCGATGGATTAATGTTTCACCCTTACTTAAATGGCGAACTGACTCCTTATAATGATCCAGATTTAAGAGGTAGCTTTACGGGAATCAATTCCGGACACACAATTGCCCATTTCACAAGAGCTACATTAGAAGGTGTTGCGATGAGTCTGAAGGATTGTCTAAATATGATTAATGAATTGGGTGTGGAGATGACAAGAGTACGTATTATCGGCGGTGGAGCAAAAGGTATACTGTGGAGGCAGATTGTTGCGGATGTTTTGGGAATTGAAATGCAAAAAGTAAAAGTTGACGATTCTTCTTTTGGAACGGCTATGTTAGCGGCAGTTGGCATCGGATGGTTTGAAAGTTTTTCTCAAGCTGCAGATGTATGTGTAGAGATTGAATCTGTTTCAAAACCAATTCCTCAGAATGTGGAAGTGTATGAAAAACTGTTTAAAAAGTATAAGGCAGTTCATGATGCACTTGCACCGATTTATTAGTAGAATATTTAATCACATATTTGAGAATGCCCTCATTTTCTTTCCAATGGCGACTTAAATCAATAGCAGCCTTTCCCCACGCCTACAATCTTAAGGTCACTTTCTTTCAATGAGAAAGCAGAGCCCCAAACAGAATGATAAACAAGGAAAAAATGCGTAACTTGCAGTAATTCTCAATTGAATTTCTTTGATCAAGAAAAAAGGAGATGAGTCTTTGGATTATAACAAACTTACCCCTGCGCTGGCAGAAAAGCTGCAGAATCTGCTGGGGGAAAAGCGTTTTCAATACGGGGACGCCGTGAAGGAAGCCTATTCCCACGACGAAATGCCCATCTACGGCAGGTTTATGCCGGAGGCGGTGTGCCTGGTGGAGAGCACGGAGGAGGTCTCCGCCATCATGAAGCTCTGCCATGAAAACAAAATCCCGGTGACAGTCCGGGGCGCGGGAACCGGCCTTGTGGGCGGCTGTGTGCCCATCCACGGCGGCATCGTGATCAGCACCGAGCGGATGAACAAGATCCTCTCCTATGACATGAAAAACCTGGTGGTACATACCCAGCCCGGCGTGCTGCTCTGCGATCTGGCGGCGGACGCCCTGGCCCACGGCCTGATGTACCCGCCTGATCCCGGCGAAAAGACGGCCACCGTGGGCGGCAATGTGTCCACCAATGCCGGCGGTATGCGGGCGGTGAAATACGGCGTGACGAGAGACTATGTGCTGGCCATGACCGTGGTGCTGCCCAGCGGCGAGGTGATGAAGCTGGGCAAGACCGTGTGCAAGACCAGCTCCGGCTACAGCCTGCTCCACCTGATGATCGGCTCCGAGGGAACGCTGGGCATCATTACCGAGCTCACCCTGAAGCTGATCCCCAAGCCCGTGATGGACGTAAGCCTGATCCTGCCTTTTCAGGATATTGCTACCGCCATCGCCTCCGTGCCGGCCATCAAGCTTGCCAATCTGGATCCCCAGTCCATCGAATTTATGGAGCGGGATATTGTGGACTCCTCTGCCGCCTATACCGGCAGCGCCGTATTTCCCACCACGGTCAACGGCCACAGCGTAGGGGCCTACATTCTGGTGACTCTGGTGGGCGACAGCGAGGCGGAGCTGACCTTGAAAATGGACCGCCTGGGCCAGGTGGCAGAGCAGACCGGGGCCTATGACGTGCTGGTGGTCTGGACAGACGGCCTGAAAAAAGATGTATGGGCTGCCCGCAGCGCCTTCCTCACCGTCATCGAGGCGGAAACCAGGCTTCTGGACGAGATGGACGTGGTGGTACCGGTGGACCGGATCGCTGAATTTTTGGTGTACAGCCACGATGTGGCGGAGGAATACGGCGTCCGCCTGCGCTCTTTCGGCCATGCCGGGGATGGCAACCTGCATATCTACTGCTGTGCCAACGACATGGACGAGGTGGAGTTCAGGCGCCGGGTCAAGGCCATTATGGACAAGTGCTACGCCAAGTGCACGGAGTTTGAGGGCCAGGTCTCCGGCGAACACTCCATCGGACACGCGAAGAAGGCGTACCTGCGGGAATCCGTTGGCGAGACGGCCTACGGCCTGATGGGCGCCATCAAGAAAGCCTTTGACCCGGACGGGATCCTGAATCCCGGCAAGGTCTGTGGTTAAGGAGGTAGGGACATGCTGAATATTCTGGTATGCGTCAAACAGGTGCCGGATGTGAACCTGGTGAAGATCGACCCGGTCACCGGCAGTCTGATCCGCAAGGGTGTACCCGCCATTCTGAATCCCCTGGACGCCAATGCCCTGGAGGCGGCGGTGCAGATGAAGGAGCGGTACGGCGGCTTGGTGACCTGCATCACCATGGGGCCGGACCAGGCAGAGGAGGCCCTGCGGGAGTGCCTGGCCGCCGGGACGGACAAAGCGGTGCTGCTCAGTGACCGGGCCTTTGCCAACGCGGACACGCTGGCCACCAGCTATGTGATTGCCTCGGCGGCAAAGCTGCTGGGCAGCTTTGATCTGATCTTCTGCGGCAAGGAGTCACTGGACGGGGCTACCGGCCAGATGGCCTCCCAGCTGGCGGAGCGCTTTGACGCCTCCCAGCTCAGCTGCACGGAGGAGATCCTCTCCCTGAATGAGACAGAAATGACCATCACCGCCCGACGGGAGCTGGAAAAGGGCGTGGAGACGGCCCAGGCCCAGCTGCCCTGCCTGCTCACCGTGGAAAAGACCAACTACCACCCCCGCATCCCCAATCTGAAACGCTGGAAGGCCAGCCGGACGGCGGAGATTGTGCGGTATAATTCCCAGACTATCCCCGGCCTGGACCTGGCGCAGATTGGCGACCCGGGCTCTCCCACCAAGGTGCCCCGTACCTATCCGCCGGAGGCGGGCAGTAAGGGCATGATGATCGACGAGGGCAGCTTGGATAAGAGCGTGGAGAAGCTTGCCGGACTGATTCGGGAGGTGCTGTAATGAAAAACAAGAGTGAATACAGGGATATGTGGGTTTTCATCCAGCACGACGGAAAGACCGTTGAGCCGGTGTCCCTTGAGCTGTGCTGTGAGACGCGGAAGCTCTGCGACGCGGCGGGGGAGAAGCTGGCGGCGGTGATCGTGGGCGAGATCCCGGCTGCAGAGCTGGACAGGGTGCAGGACTGCGGCGTGGAGAAGTTGATCCGGGTCAGTGGAACGGGCTATGAATATCTGAACGTGGATGCCTATGCCAATCTGTTCACCGTGCTGTGCCGGAAGTACGCGCCCTCTGCCGTGATGGTGGGCGGCACCATCTTCGGACGGGACTTTGCGCCCCGCTTTGCCTGCCGTCTGCCCACCGGCTGCACCAGTGACGCTACCGAGCTGGTGTACGACCCCAAGACCGGGGACATTGAGTTTGTGGAACCGGCAGTGGGCGGCAAGATGATGGCGGTGATCACGGTGCCGGTGATGCGGCCCCAGGTGGGCACCATCCGGCCGGGCACCTTCAAATACGCCCCCACAGGGAAGCGTGCGTGCCAGGTCATTGAGGAGACGGTGGACTTCCCGGTGGAGAAGATCCGCACCCGCGTGTTAAGCTTCCTTGCGGAGGAGACGGACGAGAGTCTGAACATTGCGGACGCGGAGGTGATCGTCTGCGTGGGCAACGGCCTGAAAGGGGCAGACGCTTTGCCCCGGTATCGGGCCCTGGCGGAGAAGCTGGGGGGCAAGCTGGCCTGTTCCCGGCCGGTGTTTGACCGGGGACTGCTGCCCTACAAGCTGGTGGTGGGTCAGTCCGGCGTGGTGGTAAAGCCCAGGGTCTATCTGGCCTTCGGTATCTCCGGCGCCATCAACCACGTCACCGGCTTTACCGATTCTGACTTGGTCATCGCCGTCAATTCCGACCCGGACGCGCCCATCTTCAACTACTGTGACTACGGCCTGGTAGGGGATATGGATGAGGTGTGCGAGATGATGATTGACAGATTGTGAGGTTGCGTCCATGGTACACATTCCTTACGGAAACACACGGATAGACTTTGACGAAAAGAATGCTGCAGTACTGACAAGCTCCATTGGCGATTTGAAGGCCAATGGCAGCGGCAGTGACATCGTGCGTGCGGCAATGGAATGCCCGATTGACAGCCCACGGCTCTCAGAGCTGGCGAAGGGCAAGCAAAATTGTGTTATCATCATCTCGGATCATACCCGCCCGGTGCCGAGCCGCGACATTATTCCCAACATGCTGCGCGAGCTTCGGGAGGGAAACCCCGATATTGATGTGACGCTACTTGTGGCAACCGGCTTCCATCGGCCGACTTCCACAGCAGAGCTGGTAGCGAAGCTTGGACAGGAGATTATGGACGAATGCAGAATAGTAGTACATGACTGCAGGGACAAGTCCTCGAATGTACAGATTGGCATCCTTCCCTCCGGCGCACCCTGCGTCATTGATCGCCTTGCCGCGGAAACCGATCTACTGATCTCTGAGGGGTTTATTGAGCCCCATTTTTTCGCAGGCTTTTCCGGCGGCCGCAAAAGTGTGCTACCCGGCATATCTGACCAGGTTACCGTTTTAGGTAACCATTGCTCAAAGTTTATAGACAGTGAGTTCTCCCGCGCCGGTATACTTGACGGCAACCCGATTCATACTGATATGATTGCCGCGGCCAAACTGGCAAGGCTTGCATATATCGTCAATGTTGTCATAGACGAGGAGAAGAAAACCGTTGCGGCATTTGCCGGAAACTATGAGACTGCGCATAGGAAAGGCTGCGATTTTCTTCTTGGCTATTGTCAGGTCAAGCCGCAATGGGCGGACATTGTGATCACATCCAACGGTGGAGCACCGTTGGATCAGAATCTTTATCAGTGCGTCAAGAGTATGACTGCGGCAGAAGCAAGCTGCAACGAGGGCGGTGTAATTATCATCTGCGCCGAGTGTGCCGATGGACACGGCGGCGAGGGCTTCTATCGTTCTCTCAAAGACTGCAGAAGCGCTGACGAACTCTATGCACAGTTTATGGCGACTCATCAGGACAAAACGCTGCCTGACCAGTGGGAGAGCCAGATCCTTGCCCGTATACTTATTCACCACACGGTTATTTTTGTATCACGGCCTGAAATGAAGAATATCATTGAGGACATGAAGATGTGTTACGCCAGTTCACTCGACGAGGCAATCAATATGGCGAAACACTGGGAAAAAAAGAGCATGACCGTAATACCAAACGGCATCTCTGTTATTGTCAAAAGCTGACCACTAAATAGTAGTGATGCGCTCTGCACAAGAATATATGAGCGTCAAACTATCGGTCTGGTCTCATCGCCCCCCCCAAGATGTGCTACAACAGCCATAGCAAATACGGAACCGCTGATTTTTCCAGCGGTTCTGTATGTCAAAATGGCCTTTTCCCGACACTTACCGTTTTAATCCCGTTTGCCAAGTAATCTGCCAGCATGGTCATGGAGTCCGCGGCGTCATCGTGGACGTTTTTCACGGTGAAGCTGAAGCTGGTCATCTCGTTCATAGCTTTCCGATAATCATCGTCCCGGCACTTGTCGTCCCGGAAGTAGAAGCTCCGGAGCGTCGGTGCGTGTTGCTCGATGCGGGTAAGCTTAGCCATGTTGGTCGGTGCCTTCTTATGGCTCATGTTGATGCTGTACTGGTACTGCTCCCGGAGAATGCGGTATACATCGTCGCTGTACTCATCACCGCCGTTGTTGGCCTCAATGCACACCATCTTTATCTTATACTGCAGGATCTTCGCCACCACACGGGGTTTGGTACAGCTCTTTTCGCGGCGGTCGAAAATCCAGTCGTGGATGTACACATCATGGCCATACACATAAGCAATGGGCATTCTCAGGCTGTCGCCGCCGCCCCAGGCCACGTCGTTCACGAACACGATGTTGTCCGGCTCTCCGTCCGGCAGCACGACATTATAATAATTCAAGCTGTCAGAGGGGAATGCAAGCCCCTCTTTTTCTATGCCATGCTGAATGAACAGACATTCAAAATCCGCGCTGTCGATGGTGGTTTTGATGTCCCGGAGCTTCTCTGTGGTGTACCGGTCCGGGTGCTCATACTCAAAATTACTCACTTCATTCTCATCCCAGACCGGGATAGCAATGAAGCGATAGCGCGGATCGTTCCCATGGTCTGCCTCCATGCTGACTGTCAGACCATAAGAGTTCCGACGGATTGCTCATGCAAATAACATTCCGAACATACCCGGGTTAATTTTAGAAAAATAACCTGAATACATTCTATGGAATTAATTTAAAGGCACACCGCTTCCAGGTATCACCATACCTCCAAATATGTAAGTTTTTTCCGGAAGGAGATGCTTTCGATAGTGAGTGCGACGCCGTTTTCACAGCGCTTTATGATATCCACATGATCGGCAAGGACGTCGTTTTCCCAGTCGAAGAAAATGATGTCTCCGCGCTGGAATTTATAATGCTGCCCCTGGCACCGTTCTCAGCGCTAAAATCCATTTTTCTGCTCGCAAGCAAATCAGCCTGAAAATCACGGTGAAACACAGTTCCCCCAATCCCCCAAGGGAATGCGTTTCACCGTGAAACGCATTTGCCCCATTACGTCCAGTTGAAGTATACCTGATAGGGGAGCCTTAATTATGCTCTGCGGCTTGATCCCACTTTTCGAATCATCTGCATTTTGCATAACTTTGTCCGCTCAAAATAATATTGTGTAAAAAAGTCATGTTGACGGTATGAACAAAACGGGTTATAATAGTTTGACATTACTTTATCCGCTTCAATGGCTAAAATGGTGGAAAGTCAGAAAGGTACTGCACGCATGACTGGTGTAGAAGATTACAAGAATATATTTGCGCGATACGGTGGGATGATGCGTACAAAACAGCTGGAGGAAGAAAACATTCTCTATCGCAAGGTACAACAGCTCATTCAGGAAGGCTATGTAGAGAAGCTACGCTATGGTTATTATCGGTGGGTCAACCCGGACGATTTCAGCGAAGTTGGCATCATAAAATGCCTTTTCCCGGATGCTGTTCTCTGCATGAATACCGCTTTGCGCTATTATGAATACAGCGACCGGACACCTGGTAATTGGCATCTGGCTGTCAGCAAGGATTCCGGCAAATCTCGCTTCAAAATTGATTATCCGTTTATAAAACCTTACTATATAGAGCCTTCCATCTTGGAACTGGGCCTGACTCACGGAGAAATGGATGGGCATGACATCCGTATCTACGACAAAGACCGGGTCATTTGTGACTGTCTGCGTTATCGCAATAAAATGGACAAAGAAATTTTTAATAAAGCGATTCAGAACTACATCAATGATCCCGGCAAAAACATCCCCAAGCTTCTGGAATACGCTGAACCATTGCGAGTAAAGAAGACTGCAAAAGAGTTGATAGGAGTGTGGCTGTAATGGCAAATGAAGAAATCAGAATTTGGGGGATTCACACAACAGATGAGGCCCTGTTTCTGCACGATAATATTATTGCAATCGGCTGGAAAGAGTTTGGAGATTGCAGTAAACTGGAGCCCACTCGTGAGGCATATAAAAACCACTATATCGCATCATATCCCAATGGCAAAAAAGGTGCAGTTGCTACCAGTGCCGGTATGCTGTATCGTTTCGTGCACGAAATGAAGGCCGGCGATTATGTTGTTTTTCCTTCCAAGTCAGACAGAAAGATAAACATCGGACTCGTTGAGAGTGATTTTATTTATAATCCGACAGCGGATTTGTATGTACAGCAAAGGAAGGTTAAGTGGCTGAAACACCTTCCCCGAACAGCGTTCTCTCAGGGAGCCTTATATGAACTCGGCTCGGCCATGTCTTTCTTTTTGATAAAGAATTATGCCGACGAATATTTGCAGGCTTTGGATAAAGGGTTCAAGCCTGCCGCGGCCATGAATGAACCTGACGAAACAGTCGCTGCGACTGCCGAGGACATCATCGAATCCACAAGAGATTTCATTCTGAAAGAGTTAAGCAAAAAGCTGAAAGGTTATGCGCTCGAAGAATTTGTGGCAGATTTGCTCCGCGCAATGGGCTATCGTTGCATGGTTTCTCCACAGGGCGGCGACAGCGGCATAGATATTACCGCATATAAGGACGAACTCCCACCTCGTATACTCGTACAGGTAAAGAGTCAGGACAGCGACATTAAAGAAACGACTATTCAATCCCTCAAGGGGGCTATGCGCGAAGGGGATTACGGCCTTTTTGTTACCCTTTCCAATTATACAAAGAATGCGAAGAAGTATTTGGA
>JALFJQ010000051.1 GCA_022775085.1 Clostridiales bacterium | reverse complement strand
GAAAGCTGTTCGGGGAGGCTGCGCCCGGTGTGTTTATCTGGCGAAAAACGCCGATCCCGCGCTGACCCAGCCCTTGGCTGACCTGTGCGCGGACAATCAGATCCAGATCACCTGGGTTTCCAGCATGGAAGCCTTGGGAAGCGCCTGCGGAATTGAAGTTGGCGCGGCGGCGGCAGCCGTTCTCATTTGATTCTATCGGAAAATTTCCGTAGAATAGATAACCCGCCGAATGGCGAGAACCAAAGAAAGGAGAAAACAAATGCCTACTTTTAATCAGCTGGTTCGTAGCGGCCGTCAGCAGGTCAGCTACAAGTCCACCGCTCCCGCTCTGCAGAGAGGTCTGAACACTCTGGAGAACAAGGCCACTGCGCTGCCTTCCCCCCAGAAGCGTGGTGTCTGCACCGCTGTGCGTACCACCACCCCCAAGAAGCCTAACTCCGCTCTGCGTAAGATCGCCCGTGTGCGTCTGACCAATGGTATGGAAGTTTCCGCTTACATTCCCGGTGTCGGCCACAACCTGCAGGAGCACTCCGTGGTGCTGATCCGCGGCGGCCGTGTCAAGGACCTGCCCGGTGTCCGTTACCACATCATCCGCGGCACTCTGGATACCCAGGGCGTGCAGAACCGGATGCAGTCCCGCTCCAAGTACGGCGCGAAGCGTCCCAAGGCCGGCAAGAAGAAGTAATTCTTCCGCTCACTGAATTTTGACTTTTCCCTACGCCTTTCGCAAGGCAAGGCCTTGCCACAGCGTTTTTATATATAGTATAAAAACCTCTGGCCAGGCACCACGAAAGTAACACTTTCGAGTACCGATGAAATCATTAAATTATGAAGGAGGGAAGCAAAGTGCCCAGAAGAGGTAATGTTCCCAAGAGAGAGGTCCTTCCGGATCCCAATTACAATTCCGTTCTGGTTACCAAGCTCGTTAACAGCATCATGCTGGACGGCAAGAAGGGCGTTGCCCAGAAGGTCGTTTATGGTGCTTTCGAAATCGTCGAGAACAAGACCGGCAAGAACGGTCTGGAAGTTTTCCAGCAGGCTATGGAAAACATCATGCCCGCTGTGGAGCTGAAGGCTCGCCGCGTGGGCGGTGCCACCTATCAGGTGCCCATCGAAGTCCGCCCCGACCGTCGTCAGACCCTGGGTCTGCGCTGGATCACCCTGTACAGCCGCGGCCGCAGCGAGAACACCATGAAGGAGCGGCTGGCCGCTGAGATCATGGACGCCGCCAATGGTACCGGCGCATCCGTGAAGAAGCGCGAGGACGTCCACAAGATGGCCGAAGCCAACAAGGCTTTCGCCCACTTCCGCTGGTAATAAAGGAGAAACCCAATGCCTAGACAGTATTCTCTGGAGAATACCAGAAACTTCGGCATCATGGCTCACATCGATGCCGGCAAAACCACTACCACCGAGCGTATTCTGTTCTACACCGGTAAGAACTACAAGATCGGTGAGACCCATGACGGCTCCGCCACCATGGACTGGATGGCGCAGGAGCAGGAGCGTGGTATTACCATCACCTCCGCTGCTACCACCTGCTTCTGGAAGGGCTGCCGCCTGAACATCATCGACACCCCGGGCCACGTGGACTTCACCGTTGAGGTTGAACGTTCCCTGCGTGTTCTGGACGGTGCCGTCACCGTTCTGTGCGCCAAGGGCGGCGTGGAACCCCAGACCGAGACCGTCTGGCGTCAGGCTGATGAGTACAAGGTGCCCCGCATGATCTATGTCAACAAGATGGACATCATGGGCGCCGACTTCTACCGCGTGCTGACCATGATCGACGAGCGCCTGAAGTGCAACGCGGTGCCCATCCAGCTGCCCATCGGTTCCGAGGCCTTCTTCAAGGGCAACGTGGACCTGATCACCATGAAGGCCAACGTCTTCTATGATGAACTGGGTAAGGACGTCCGCATCGAGGACATCCCCGAGGACATGGTGGACATCTGCAACGAGTACCACGAGAAGCTGATGGACGCTGTCTCCTGCCTGGATGACGACATCGCCATGATGTATCTGGAAGGCGAAGAGGTTCCCATCGACATGATTAAGGCCTGCATCCGCCGCGCTACCATCGCCAACGAGATGGTGCCCGTGGTCTGCGGCACCTCTTACAAGAATAAGGGCGTTCAGGAACTGCTGGACGCGGTGGTTGACTACATGCCCAGCCCCCTGGACAAGAAGGGCATCAAGGGCGTCAACCCCGAGACCGAGGAAGAGGACTTCCGTCCCGCTTCCGATGAGGCTCCCTTCTCCGCTCTGGCCTTCAAGATCGCTACCGACCCCTACGTCGGCAAGCTGTGCTACTTCCGCGTGTACTCCGGTACTCTGGAGAAGGGCACTTCCGTGCTGAACTGCACCAAGAATGTCAAGGAGCGTATGGGCCGCATCCTGCAGATGCACGCCAACCACCGGGAAGACATCGACATGGTTTACGCCGGTGACATCGCTGCCGTCGTGGGCGTGAAGAACACCACCACCGGCGATACCTTCTGCGACGAGAACCATCCCATCATTCTGGAGTCCATGGTGTTCCCCGAGCCCGTTATCGAGGTCGCCATCGAGCCCAAGACCAAGGCTGGTCAGGAGAAGATGGGCATTGCTCTGAGCAAGCTGGCTGAAGAGGACCCCACCTTCCGGACCTACACCAACAAGGAAACCGGTCAGACCATCATCGCCGGCATGGGCGAGCTGCACCTGGAGATCATTGTTGACCGACTGCTGCGTGAGTTCAAGGTCGAGGCCAACGTGGGCGCTCCCCAGGTTTCCTACAAGGAGACCATCCGCAAGAGCGTTGAGCAGGAAACCAAGTATGCCCGTCAGTCCGGCGGTAAGGGCCAGTACGGTCACGTCAAGATCCGTGTGGAGCCCAACGAGCCCGGCAAGGGTTACGAGTTCATCAACGCCGTCGTGGGCGGCGCCATCCCCAAGGAGTATATCCCCGCTGTTGACGCCGGTATTCAGGGTGCAATGGAGGCTGGCGTTCTGGCTGGCTATCCCGTCGTGGACGTGAAGGTCACCCTGTTCGACGGCTCCTACCATGAAGTCGACTCCTCCGAAATGGCATTTAAGATCGCCGGTTCCATGGCCTTCAAGGAGGCCTGCCGGAAGGCGAACCCCGTCATTCTGGAGCCTATCATGAAGGTTTCCGTCACCGTGCCCGATGAGTATATGGGCACCGTCATCGGCGACATCACCGCCCGCCGCGGCAACATTCTGGGCCAGATCACCCGTACCGGTGCTGTTCAGGTGGATGCCAACGTGCCTCTGGCGGAGATGTTCGGTTACGCCACCGACCTGCGTTCCAAGACCCAGGGCCGCGGCAACTACACCATGGAGCCCAGCCACAATTCCGAGCTGCCCAAGTCCAAGACCGACGAGATCATCAAGGCCCGGGGCAGAGACTGATCGCGCTTCATTTCCTGTGGGAAGCACCGCTTCCCACGGGAAATGCAGATATTTTCCGGGAAATTTCAAAATTTCTCTTGTGTTTCCCGCATTTGTGTAGTATGATGTACACGATGTGCGGCGACGCACGAACCTAAACTGTTAATTCATTTATACAATTATTAACTAGGAGGAATATTTCAAATGGCAAAGCAGAAGTTTGAGAGAAATAAGCCCCACGTTAACATTGGCACCATCGGCCACGTTGACCACGGCAAGACCACTCTGACCGCCGCTATCACCAAGTATCTGGCCATGAAGGGCCAGGCCCAGTTCGAGGACTACGCTTCCATCGATAAGGCTCCCGAAGAGAAGGCTCGTGGTATCACGATCAACACCGCTCACGTTGAGTACGAGACCGACAAGCGTCACTACGCTCACGTTGACTGCCCGGGCCACGCCGACTATATCAAGAACATGATCACCGGTGCTGCTCAGATGGACGGCGCTATCCTGGTTATCGCTGCTACCGACGGCCCCATGGCTCAGACCCGTGAGCACCTGCTGCTGGCCCGTCAGGTTGGCGTGCCCTATATCGTTGTGTTCCTGAACAAGTGCGATCAGGTTGACGACGAGGAGCTGCTGGAGCTGGTCGAGATGGAAGTCCGCGAGACCCTGTCCGAGTACGAGTTCCCCGGCGACGACACCCCCATCATCAAGGGTTCCGCTCTGAACGCTCTGGTTTCCGAGTCCAAGGATCCCGAGGCTCCCGAGTATGCCTGCATCAAGGAGCTGATGGACGCTGTTGATGACTATATCCCCACTCCCGACCGTAAGGCTGACCAGCCCTTCCTGATGCCCGTTGAGGATGTGTTCACCATCTCCGGCCGTGGTACCGTTGCTACCGGTCGTGTGGAGCGTGGCGTTGTCAAGAAGAACGAGCCCGTCGAGATCGTTGGCCTGCGTGAGGACAAGCTGTCCACCGTCGTCACCGACATCGAGATGTTCCACAAGCTGCTGGACTACGCTGAAGCCGGCGACAACATCGGCGCTCTGCTGCGTGGTATCGACAAGAAGAACATCGAGCGTGGTCAGGTTCTGTGCAAGCCCGGTTCCATCCATCCTCACACCAAGTTCAAGGGCCAGGTTTACGTCCTGTCCAAGGAAGAAGGCGGCCGTCATACTCCCTTCTTCAACAACTATCGTCCTCAGTTCTACTTCCGTACCACCGACGTTACCGGCATCATCACCCTGCCCGAAGGCACTGAGATGTGCATGCCCGGCGACAACGTTGTTATGAGCGTTGAGCTGATCACCCCCATCGCTATCGAGAAGGGCCTGCGTTTCGCTATCCGTGAAGGCGGCCGTACCGTTGGTTCCGGCGTTGTCACCGAGGTTGACGAGTAATTCTCTCAGCGGTTAATACGCAAAATGTCTCCCCAGTCTTCGGACTGGGGAGCTTTTTGCGGCGAGTCACCGCTGACAATGCGTTATTGACGCTGAGTGGACATCATATATCCTTTGGACCCCTCGACCGACAGTGCACGGTAATGGGGTAAAGAAGAACATAAGTGAGTTTCTTATAGTTTGATTGTATTTTCCGAATACCACAGCGATGCAAAAAAACCCCAGCGGTGTTGACACGCCGCTGGGGTTACCTATTTCTTTGCGACACAGGTCTGTAAGCCGGGTTCTGTCTTGACAGCCATCTATCTAGCCCCGCAATCGCTCACGGGGTCAAGCCGCCTCCTCGGAACGGTCGGGCAGACCTTGCGTTCCTCCACGGCGTTGCTCCGGGATAGAGTTTACAGCACCGACATGTCTCCATGCGGCGAGTGCGCTCTTACCGCACTTTTTCACTATGACCGGAAAACCGGCTACATCTCTCTGTTGCACTTGTCCTGAGGTTACCCTCGGCGGGCGTTACCCGTTATCCCTGCCCTGTGGAGCCCGGACTTTCCTCATCCGGGGCCTTTCGGCCTCCGTCCGCGGCTGTCCGACCTGGTCGCGGAAGTATTGTACCGCACAATGGCGAAATTGTCAAACATCTTGCAAATTCTTTTCTAAGAAGGTATACTATAGCTATCTTCTATGGAACGAGGAATGGACTATGAACAGCAAATTTGAGGAATACTTTTCTTCCCTGAAACATAAAAAAATCGCCGTGCTGGGCCTGGGGGTCAGCAACCGCCCGCTGGTGCGTCTCCTGCTGGAATACGGTTGCGATGTGGTGGGCTGCGACAAGACCCCCCGGGACAAGCTGGATGCCGAGGTTTTGGCACTGGAACAGGCGGGTTGTAAGCTTCATGTTGGCGAAGGGTATCTGGACGGCGTGGAAGCGGACATCCTCTTTCGCACCCCCGGTATGCACCCAGCCAATCCCGCAATAGAAGCTCTGCGCAGCCGGGGGGCGGAGGTCACCAGTGAGATGGAGGCTTTCTTCGAGGTCTGCCCCTGCACGATTCTGGCGGTCACCGGCTCCGACGGCAAAACCACTACTACTACCCTGATCTCCGAAATGCTGAAAGCGGCGGGGAAAACCGTCTGGCTTGGGGGCAACATCGGAACGCCCCTGCTGCCACTGGTTCGGCAGATGAAGGAAACGGACTACGCCGTGGTGGAGCTCAGCTCCTTCCAGCTCATGGACATGAAGCACAGCCCCGCCCGGGCGGTGATTACCAATCTGGCACCCAACCATCTGGACATCCACAAGGACATGGCGGAGTACGTGGAAGCGAAAACCAACATTTTCCGCCATCAGGACGGTACAGGCCTTCTGATTCTGAACGCCGACAACGCCATTACCGCCGAATTCCAGGGCAACGGCACAACCCGGTTCTTCTCCCGGCAGAAGGAAGCGGACGTTTGCCTGAAGGACGGGGTCATCTGCCGCCATGGGGTGAAGGTTCTGCCTACTGCGGACATTCTTATCCCCGGTGTCCATAACGTAGAGAATTATATGGCCGCCATCGCCATGGTGGAGGGCCTGGTGAACGACGACACCATCCGTCAGGTAGCCAGGACCTTCGGCGGGGTGGAGCACCGCATTGAGCTGGTGCGCGTCAAGGACGGAGTGAGATTCTACAACGACTCCATCGCATCCAGCCCCAGCCGCACCATCGCGGGCCTGCGCAGCTTCCCGGAAAAGGTAATTCTCATTGCGGGAGGCTACGACAAGCACATCCCCTACGATGTGCTGGGGCCGGAAATCTGCGCCCACGTCAAGAAGCTGTTCCTTGGGGGCGCAACCGGCGAAAAGATCCGTCAGGCGGTGGTTTCCTCCCCAGAATACGACCCGGAACGTTTGGAAATCGTGGACTGCGGAAGCTTTGAGCCTGCCGTCCGCGCCGCCGCCGCTGCTGCCGAAGCGGGAGATGTGGTGCTCATGAGCCCCGCCAGCGCCGCCTTCGATCAGTTCAAAAACTTTATGGTTCGGGGCGAATTCTACAAAAAACTGGTAAAGGAGCTTTGACGATGGACATTTCCAAGGTGACCCGACCGGCCCGAAAGCTGCTGCCGCTGAAAACCTGCGGTGTGGTGATCGTTGCCGCTGGCAGCGCCTCCCGCATGGGGGGCATCGACAAGGTCATGGCGCCCTTGGGCGGGGAGCCGATGATTGTCCACACTGTCCGGGCTTTCCAGAACTGTGACGCCATTGCTTCCATCGTCATTGTGACACGGGAAGATTTGATTCGGCCCATTTCCGGGCTATGCAGAGATATGGGCAAGGTTGCGGCAGTGGTGGCAGGAGGCAAAACCCGTCAGGAGTCCGTCCATCTGGGGCTGAACGCCCTGCCAAAGGGAACAAAGCTGGCGGCAGTTCACGATGGGGCAAGACCCTTGATCTCCTGGCAGGTCATTGACCGGGTTGTTCGGGCAGCGAACACCTACGGCGCGGCGGCGCCTGCCGTGCCCGTGAAGGACACCATCAAGGTGGTGCAGGGGGGACTTGTGAAAGAAACACCGGACCGTTCTTCTCTGGCGGCGGTGCAGACCCCCCAGGTATTCGACTTCGACCTGCTGCGGGGGGCGCTGAGAAAGGCGGAGGAAGACGGGGCAACGGTCACCGACGACTGCTCCGCTGTGGAGCGCACGGGCATGAAAATCAAGATCGTGGAGGGCGACGAGCGGAATCTGAAGGTCACTACCCCCATGGACTTGAAAATCGCGGAGCTGCTTTTGGAGGAAACGGAATGAGAATCGGACACGGATATGACGTACACAAGCTGGTGGAGGGCCGGGATTTGATCCTGGGCGGGGTCAAAATCGACTATGAGAAGGGCCTGCTGGGCCACTCCGACGC
Organism: Clostridiales bacterium; assembly: GCA_022775085.1. Taxonomy (GTDB): domain Bacteria; phylum Bacillota; class Clostridia; order Oscillospirales; family Oscillospiraceae; genus Faecousia. Next base: position 36,726 of record JALFJQ010000051.1, on the reverse strand, counting down.
GGACGTGCTGCTCCACGCGGTATCCGACGCCCTGCTGGGGGCGGCGGGACTGGGGGACATCGGCCGTCACTTCCCGGACACCGACCCCAAATACAAGGGGGCGGATTCCCTGATGTTGCTGCGGGAGGTTTACCGGAAAATCTCCGAAAAAGGTTTCCGCGTAGGCAATATCGACGTGACCATGATCGCCCAGAAGCCGAAGCTGAAGGATTTTACTCCCCAGATGCAGGAAAATATCGCCGCCGCCGTGGGCGTCACCCCCGACCGGGTGAACGTGAAGGCCACCACCGAGGAAAAGCTGGGCTTTACCGGAAGCGGCGAGGGCATGGCCTGCCACGCTGTGTGCCTGCTGGAAGAGTGAGCGGCTTTTATAGAGGGGTGAGGAAATGAAAGTCAGTATCATTGTCCCGATCTACAAGGTTGAAAAATATCTGGCGGAATGCGTAGACAGCCTGCTTTGCCAGACCTACCGGGATTTGGAGATCATTCTTGTTGACGACGGCTCGCCAGATGCCTGCGGCGAGATCTGCGACAATTACAGGGAAACGGACGAACGGATCAAAGTCCTGCATAAAGAAAATGGAGGCCAGTCGAGCGCCCGAAACGCGGGACTCGGTCTGGCAACCGGCGAGTATGTGCTGTTTATGGACAGTGATGATTACCTGCTGCCCAATGCTGTCGAAATACTGGCTGGAAATATTCATGATTTGGATTTTATTCATTATTCCGGTATCAATTTTGCGGACGGGAGAAAGCTGTCCAAGGAACGGGAAGAATCCTACATCAAGAAGAATACGTATTGCGGCGTCTATCAGGGCCATGTGCTGCTGAAGGAGCTATTAACGCATAACGATTATGCCGCCGGAGTTCCACTCTACCTCTATAGGAGAAGCTTCCTTACAGAGAATCATCTGACCTTCTATGAGGGTATCCTTCATGAGGACGAGGAGTTTACGGCGAGGGCGTTTCTGCTTTCCGAGAAATGCGCGGTTTTGCCACTGGTCTTGTATATGCGCAGAGTCAGAGAGGATTCCATCATGGGGCAGAGAATTGCGTTTAAGAATACCAACGGTATGTATCACGCAATCCGGTCGCTGATTTCATATGATGAAGAGTCTCAATGGTCAAAGAAATTCGGCAATTGCTTTTGCCTGATGCTTACGAGATTGGTCAAAGAATACTACGCCAGACTGGCAGCCTCCGTTGACAGAAACGCGAAGGAATCGAAGCAGCAGACCGGAGAACTGGAATCCGTATTAAAGGATAAGAAGTATTACGGGAGCAAGGCGCTCCTGTGCTATGTGAGATTTCATGGCCTATACGTATTCCTGCGGGAAAAGAAGGTCAAAGACAGGCTCAGGCCGCTCAGACAAAAGCTATACCGGTTCGAAAAACTTGACAGCGAGTGTAAATCGGTTATCAGAAGACTGCGGCAGGGAACAGGCGGCAGGATCATTGTTCTGTGCGTCCCGCACAACCACAGCAACCGGGGAGATATTGCCATCTCGCTGGCGCAAAGGGACTTCATAGAGAAATACTTCCCTGACCGGGAGTTGATTGAGATCCCGACCAGACTTTGCAAGTTCCGCGCTTTGTCAATTTCTCCACTTATCCATCGGGATGACATTCTGTTCGTTTGCGGTGGGGGATGGTTTGGCAGCTTATGGCGGCATGCTCAAATTGGTGCTATGCGAGTTCTGAAGCACCATAAACACAATAAAATCATCGTATTTCCCCAGACTGTTTATTATTCGGATGACGAGACCGGAAGAAAGCAGATGCGGGCGGATTCGGCATTTTATAAAAAACTGACGGATTTCCATCTATGCGTCAGAGACAGAAAATCCTATGATATTGTCAAAGACAATCATATGCTGGGTGAAGGTTCGTCCTTACTGCTGCTGCCGGATATGGTCTTAACGTATGCACCCAAAGCGGACGGGCGGCATATAGACAGAGAGAATAAGGTATCCGTCTGCTTCCGGAATGATCCGGAAAGAATACTGGACTTTGCGGAGCAGAACGCGGTCATTCAGACGTTGACTGATAAGTTTGAAACCATTGCGTATATCTCGTCAAACCAGACGGATAAGCCCGTGAAACTAAGTGACAGAGATAGGGCAATGGGAGATTTCCTGGAGCACTTCCGCTCATCACGTCTGATCGTAACGGATCGGTTTCACTGTATGCTTTTTGCGTATGTCACCGGCACCCCGTGCATCGCGTTTGACAATAAAACGGGCAAGGTTTTCGGAGTATACCAGTGGCTCAGGGAGCGTGACAGCATACGGGTGATCCGCAATGTTCATGATTTTGCTGAGACGCTATCTTCTATGAAACTGGCGGAGTATGCGCCTGACCAGGAGTATTATACGGAAAAATTGAAGGAAATTCTCCTGCTCGTTGCTCGATAGAAGGGAAAATGCCCTGCGGACAAGCGCCGCAGGGCACTTTTTGCGCAGGGACACGAATTCTGCCAAACCGGCATAGATTGAGCCGGGAGGTTATGGGCATGAGATACTATTTTATTACCTTTCGATCGGTGACCTATGCCCAGCAGGGGGAGAGACTGCTGAAAGGGAGCGGGTTTCGCTGCGCATTGCAGCGGACACCCCGATGGATGGAGGAACAGGGCTGCGGCTATGCCCTGAAAATCCGGGCTGCGGGAATTGAACCGGCAGCGGCGATGCTGGCGGAGCGGCAGATCCCCATCCGGAAGGTTTATCTGCAAAAGCCCGACGGACAGCTGGAGGAGGTGCCCCATGATCTATCTTGACTATGGGGCCACCTCCTTTCACAAGCCGCCGGCGGTGTACCGGGCGGCGGAGAAAGCCATGCACTGCTGCGCCAACCCCGGACGGGGCGGCTATGGCGCGGCTATGGAGGCGGCAAAAACGGTGTTTGACTGCCGTGCGGCTGCGGCGGAGCTGTTTTCCTGCGAGAGCGACCAGGTGGTGCTCACCGCCAGCTGCACCCACGGGCTGAACATCGCCATCCGAAGTGTGGTCAAACCGGGAGATACGGTGGTCATCTCCGGCTTTGAGCACAACGCCGTCACCCGGCCCCTGTACGCACTGGGGGCCGACATCCGGGTGGCGGGCCGGAAGCTGTTCGACTGGGACGATACCCTGACGGAATTTGAAAGGGCGTTAAAGGGCGCGGATGCGGCGGTATTTACCCATGTGTCCAACGTATTCGGCTATATCCTGCCGGTGGGGGAGATGGCAGCCCTGTGCCGCCAGCGGGGTGTGCCCTTCATTCTGGACGCGGCCCAGTCCGCCGGCACGCTGCCGGTGGATTTCTCCGCCCTGGGCGCGGAATTTATTGCCATGCCGGGCCACAAGGGCCTGTTGGGATTGCCGGGTACGGGGCTGCTTCTGTGCTCACAGCCCGGAAAGCCGCTGCTTTTTGGCGGCACGGGCACCCAGTCCATTCGTAAGGAGATGCCGGAGCAGCTGCCGGAACGGCTGGAAGCGGGAACTATGAACGTGCCGGGGATTGCCGGGCTGACCCAGGGACTGAAGTGCCTGAAACGGATAGGCACGGACACCATTTTCCGGCAGGAGCAGCAGATTTTGGGACATTGCGTCCGGGGGCTGGTGGGGCAGGGCTTCCGGGTATTTGCCGGGGCCCATCAGGCAGCCACAGTGTCCTTCCTGCCGGGGATGGACTGCGAGGAGGCGGCGGAAAACCTGGCCAAACGGGGCATCGCCGTACGGGCCGGACTGCACTGCGCGCCTCTGGCCCATGAAAGCGCCGGAACTCTGGAAACGGGCACCCTGCGGGTCAGTCCGGGCTATGACACCACCCTGGGGCAAATAGATGTATTTCTTCGGGCCTCAGCCAAATTGCCGCCGTTTCCGTCATAAATTTTTTACAGAAATGCCTATTGCCATCAGCACCGGAATCCGCTATAATGGAACGGATAATAGATAACTATACGATGGCGCATTGTGCCGATGGTATTACGATAGAAAGCAGGTTGATGGGAAGATGAACATTATTCAGCAGGTACTGAAAATGCAGTGGTCTGATTATCTGGATATTCTTGTGGTTGCCTTCCTGATCTATAAGCTGCTGCCCCTTCTCAGGACGCCCCACATCATGCGCATTGCCCGCACGGTCATCGCGCTGGTGCTGATCTCCTGGATCACCAGCGTGGCGAAGCTGTACACCATCAACTGGCTTCTGAACCAGCTGCTGGCCATCGGACTGCTGGCCTTTGTGGTGCTGTTCCAGCCGGAGCTGCGGCGGATGCTGGATCACCTGGGCAATGTAAAATTCAGCAGGTTTTTCGGGATGACCCGTCCGGTGCAGGAGATGGAGGCCGTGATTACCCAGACCGTCCGGGCATGTGAGGCCATGAGCCGGGAGAAGGTGGGCGCGCTGATCGTGTTTGCCCGGGATCAGCGGTTGGAAGAATACTTCAAAACCGGCACGCCCATCGACGGCCAGGTGACCGACCAGCTGATCCGGAACATTTTCTTCAAGAATTCTCCGCTGCATGACGGCGCCATGATTATCCGGGACGGGCGCATCGCGGCGGCAGGCTGCGTGCTCCCCTTGAGCACCAACGAGAATCTGCCCCCGGAGCTGGGCACCCGGCACCGGGCTGGCGTTGGCATGAGCGAGGTCACCGATGCGGTGGTGGTCATCGTGTCCGAAGAAAGCGGCGCCATTTCCGTGGCTGCCGGCGCAATGCTGAAGCGGGAGTTGACGGTGGCAACGCTGGATAAGCTGCTGCGGCAGGAGCTGCGCACCATCGAACCGGAGGAGGACAGCGTGAGCTTCCCGGCACAGGTGCTGAAAAGGCTGTCCGGCAAGGCAAAGGAGGATGGAACCTATGAAAAGAAATAAGCTTGGCTCCATGCTCCTTTCGTTGGCGGTGGCCTTCGGCCTCTGGTTGTACGTCTCCAACAATGTGAGTATCGAGGAAAACAACACCTTCTACAATATCCCTGTCGTTCTGGAGGGTGAAACGGTCCTTGGCGAACGGAACCTGATGGTGACCTCTCTGTCCACCAACTCCGTGTCCCTGAACCTGTCCGGCGCCCGCAGCGACCTGAACAAGCTGGATTCCAGCAAGCTGGCGGCGAAGGTGGATCTGTCCCAGATCACCGAGCCGGGGGAGCATATCGCCCTGAGCTACACCATTTCCTACCCCAGCGATGTGTCCCCCAGCGCCTTTACCGCGGGCAACAAGAACCCCGGCGCGATCTTTGTGGACGTGGACTACCGCCGGGTGTCGGAGATCCCGGTGCTCATCAAGTGGACGGGCAACCGCTCCGAGGATTACATCTATGACACGGAAAACGCGGTTCTGGACAACAACACCGTGACCATCAGCGGTCCGGCCTCCGTGGTGGATACCATCGACCATGCCCGGGTGGAGATCGATCTGACGGAGCAGGTGGAGTCCATCAGCCAGAATTACCGCTATACCCTCTGCGATGCCGAGGGCAATCCCGTGGATGCCGAGCATATCACCACCAATGTGGAAGAGGTTCGCCTGGAAATGCAGATCCAGAAGATCCGGGAGCTGCGGCTGACGGCGGACATCGTTTACGGCGGCGGCGCCAACGAGAAGAACACCACCGTGGAGATCAACCCTGCCACCATCCGTGTTTCCGGCGGCGAGGCGGTGCTGAATGAGCTGGGCGATACCCTCACCATCGCCACCATCAATCTGGCGGATCTGGATAAGAATGTCAACGAGCAGAAGTATACCCTGACCCTGCCGGAGGGAGTGACCAACCAGACCGGCGTGAATGAAGTCACGGTGACCATCAAGTTCGCCGGTCTGAAAACGAAAGAGCTGACCATTGAACGGTTTGAGGCGGTGAATGTGCCCGAGGGCCTGAACGTAGAGATCATCAATGCCAACCTGACCGTGAAGCTTCGGGGCCCCGAGACGGAGATCGCCGCGCTGAAGGAGGAGAATATCCGGGCGGTGGTGGACTTCACCAACGCTGAGGTGGGCACGGCAACCTATAAGGTGAAAATCGTATGCGACGACCGGTTCCCCAATGTGGGCGCGGTGAAGGCCAGTTCCGTGTCCGCCACAGTGCAGGCTGCGGGAGGCTGACATGGAGCAGCTGGTACGGGTCCGTGAGATCCATAATGACGGGACTGCCGACGTGATCCATGTCCGGGAGAGCGCCTGTTCCGGAGACTGCCACAAGTGTTCCGGCTGCGGCGCGGCCAGGGAGACGGTGATCTTCACCGCCGGCAACCCCATTGGAGCCCGCCCCGGGGATTTGGTGCGGGTGGAATCCTCCACCGCCCCGGTGCTGAAAGCCGCCATGGTGCTGTATGTCCTGCCGCTTCTCCTGTTTTTCCTTGGCTACTGGCTGGGAACCCTGCCCGGAAGCTTTGGAGCTCTGGGCGGCGGGCTGGGGTTTGTCCTTGGCTTGGGCATCGTCGTCGCCTATGACCGGCTGGTGGTAAACAAGGCCGATCTTCGTTATACCATAACCGCGTTCGCGGATACGACAACCGTCAGAAAAGAGGAAGAATACCATGGTTAAGAGTATGACCGGCTACGGCCGGGCGGTGGAGACCGTTAACGGCCGGGAGTTCACCGTGGAGCTGCGCTCCGTCAACAACCGGTACTTAGACTGCACCGTGAAGCTGCCCCGGGTCCTGTCCTTCGCGGAGGATGCGGTGAAGCAGGCAGTGAAGGGAACCATCTCACGGGGCAAGGTGGACGTGTTCGTCTCTCTGCGCGCCGAGGGAGCACAGGATGTGAAGATTACCCTGAACACCGCAATGGTGGAGGGGTATCTGGACGCCATGCACCAGATGGCGAAGGACTACGGAATCCGGGAGGACATCAGCGTTTCCCTCCTGTCCCGGATGCCCGACGTGTTCACCGTGGACAAGCCGGAGGTGGATGAGGAACAGCTGCTTGCTGACCTTCTGGGCGTGGTGAATCTGGCGCTGGAGCGCTATGACGCCATGCGTTCCGCCGAAGGCAAGGCACTGGAGAACGACCTGCGTTCCCGGGGCCAGACCATCCTGTCGCTGGTGGAACAAGTGGAGGCCGGCAGCGGTCAGACCGTAGAGGACTACCGCACAAGGCTGGAAAACAAGCTGAAAGAGGTTCTCGCAAACACCGCCATCGACGAAAGCCGGATTTTGACGGAAGCCGCCATTTTCGCGGACAAGGTGGCCGTGGATGAGGAGACCGTCCGCCTGAGAAGCCATCTTGACCAGATGAACAATATGCTCACTGCCGGCGGCGCCATCGGGCGGAAGCTGGATTTCCTGCTTCAGGAGATGAACCGGGAGAGCAATACCATCGGCTCCAAGTGCACGGATGTCCGGCTTGCCCGGATTGTGGTGGACATCAAGGCAGAGCTGGAAAAGATCCGGGAACAGACCCAGAATATTGAGTAAATTGTGCTTTAGCGGAGCAAAGCCTTCCCCAGAGGGGAAGGCAAAAAGGAGGTGCCGCAATGAAGCTTATCAACATCGGTTTCGGCTCTATGGTGGCGGCGGAACGGCTGCTGGCTATCGTCGCGCCGGACTCCGCGCCCATTAAGCGGGTGGTCCAGGAGGCCCGGGACCGGGGTATGCTCATCGATGCCTCCTTCGGACGAAAAACCAAGGCGGTGATCCTGATGGACACCGACCATGTGATCCTGTCTGCCATTCCCTCGGAGACCATCGGGGCACGGTGGATGGACACGAAAGAGGCAGAGATGGAGGAAGAACCATGAGCAAGGGAAAACTCATTGTGATTTCCGGCGCTTCCGGTGTTGGAAAGGGCACGGTTCTGGGCATCATGATGAAAAAACGGAAGGATCTGTCCTTCTCCGTTTCCGCAACTACCCGCGAACCCAGACCAGGCGAGATCGACGGCGTGCATTACTACTTTATTTCCCGGGAAAAATTTGAGGAAATGATTGCCCAGGGCGCATTCCTGGAATACGATGCCCATGCGGACAACTACTACGGCACCCCCCAGGCCCAGGCGGAGGAAAAGCGGGAGCGGGGCCCCGTTCTGCTGGACATCGAGCCTAAGGGCGCAAAGCAGGTGCGCGCAAGCGTGCCGGACGCTGAGCTGATCTTCATTATGCCCCCTTCCATGGAGGAGCTGGAGCGCCGTCTCCGGGGACGGGGCGACACCTCTGAAGAGCAGATCAAAATGCGCATGGAGCGGGCCGTCTGGGAAATGGAGCAGAGATTCTGGTATGACCACGTGGTGGTCAACGATGAACCGGAACGCTGCGCCGACGAGATTCTGAACATTATTGCCGAATGAGGCGGGATGGACAGTTGATAGTTGACAGTGGACAGTTAAGAAATCCCTGCGGGGGTAATTAAGAATTCCCCATTCATGGGGGAAAATGCAATCCTGTGGGCTTCGAATACTGCCAATTGTCAACTATCAACTGTCAACTGAAATTATTCTATTGGAGGATTGAAATTATGCTGTACCCCCCTGTTGCTGATTTACTGAAGAATGTGGACAGCCGTTATCTGCTGGTGAATCTGGTGGCCCACCGGGCCCGTCAGATTGCCGCTGAGGCTGAGGCCCTGCAGGAAGAACTGCCTGAGAAGCCTGTGACCCTGGCCATTCAGGAGGTCGCCGACGGCGAGCTGTCCGCTACGATCAAAGACGAATACAAGCGCTGATGATCGGAGGAGGGGTGCTATGATCGCGAAAATTGCTGTTGCGGCGGCAAATTTTGCCATAGACAAGCCCTATTCCTATTCCGTTCCCGAGAATCTCACGGTTCAGCCGGGGCAGCGGGTCATGCTGCCCTTCGGACGGGCAAACAAGCGCACGGAAGGCATCGTTTTGATGGTGGCCGATGGCAGCGCTGACAAGCTGAAAGCCATTGAAGGCTGTCTGGACGAGATGCCCGTGCTGACAGAAAGCCAGCTTCGGCTGGCGGCTTTTTTGCGGGAGCGGTATTTCTGCACCTTTTTTGACGCCGCCCGGGTGATGCTCCCGGCGGGGTTGTGGTTCCGCACCAGGATGAACGTCACTCTGACGGAGGACCGGAGCTGGAAAGGTAAGGCTCTCCGCAAGGAAAACGCGGCGGCGGTGCTGGAGCTGCTGGAAAACCTGGGAGGTCAGGCGGAGGAGGAAGCCCTCCGAAATCTGATTCCCGACGAGGACGCTCTGTCCGAGGTGCTTAACTATCTGACCCGAAAAAAATGGGTGTCCGCCCAAACGGACTATCTCCGAAAGACCCACGACAAATCCGAGAAGATCGCAGCCCTGGCTGTTTCTGCCGAGGAGGCCATGGCCTATGCCGAAAAGCGGCCAAAATCCGCCGTTTTGCAGCGTCAGGTGCTGGAACTGCTGTGCAGTGTGGGCAGCGCGGCAGTGAAGGATCTGTGTTATTTTACAGGCGCGTCCACCGCTACGGTGAACCGTCTGGAAGAAAAGGGCTATCTGACCCTGACGGAACGCCCGGTGCTGCGGTGCCGGGAGATTCGGCCTGCTCAGCTGGACGGCTCGCTGGTGCTGAATTCAGAACAGCAGAAATGTTTTGAAGGGCTTTCTGCCCAGATGGGGGCGGAAGCCCCCGGTGTGGCGCTGCTGTATGGTGTCACCGGTTCCGGAAAGACCTCCGTCTATATCCGGTTGATTCAAACCTGTCTGGCACGGGGGAAGGCTGCCATGCTCCTGGTTCCGGAGATCGCCCTGACTCCCCAGCTTCTCGGGGTCCTGGCTGCCTATTTTGGCGACCAGGTGGCGGTGCTGCACAGCAGCCTGTCTGCCGCCGAACGCTACGACCAGTGGAAGCGGGTGAAAAGTGGCGATGCCAAGGTCATCGTCGGCACCCGCAGCGCGGTGTTTGCTCCCTGTACCCCCGGCCTCATCATTCTGGACGAGGAGCAGGAGCATTCCTATAAATCTGAGTCCAGCCCCCGGTATTCGGCGAAGGAAGTGGCCATCTGGCGGGGGGCCAAGGAGGGGGCGCTGGTGCTTCTTGGTTCCGCTACCCCTTCCATAGAGAGTATGTACCGGGCCAAGTCCGGCGCATACAAGCTGTATACCCTTCATGAACGTTACAATGGCCGGCCCCTTCCCGAGGTGGACATTGTGGATATGCGGGAGGAGTTGAAGCTGGGCAATGACACCAGCCTGAGCGTTCCGCTGCGGGAGGCCATTCTGCAGACCCGGGACGCGGGAAGGCAGACCATTCTGCTCCTGAACCGCCGGGGCAACAGCCGCGCGCTGGTGTGTATTGACTGCCGCCAGACTCCGGAGTGCCCCCGGTGCAGCGTAAAACTGACCTACCACAGCGCCAACCATCGGCTCATGTGCCACTACTGCGGCTTTTCCCAGCCCGCCCCGGAGCGGTGCCCCAGCTGCGGCGGCCCGCTAAAGACCATCGGCACCGGCACCCAGAAGGTGCAGCAGGAGCTGAATGCCCTGTTCCCCGACATGGAGGTCAGCCGCATGGACACGGATACGGTCAGCGCGGTGAATACCCACGAAAAAATTCTGGAACATTTCCAGAAGGAAAACATTCCCATCCTTCTTGGCACCCAGATGGTTGCCAAGGGGCTGAATCTTCCCAATGTGACGCTGGTGGGGGTGCTGGACGCGGATATGAGCCTGTACACCGGCGGATACCGGGCGGGGGAGACGACGTTTAATATGCTGACCCAGGTGGTGGGCCGGGCGGGCCGGGGCGATACCTCCGGACGGGCAGTCATCCAGACACTGGCGCCGGAGCATCAGATCATCCGTCTGGCGGCACAGCAGGATTACGACGGATTTTACGATTTGGAAATTCAGCTGCGCCGTGCCCAGAACGTCCCGCCCTTTGGAGATCTGGCGGCGGTGACCTTCACCGGGCAGGAGGAGACCTTCGTGCTCCGCGGGGCGGCAAAGTTCCGGGACAGCCTGAACGCCTGCCTGCGGCAGACACCGTATACAGAGGAAAAATGCACCGTACTGGGGCCTGCCCCCTGCCTGGTGCCGAAGATCAATTACAATTTCCGGTATCAGCTGACCCTGCGCTGCCGGATGAGTAGACCCTTGCGGCAGCTGCTGGCGTACCTGCTGCGGCAATTTAGCCGGGACAAAGCCAACCGGGGCGTCAGCGCCTTTATTGACGTCAACGGCTACGATATGTAAAAGAGAGGAAACGATCTATGGGACTGCGGAAAATTTTGACGGATAAGGACCCCGCTCTGCACAAGGTTTGCAGGCCGGTGGAGAAATTTGACGGGCGGCTTCACAAGCTGCTGGACGACATGGCGGAGACCCTGGAGCAGGCCAACGGCGTGGGATTGGCAGCCCCGCAGGTCGGTATTCTGCGCCGGGTGGTGCTGGTGGACACCGGCGAAGAGATTTTGGAGCTGATTAACCCCACTCTGCTGGAAACCAGCGGCGAGCAGGTGGGCGCGGAGGGCTGCCTCAGCGTCCCCGGCAAGTACGGCCTGGTGAAGCGGCCAAACTACGCCAAGGTTCGGGCGCAGGACCGGTACGGCAACTGGTACGAGGCCGAGGGGGAAGAACTGATCGCCCGGTGCTTCTGCCATGAGTTGGACCATCTGGACGGCATCGTGTACACCGAGGTCATGGAGCGCTTCCTCACCGAGGAAGAGCTGGCGGGAGACGGGGAATAATGCGGGTTGTATTTATGGGAACGCCGGACATCGCGGCGACCTGTTTGAAAAAAATATTGGCGGACGGCTTTGATGTGGTGGGTGTCTACACCCAGCCCGACCGCCCCAAGGGACGGGGCATGAAAATGGTTGCTTCACCCGTGAAGGAAGTGGCGCTGACGGCGAACATTCCGGTGTTCCAGCCCGAAAACTTCCGGGAGGAAGAGACGGTGGAAGCCCTGCGGGCGTTGAAGCCCGACATCTGCGCCGTGGTGGCATACGGCCGGATTCTCCCACAGAAGGTGCTGGATGTGCCCACTTTTGGGTGCATCAACATCCACGCAAGTCTGCTGCCAAAGTACCGGGGCAGCGCCCCCTATCAGTGGGCGGTGCTGGACGGTCTGAAGGAGACCGGCGTGACGGCCATGTACCTGTGCCGGGAGATGGACGCGGGAGACATCATCGACGTGTCAAAGACCCCCATTGGGGAGAACGAAACTGCCGGGGAACTGCTGGATCGGCTGGCGGTTCTGGGCGCTGATCTGCTCAGCAAGACCCTGAGCCGCTTTGCGGCGATGGGGAAGGTGCCCGCAATGCCCCAGAATCCGGAAGAAGTCTCCTACGCGCCCATGCTGGACAAGACCATGTGCCCCATTGACTGGAATAAGTCCGCCGTACAGGTGCATAACCATGTACGGGGGCTGCACCCCTGGCCCGTGGCCACCATGGTGCTGCAAGGGAAAACCTTTAAGGTTCACGATACCCGGGTGGTGTCCGGCAGCGGCGCACCGGGGCAGATTCTGGGCCTGACCCAAACCGGCCTTGTCATCGCCTGCGGTGAGGGGGCGGTGGAGATTACCTCCTTACAGGCAGAGGGCGGCAAACGAATGGCTGCCCCCGACTACTTCCGGGGCCACCCGCTGGAACCCTGATGGGCGCAAGAGAAACGGCGCTGAACGCGCTGATCGCCTGCCGCCGGGATGGGGCCTGGCCCAACGGCGTGCTGAAAACCGCCATCAAAAAGGATCGGCTGGACAGCCGGGAGGCGGCGCTGGCAACGAGGCTATGTTACGGCGTATCCCAGAACCGGGGGAAGCTGGACTTTTATTTAAGCCAGCTTTTGACGGGGAAACTCAAGGATTTGCACCCGGTAGTGCGGGATATTCTCCATCTGGGCCTGTACCAGCTTTATGAATTGGACAAAATTCCCGACAGCGCGGCGGTGAACGAATCCGTGGCGCTGGCGAAGAAATACTGCCGCAACCCCAAGGCGGCCTCTCTGGTCAACGGCGTTCTGCGCAGCGCCGTCCGCACCCGGGGAGAATTGAAGGAGCCGACCTCCTACGCTGACCGCTACAGCCATCCCGACCCGCTGATTTCGCTGTTAAAGCAGAATCTGCCCAAGGGTACGCTGGAGCCCATGCTGGCGGCGGACAACGCCGCCCCGGACACGGTGGTGCAGGTGAACACCCTCCGCGTCACGACGCAGGCTTTGAAAGAACGGCTGGAAGGGGCGGGAATCTCTGTGCGGCTCCACGACTGGATGCCGGACTGCCTGATCCTCTCGGGCACGGGAGATCTGGAACGGCTGGAACCCTTCCGGGATGGGCTTTTCTATGTACAGGACCCGGCGGCGAAGCTCAGCGTGCTCTGCGCCCAGCTGCCCGAAGAAGGGGCACGGGTGCTGGACTGCTGCGCGGCTCCCGGAGGAAAGAGCTTTGCCGCGTCCATCGCCATGGGCGGCAAAGGAGAAATCACCGCCTGCGACATTCATCCTCACAAAACCGGCCTGATTTCCGCCGGTGCCCAGCGTCTGGGTTTGACGAACATCATGGCCCGGTTACAGGACGCGTCCCAGTTTGTCCCGGAATGGGCAGAAAGTATGGACGTTTGTATCGCCGACGTGCCCTGCTCGGGCCTCGGCATCATCCGGAAAAAACCGGATATTCGCTATAAAAACCTGAAAGAAACGGAAGATTTACCGGAATTACAGCTGAATATTCTGGAAAATCAATCCCGCTATGTCAAAAAGGGGGGCCTGCTCCTCTACTCCACCTGCACGGTGCTGCGGCGGGAGAATGAGGACGTAGTGGCGGCGTTTTTGCAGCGGCACGGGGACTTCTTCACGGAACCCCTGCCCTTGCCGGGCCATTTTCCAAAAAATGACACCGGGATGCTGACCCTGATTCCCGGACAGTACGATACCGACGGCTTCTTCATCTGCCGTCTGCGGAGGAAAGCATGAATCTGAAATCTTTGACCCAGCCGGAGCTGGCTGACATTTTAAGAGGGCTGGGTCAGCCTGCCTTCCGGGCGGGGCAGGTGTTTACGTGGCTGCACAGGGGCGCGTCCTCCTACGATGAGATGACGAACCTGCCCAAGGCCCTGCGGGAGGCCCTGGCCCGGGAATATCCCCTGTACACCCCCAAAGTGGTGCGAAAGCAGGAATCCCAGAAGGACGGCACCATCAAATATCTCTGGCAGCTGTCTGACGGCAACTGCGTGGAGACGGTGCTCATGCGCTACCGCTACGGCAACACCGTCTGCATCTCCACCGAGGTGGGCTGCCCCATGGGCTGTGCCTTCTGCGCTTCCACCATTGGCGGTCTGGTGCGGCGGCTGGAACCGGCAGAAATGCTGGACGAGGTGCTGTTTACGCAGATCGACTCCGGCCTTCCCATCTCCCACATCGTGCTCATGGGCATTGGGGAGCCACTGGATAATTTCGACAACGTTATGCGCTTTCTGGAGCTGGTGAACCACCCCGACGGCATGAACATCTCCATGCGCCACATCAGCCTGAGTACCTGCGGCCTTGTGCCCAAAATCGACGCGCTTGCGGCAAAAAAGCTGCAAATCAGCCTTGCCATTTCCCTCCACGGCCCCAACAACGAGCTTAGAAGCAAGGTCATGCCGGTGAACAGGGCCTATCCGATTGAAGAATTGCTGGAAGCCTGCCGCCGCTATTATGACGCCACGGGACGGCGCATCCACTTTGAATACGCCATGATCGACGGGGTCAACGACACCCCTGAGTGCGCCAAAGAGCTGCTGCGGCGGCTGAAGGGTCTGGGCGCTCATGTGAACCTCATCCCCCTGAACCATGTGGAGGAAAGCCCCCTGAAACCCAGTTCCAAGGAAGCGGTAGCCCGGTTTCAGAAGATTTTGGAGGACGGCGGCGTGACGGCCACCGTGCGAAGGACCCTGGGCGGCGACATCGACGCCTCCTGCGGCCAGTTACGAAGGAAGTATCAGAGAGAAAAACAGTAGAAAGAGGGTGCTGCGCCTATGCAGAGCTGGGGCTTAACCGATCCTGGCTGCGTCCGAAAGCAGAATCAGGACGCCTACCGAATTGAACAGCTGGACCGGGAGACACTGCTGTGCGTGGTCTGCGACGGCATGGGCGGGGCAAAATCCGGCAACATCGCCAGCACCCTGGCAGTGGAGGTTTTCGTGGAGGAGATCCGCCGCAGCTGGGTGCAGGGCATGGAGTCCGACCGGGTGGATCAGATGCTCCGCAGCGCGGTGAAGCTGGCAAACTTCACGGTCTACGACCAGAGCGCCCAGTTCGAGGAGTTTGACGGCATGGGCACGACCCTTGTGGCGGCGGTGGTGCGGAAAAACAAGGCTACGGTGGTCAATGTGGGCGACAGCCGGGCCTACGGAATCAACCGCACAGGTATTCACCAGATCACGAAAGACCACTCTTTGGTGCAGATGATGGTGGACCGGGGCGATGTGACCCCGGAGGCAGCCAAAAGCTTCCCGGGCAAGAATTACATTACCCGGGCCATCGGCACGGAGTCCATGGTTCTGTGCGACATTTTTCATTGGAGCGTCAGCCGGGGTGACTATGTGCTCCTGTGCTCAGACGGACTGAGCAATCTGATGGACGATCAGGAAATCCTGTTTGAGGTCGTCCACGGCGTGAATAAGCATCAGTGCTGTAAGCGGCTGCTGGACATTGCCAAGAGCCGCGGCGCGCCGGATAACGTGACCAGTATTCTGGTTTTGGTTTAAGCCGAAAGGAGCCATTGCACTTATGGATCAATACATTGGACGGCTGCTGGACGGGCGCTATGAGATTCTGGAAATCATCGGCACCGGCGGCATGGCTGTCGTCTATAAAGCGCGCTGCCATCGGCTGAACCGGTTGGTAGCGATCAAAATACTGAAGGACGAATTCGCCAGAGACGAGGAGTTCCGCCGCCGGTTCCGGGCGGAGGGCGAGGCCGTGGCCATGCTGAGCCACCCCAACATCGTGCAGGTGTACGATGTCTCCACCTCCGACAGCGCCAACTTCATCGTCATGGAGCTGATTGACGGCATCTCTCTGAAGGAATATATGGAGAAGAAGGGCATCCTCAATTGGAAGGAAACGCTGCACTTTTCTCTGCAAATTGCCAAGGGCCTGGAACATGCCCACAGCCGGGGCATTATCCACCGGGATATTAAGCCCCACAATATCATGGTGCTGAAAAACGGCTCCGTGAAGGTCATGGATTTCGGCATTGCCCGGGTGATGAACAAGAGCAATACCCTGACCAAGGAGGCGCTGGGCAGCGTCCACTACATTTCCCCCGAGCAGGCCAAGGGCGGCCATACGGACAACCGCTCCGACCTGTACTCTCTGGGCGTGGTGATGTACGAGATGATGGCGGGCCGCCCGCCCTACGACGGCGAGTCTGCCGTGTCCGTGGCCATTCAGCACATCAACGGCGGCGCGCCCCTGCCCTCAAGCTACAATCCCAACATTCCCACGGGCCTGGAGCAGATCATCATGAAGGCCATGGCGCTGGAGGTTCGGGACCGGTATGTTTCCGCTACGGAAATGCTGCAGGACATGGAGGAATTCCGAAAAAATCCCGCCATTGTCTTTGATTACCATACGCTTCTGGACGACGCCACCCGAAAGATTCCCACCGCCGGCATCCCCATGACAACGGCGGAGAAGAAGGTGCAGGCGAGAACCGGGGAAAGGCCGGCTCCCGCGCCCCAGCGGCGCACCGGCACGGCGGCACGGCCCGCCACCGCCCAGCGGGACAGCGAGATCGTCACCCGGGTGCAGCAGCGCAGCCGTCAGGCGCAGAAAAAGAAGGACAGCGAGCGCAGCCGTGTGGCCACCACCGCGGTGGTGATCTGCAGCGCCGTGGCGGTATTTGCCATTATCCTGTTCCTGATCGCTCTGTTCAACGGCGCGCTGCTGAATCAGGAGAAGGATATGGTGGAGGTGCCCTACCTCACCGGCGGGCTGTACAGCGAATCCCTGCTGGAAGCCCACCCGGATTTCAATATCCGATTGCTTCCCCAGCAGTACAGCGACAGCCACCCCAAGGACGAGATCATCAGCCAGGAGCCTGTGGGCGGTTCCAAGGTTCAGCGCGGCTCCGACATCTGGATCACCGTCAGCATGGGCCCGGAGCCGGAGGTTCGAAAGCTGGACAATTTTGTGGGCGCCGACGCGGAGGAGGCCTACAAGCTGCTGGACAGCCAGGGCTTCAAGCCGCTGAAAAAGAGGGAAGCCAGCTACGTCTATGAGGAGGGTGTGGTGACCCGCACCGACCCGGCGGCGGATTCCGAGGTCGCCGAGGGCCAGACCATTTATATCTATGTCAGCACCGGCCCGGAAGTGGTGGAGGTCTCCATGCCCAATGTGATCGGTCTGGAGCTGAGCCGGGCCAAGGAGCTGATGGCCCAGATGGGCTTTACCAACGTGCGCTATGAGCCGACGGAAAGCTCCCGTCCGGAGAACGAGGTGGTCTACCAGTCCGTTGCCAAGAATGAAACGCTGGATGTCTCCACCGAGGTGATTATCCAGTATTCCTCCGGCGCGGTGGAGACAGCGCCCCAGGAGAGCGGGAATCCGGCAGGGACGGAATCGGATGCCACAGTGCCCCCCTTCAGCGTATCCTGGGTGGTTCCGGAGAGCACCGAGGAATACCGGCTGGATGTATGCCTGGGCGGAACCAGGGATGTGCTGTTCTCCAAGATCATTGCCCCCGGCGCCAAGACCGTTCTGCTGGACCTGTCCGGCAGCGGCGTTGTGTACTATGACCTTTACATCAACGGCGAATTCGCCGAGACGAAAATGGTGGATTTCACCCCGAAGAAAGCGGAGAGTGGTTCATGACCCAGAAAACAGGCGGACGCATTCTGCGTTCCCTCAGCGGATTTTATGATGTTCTGACCGGGGAGGGGATCGTTACCTGCCGGGCCAGGGGCATCCTGCGCAAGGAGGGCAATTCCCCCCTGACCGGCGATCTGGTGGAGATCACCGTGGAGAAGGGGAAGGGGATGGTGGAAAAAATCCTGCCCCGGAAAAACCACTTCATCCGCCCGGCGGTTGCCAACGTGGACGCGCTGGTGGTGTTTGCCGCCAATGTCAACCCCATTACGGAGCCATTCCTCATTGACCGGGTGGCTGCCATCGCGGGAGATCAGAATGTGCCCGTATACCTGTGCGTCAATAAGTGCGATCTGGATCCGGCTGCCGATCTGGTTCGGATCTACGAGCACGCGGGCTTCCCGGTGATCTGCACCAGTGCGGAAACCGGGGAGGGGGTGGAAGCCCTTCGTGCCCTGCTGGAAGGAAAGCTGACGGCCTTTACCGGAAACTCCGGCGTGGGCAAGAGCAGCATTCTCAACCGGCTGGCTCCCGGGTTACAGCTGGAAACCGGAGAAGTCTCGGAAAGATTAGGCCGGGGACGGCACACCACCCGCCATGTGGAGCTGTACCGGCTGGGAGAAAACACCTATGTGGCGGATACGCCGGGCTTTTCCTCCTTTGATACCGATCAGATGGAGCTGATTCTCAAGGAGAATCTGCAATATGCCTTCCCGGATTTCGGCGCGTTTCTTGGAAAGTGCCGCTTTGACGACTGCTCCCACCGCAGGGAGCCGGACTGCGCCGTCCGGGCGGCGGTGGAGGCCGGGGACATTGAGGCAAGCCGGTATGAAAGCTATCTGAAGCTTTACGACAAGGCAAGTCAAATCAAGCTCTGGGAAATCAAGTGAACGCGGCCGGTGCTGTCCGGCCGCGTTTCTCCATACGTCCATACGCGCCATACGGCCTTTTTCACCCGGCCCGCAAACCAACTGCGCTTATTCGACAATGCTGTACTGATGAAAACCGACGTATCAATGCAGGCATCGGATACCCTTGTACCCTCTGGCGTATCTGCCGTTTCCGATGGGAATGTTGGTGCTGTAGGTGATCCCGAAGCCGCGCTGATTCTGGTTGATGTAGGTAATGAAGCTGCTGCTGCTCATGGCCATCATGGCGTTGTCGTCGCACCAGTCCCTGTAGGCGTGGTACAGGGCACGGGAGGTGACGGAGCCCTGGCTGTCAAAGCGGAAATACCCCTCCGACTTCATGAAATCCACGGCGTTGTTGCCCTCCCGGATGGCGTCGTTCAGGTTCTCCTCCGCCAGGGGGGTGACGGTGAATTGGAAGTCGTTGTAGAACAGCCGCTGAAGCCCTTCCAGACACCATAGAAGGATCCCCTCCTTCTCCTTGCGCAGCTGGATGCTGAGGTAGGGGTCATCCTGCCGGTTTCTGGGCCGATCCCTTGTGGTGAGAATCAGCTGGCGGCGGAAGAAGCCGTAGCTTCGGTCGTACAGCGAGCGCAGATTCCCGTTGCCGAAGGCCATGAAGCGGCAGTAGAGCCTGCCCTGATAGCTCTGGATGCCCTTACGCTCCAAATCCATGGGAAGCTCTGCCGTGACGATGGATTTGATGTAGTTGGTCTGCTTCAGGGCCTCCATTTTCAGGTCGTCGTCCACCATCAGCAGCATATGCTCCAAATCCGCCCGGGCGAAAGGACTGTTTTCGATCTTGGCGATGGAGCCCATGTACATATTGTCCCCCAGCAAGTCCTTCATGACGGTGCCGATGCGGGACTTGCCCTCGCCGCCCCTGCCGATGATGATGAGCATTTTCTGTCCAAAGGTCACCGGCAGCAGGCAGTAGCCCATGTACTCCTGCAAGGTGAGCACATCTCCCGGTTCCAGCAGCTCGTCCACAAATTGGAGCCACCGTTCCGGCTTTGGGGCGTCGGGGTGATAGGCCACCGGCAGGCGGTTGACCACGATGTCCCGGAAGGTGGAGAAGCTCCCGTCCAGATGCCAGGTGCCGTTTTGCACCTGCACCTGTGTCATGGAGTCATCCAGACAGGGATACTGGCAGGCCAGATGCAGTGTCGCCAGGATACTGTCCACCTTCCTGGCAAGCCCGCCCCGGATGTACCGGCTGATGACCTGGAAAATGTCCTTGCGCAGGGCGTTCTCGTCGGACAGCCGGCCGTCCGGGGTAAAGAAGGTGCCGTTTACGCTGACCATATGGTGATTGGTCAGAAATTCGTTGGCAAAGGCCAGCTCATCCACCCGGTCTCCCCGCAGCACCCAGCAGGGGGGATTGGTTTCTTCGTGCATAATATAACCTCCTTTTACGGCCTCCTTTTGAAGGCCCTTTCACCCATAGTCCCAAATGGCCGTTTTTTTGCACCGCGCCATGCAAAATTTCAAAAAAAATATGTGCTGATCGATTTTACGCAGCAGAAGGGGAATATAGCTAACAAAGCCTTCCCCAAAGGGGAAGGCCTTGCTTCGCGAAAGAACAGCATTGTCGAATAAGCGCAGTTGATTTGCGGGCCGGGTGAAATAGGCCGTATGGCGCGTATGGGCGTATGGCCGCCCTGCGGCCCTCCGATGATTGAGCGGGAGAGATACCGAGCACGCCCAATGGCGTAACGAATACAACAAGCCTGTGCACGCATTGGCTGGCCGCCCTGCGGCCCGCAGATTGTACGAAAAATATATGCAAACTTTGTGATTTTCTCTGAAATTTTTCTTGACAATTTCACTTTGGGGTGGTATTATATCTGAGCGCGTGTAGGGAGAGACTGCGCGCGCACTGCGATGATGCGGGAGATTGCGTTGAAAAACGGTAACTTCCGCGGAGTATGTCCGGTCATCGGGCGGCTGAACTGCCTTGTGCGCGCTTGCGTATATCGCTGCGCCTATGGGAATGGGTCGGCCTTGGTCGGCCATTTTTCATGGCTTAGAGTGATACGCACGGCGGCGCGGACAAGTAAGTTCGACCGTACCCAGCCACTACGCAAACTGAGTACGATATTCAAGGAGGAAAACAAACCATGGCAAACCAGATGATCCGCATTCGGCTGAAGGCTTACGATCACCAGCTGATCGACTCCAGCGCTGCAAAGATCGTGGAGACCGCGAAGCGCAACGGCGCTCAGGTTTCCGGCCCCATCCCGCTGCCCACCAAGAAGGAAGTTGTTACCATCCTTCGCTCTGTCCATAAGGACAAGGACTCCCGTGAGCAGTTCGAGCGCAGAACCCACAAGAGACTGATCGATATTCTCAACCCCAACCAGAAGACCATTGAGGCCCTGATGAGCCTGGATCTTCCCGCTGGCGTTGAGATTGAGATAAAGCTCTGATTTGCTGGTAACAGAGCAAATCAAAGCAGCCCGCACTGTCTGGCATCGGGCGGACGGGTCATGTCGGTAACCGTCCCAATGCGGTATGCCGACCAATAACCTAATTAAAAAGGAGAAAACCAAAATGCAGAAAGCAATCATCGGCAAGAAGGTCGGAATGACCCAGATCTTCGATGAGAGCGGCAAGGTGATCCCTGTTACCGTCGTGGAAGCAGGCCCCTGCACCGTCACTCAGAAGAAGACCGTCGAGACCGACGGCTACGCAGCCGTCCAGCTGGGCTTCGAAGACATCAAGGAGTCCAAGCTGACCAAGCCTGAGGCTGGCCACCTGAAGAAGGCCGGCGTCGAGGCAAAGAAGCACCTGAAGGAATTCAAGCTGGAGAACGCTGCCGACATGAATGTGGGCGACGTTGTTAAGGCTGACACCTTCGCCGCTGGCGACATGATCGATGTCACCGGCATTTCCAAGGGCCACGGCTATCAGGGCGTTGTGAAGCGACACGGCGCTGGCCGCACCCCCATGACCCACGGCGGCGGCCCTGTCCATCGTCACGCCGGTTCCATGGGCGCCTCCTCTCATCAGTCCCGTATCTTCCCCGGTAAGATCGGCGCTGGTCAGATGGGCAACGAGCAGGTCACCATTGAGAACCTGGAGGTTGTCAAGGTGGACGCTGAGCTGAACATGATCGTCATCCGCGGCGCCATCCCCGGCCCCAAGGGCGGTCTGGTCTACCTGCGCAACACCGTCAAGAACAACAAGGTCAAGAACGTGGAGACCGGCATCAGCAAGAACCCGCAGAAGGCTTCCGGCAGAAACCCCCAGAAGGCTTCCGCAAGAGGCTAAGGAAAGGAGATCTTAAATCATGCTTAAGACGAATGTTTATGATATGTCCGGCAAGCTGGTTGGCGAGATCGAACTCTCCGAAGCAGTTTTCGGCATTGACCCCAACGCCGCTGCCGTTCACGACGCGGTTAAGAATCATCTGGCCAACAAGCGGCAGGGCACTCAGTCCGCTCTGACCCGCGCTGAGGTTTCCGGCGGCGGCCGTAAGCCCTGGCGTCAGAAGGGCACCGGCCGGGCCCGTCAGGGCAGCACCCGTGCTCCCCAGTGGACCCACGGCGGCATCGTGTTCGCTCCCAAGCCCCGCTCCTACAGCTTCGGCCTGAACAAGAAGGCCAAGCGGCTGGCTCTGAAGAGCGTGCTGAGCGCCAAGGTTGCCGAGAGCGCTCTGGTGGTCATCGACGCCATCAAGATGGACGCTCCCAAGACCGCTGAGTTTGCCAAGTTCCTGAAGGCCGTGGGCTGCGACACCAAGACTCTGGTGGTCACCGCCGCCGCTGACGTCAATGTCGTCAAGTCCGGCCGCAACATCCCCGGCTGCGAGGTCACCTTCGCCAACCTGCTGAACACCTACGACGTGCTGAACGCCAACAAGCTGGTTGTTGACAAGGCAGCCCTCCAGAAGATCGAGGAGGTATTCGCATAATGAACGCTTACGATATCATCAGAAGACCTGTCATCACCGAGCAGTCCATGGAGGCTGTGGCTGACAAGAAGTACGTTTTCATGGTGGACGTCAACGCCAACAAGACCCAGATCAAGGAAGCCGTTGAGCTGGCTTTCGGTGTGAAGGTCGCCAAGGTCAACACCATCCGTATGCAGGGCAAGGCAAAGCGCACCGGCGCTTACCCTGTCGGCAAGCGTGCTGAGTACAAGAAGGCAATCGTTACCCTGACTGCCGATTCCAAGACCATCGAGTTCTTCGAGGGCATGGTCTAATCAATCTCAAAAAGGAGAGAAACGCAAATGGCAATTAAGACTTTTAAGCCTTACACCCCCGCCCGCCGCAACATGACTGTTTCCGGCTTCGACGGCGTGGACAAGAAGGCAAAACCTGAGCGTAGCCTGGTTGAGACCCTGAAGAAGCATGCCGGTCGCAACAGCTATGGTCATATCACCGTCCGCCACAAGGGCGGCGGAAACAGACGGAAGTACCGCGTGATCGACTTCAAGCGTCTCAAGACCGAGATGAGCGCCACCGTGCAGCGCATCGAGTACGATCCCAACCGTTCCGCTTATATCGCTCTCATCAAGTACGAGGACGGCACCCTGTCCTACATTCTGGCTCCTTACGGCCTGAATCCCGGTGATGTGGTCGTGGCTTCCGCCAATGCCGACATCAAGCCCGGCAACTGCCTGCCCATCGCCAACATCCCTGTGGGTACTGTGATCCACAACGTGGAGCTGCAGCCCGGCCACGGCGCTCAGCTGGTTCGCTCCGCCGGTGCCGCCGCTCAGCTGATGGCTAAGGAAGGCGACCTGGCTCAGATCCGTCTGCCCTCCGGCGAGGTTCGCTACGTCCGTACCAACTGCACCGCCTGCATCGGTCAGGTGGGCAACCTGGATCACGAGAACGTCCACATCGGCAAGGCCGGCCGCAAGCGTCACATGGGCATCCGTCCCACCGTCCGCGGCTCCGTCATGAACCCCAACGACCATCCCCACGGTGGTGGTGAGGGCCGCGCTCCTGTCGGCCGTCCCGGCCCTGTGACTCCTTGGGGCAAGCCCGCACTGGGTTACAAGACTCGCAAGACGAAGAACCGCTCCAATAAGTTCATCGTCAAGCGCAGAAACAGCAAGTAAGGAGGAAATGAAATGAGCAGAAGTATCAAGAAGGGCCCTTTCGTAGCTCCTGAGCTGTACAAGCGCGTGGAGGAGCTGAACAAGGCCGGTGAAAAGAAGGTTCTGAAGACCTGGTCTCGTTCTTCCACCATCTTCCCCTCCTTCGTAGGTCACACCATCGCTGTCCACGACGGCCGGAAGCACGTTCCCGTCTATATCACCGAGGACATGGTCGGTCACAAGCTGGGCGAGTTCGTCCCCACCCGTACCTTCCGTGGCCACTCCGGCAGCAAGACCGCGAACAGCAAGTAAGGAGGTAGAATGATGGAATTTTTTGCACACGTTAAATTCGTCCGTATGTCTCCTCGTAAGGTCAAGCTGGTTTGCGACATGATCCGCGGCAAGGACGTCAAGACCGCCGCCGCTCTGATGAGCCAGACCTCCAAGGCAGCCTGTGAGCCCATGGCCAAGCTGCTGAGGAGCGCTGTTGCCAACGCTGAGCACAACAACGGCATGAACGCTGAAAACCTGTACGTTTCCACTGTGGTTGCGAACCCCGGCCCCATCCTGAAGCGCGGCCGCATCGCTTCCCGCCGCGGTTTCGTTCGGATCAACAAGAGAACCACTCACATCACCATCGGTGTGAGCGAGAAGGCTTAATCAGGAGGTAGCTATGGGACAGAAAGTTAATCCCCATGGACTGCGCGTTGGTGTAATCAAGGATTGGGATTCCCGCTGGTATGCCCGTGAGGACAAGGTGGGCGACCTGATCGTCGAGGATTACAACATCCGTAAGTATCTGAAGAACAAGCTGTACGCCGCTGGCGTGGCTAAGATCGAGATCGAGCGCTCTAACGGCAAGGTCAAGATCAATCTGTGGTGCTCCCGTCCCGGCGTGGTGATCGGCAAGGCTGGTGCCGAGATCGAGAACCTGCGCAAGGAAATGGAAGGCAAGCTGGGCAAGAGCGTGAACCTGAACATCGTTGAGGTCCGCAGCCCCGACCTGAACGCTCAGCTGGTGGCTGAGAACATCGCTCAGCAGCTGGAGAAGCGTATCTCCTTCCGCCGGGCCATGAAGAAGGCCATGCAGCAGGCCACCCGTCTGGGTGCCAAGGGCATCAAGGTCACCTGCGCCGGCCGTCTGGGCGGTGCCGAAATCGCCCGCTCCGAGAGCTATCACGAGGGCACCATCCCCCTGCAGACCATCCGCGCCGACATCGAGTACGGCTTCGCGGAGGCTGCCACCACCTACGGCCGCATCGGCGTGAAGGTGTGGATCTACAAGGGTGAGGTTCTGAACACCACCCTCCGGGCTGCCACTCCCGAACCCGCTCCCCGTGAGCGCCGCGAGCGCCGCAATGGTGACCGCCGCCAGGGCGGAGACCGTCGTCAGGGCGGAGACCGTCGTCAGGGCGGCGAGAGAAGAAACTACAACCGTGAAGGAGGTAACCGCTAATGCTGATGCCTAAGAGAGCTAAGTACCGCAAGGTTCAGCGTGGTCGTATGACCGGCACTGCCTCCCGCGGTAACAAGGTTGCTTACGGTGAGTTCGGTATCCAGGCTCTGGAGCCCGGCTGGATCACCGGCAACCAGATCGAGGCCGCACGTATCGCCATGACCCGTTACACCAAGCGTGGCGGTAAGGTCTGGATCAAGATTTTCCCCGACAAGCCTTATTCCAAGAAGGGCCTGGGCACCCGTATGGGTTCCGGTAAGGGCGCTCCTGAAGGCTGGGTCGCAGTCGTTAAGAATCAGAAGGTGATGTTTGAGATCGGCGGCGTGTCCGAGGAGGTCGCCCGCGAGGCTCTGCGTCTGGCACAGCACAAGCTGCCCATCAAGACCAGAATCATCACCAAGGAAGTTGAAACCGAGATTGGTGGTGAATAATGATGAAGGCAAAGGAACTGAAGAATCTGTCCGTCGAAGAGCTGGCTAAGAAGCTGGACGAGCTGAAGAAGGATCTGTTCATGCTGAGAATGCAGCACGCAACCAACCAGCTGGACAACCCCATGCAGATCGCCGCGACCAAGAAGGACATTGCCCGCGTCAAGACCATTATTCGCGAGAAGACCAACGTCTGAGGAGGATACGTAAATGACTGAGAATAGAGCATTCCGTAAAACCAGAATCGGTCAGGTCGTCTCCGACAAGATGGACAAGACCATTGTGGTTGCAATCGAGGATAGCGTGCAGCATCCTCTGTACAAGAAGACCATGAAGCGGACCTACAAGCTGAAGGCCCACGACGAGAACAACGAGTGCGGCATCGGCGACACCGTTGAGGTCATGGAGACCCGGCCCCTGTCCAAGGACAAGCGCTGGAGACTGGTTCGCATCATCGAAAAGGCGAAGTAAGGAGGTCGGAAACAAATGATTCAGGAAGAAAGCTATCTGAAGGTTGCCGACAACACTGGCGCCAAGGAAATCCACTGCATCCGTGTGCTGGGCGGTTCCAAGCGCAAGTACGGCAACATCGGTGATGTCATCGTTGCTTCCGTCCGCAAGGCCACTCCCGGCGGCACTGTGAAGAAGGGCGAGGTCGTCAAGGCTGTCATCGTCCGCTCCAAGCGCGGCGTGCGTCGTGAGGACGGTTCCTATGTCCGCTTTGATGAGAACGCTGCCGTGATCATCAAGGAGGACCGCAACCCCAAGGGTACCCGTATCTTTGGACCTGTGGCCCGCGAGCTGCGTGAGAAGGATTACATGAAGATCCTGTCTCTGGCTCCCGAAGTCATCTAATGGAGGACCGAAGGAATGAACATTAAGAAGAATGATACCGTTATCGTCCTGTCCGGCAAGGACAAGGGCGTCAAGGGCAAGGTGCTGGTCGCCATGCCCAGCGAGAACAAGGTCATCGTGGAGAAGGTCAACGTCGCTACCTGCCACACCAAGCCCCGTCAGCAGGGTGAGGCCGGCGGCATCGTGAAGAAGGAGACCCCCATCCGCGCCTGCAAGGTCGCCCTGTTTTGCGAGAAGTGCGGCAAGGGCGTCCGCGTCGGCTACAACATGGTTGACGGCAAGAAGGTCCGCGTCTGCCGCAAGTGCGGCGCCGAAATCTGATGAGAGGAGAGTAATTTCATGGCTAGCAGAATGAAAGAAAAGTATGTTGCTGAGATCGCTCCCGCTCTGAACAAGAAGTTCGGCTACAAGAGCGTCATGCAGATCCCCAAGCTGGACAAGGTCATCGTGAACGTCCGCTGCGGTGACAGCAAGAACAACGCCAAGGAGATCGAGGCCATCGCCAAGGATCTGGCTACCATCACCGGCCAGAAGGCCGTGACCTGCAAGGCCCGCAAGAGCGTTGCTAACTTCAAGCTCCGTGAGGGCGAAACTGTCGGCGTGAAGGTCACCCTGCGCGGCGACAAGATGTACGAGTTCCTGGACAGACTGTTCAGTGTGGCTCTGCCCCGTGTCCGCGACTTCCGCGGCATCAACCCCAACTCCTTCGACGGCCGCGGCAACTACGCCTTCGGTCTGAAGGAGCAGCTGATCTTCCCTGAGATCGAGTACGACAAGGTGGACAAGATCCGTGGTATGGACATCGCAATCTGCACCACCGCTACCACCGACGAGGAAGCCAAAGAGCTGCTGACTCAGCTGGGCGCTCCCTTCACCGCTTGATTAGGAGGATATAGCAAATGGCAAAGAAGTCTATGATCCTGAAGCAGCAGGCTGAGGCCAAGTTCTCCAGCCGCCGCTATAACCGCTGCAAGATCTGCGGCAGACCCCACGCTTACCTGCGCGATTACGGCGTTTGCCGTATCTGCTTCCGCGAGCTGGCCTACAAGGGCCAGATCCCCGGTGTCCGCAAGGCCAGCTGGTAAGGTCGAATTTCTAATGTGAAACAGATTCGGAGAGTCCCGGGAAGATGGCCCCAATGCTGGGGCGCATTCCCCGGATACCTCCGGGTCTTCAACGGGTAAAGCCCGTAACTTCTGATAGGAGGATTTAAACATGCAAATCACCGATCCCGTAGCAGATATGCTGACCCGTATCCGGAACGCCAACTCTGCGAAACACGACACTGTGGATGTCCCCGCTTCCAACCTGAAGAAGGCCATTGCGCAGATTCTGCTGGACGAGGGCTACATCAAGGCCTACTCTCTGGTGGACAACGGCAATCAGGGCGTCATTCACATCACCCTGAAGTATCTGGCGAAGAAGCAGCCCGCTCTTTCCGGCCTGAAGCGCGTCTCCAAGCCCGGCCTGCGGATCTACGCCGGTGCTGACGAGCTGCCCAAGGTTCTGAAGGGTCTGGGTATCGCCATCGTCTCCACCTCCAAGGGTGTTATGACCGACAAGAAGGCTCGCGAAAACCACATCGGCGGCGAAGTCCTGGCTTTCGTCTGGTAAGGAGGATCTCGTAAATGTCTAGAATTGGTAAGAAGCCGGTTGTTATCCCGGCAAACGTTACGGTGGACATTGCCGAGGGCAACGTCGTCACCGTCAAGGGCCCCAAGGGCACCCTTTCCTACACCTTCCATCCCGACATGATCCTGAAGGTCGAGGGCAATGTCCTGACTGTTGACCGCCCCGATGAGGAGCACCTGCACAAGTCCCTGCACGGCCTGACCCGCACCCTGCTTCACAACATGGTGGAGGGTGTCGAGAAGGGCTACAGCAAGGAGCTGGAAGTCAACGGCGTCGGCTACCGTGCTGAGAAGAAGGGTCATCAGCTGGTCATGCGTCTGGGCTTCTCCCACGAGGTCATCGTGGACGAGATCCCTGGCATCACCATCGAGGTTCCCGCTCCCAACAAGATCATCATCCACGGTATCGACAAGCAGGCTGTCGGTCAGTTCGCTGCCGAAGTCCGCGGCAAGCGTCCCCCCGAACCCTACAAGGGCAAGGGCATCAAGTATACCACTGAGGTCATCCGCCGCAAGGTTGGTAAGACCGGTGGCAAGAAGTAATGGAGGTGTGCCGAAATGGTTAGCAAGATCAATAAGAAGGCTATGCGCCTGAAGCGGCATGTCCGCGTTCGTGGCAAGGTCTCCGGCACCGCCGAGCGTCCCCGTCTGAACGTGTTCCGCTCCAACGCCAATATCTACGCCCAGATCATCGATGATGTGAACGGCGTGACTCTGGTTTCCGCAAACACCCTGGAGAAGGGCTTTGAAGGCGCTACCGGCAATGCAGAGGCTGCAAAGAAGGTCGGCGCTGTCCTGGCTGAGCGTGCCAAGGCAAAGGGCATTGAGGAAGTCGTGTTTGACCGCGGCGGCTATGTTTACCACGGCCGTGTCGCTGCCCTGGCTGAAGGCGCCCGCGAAGGCGGCCTGAAGTTCTAAGAGTGAGGAGGAAAGAAAATGGCTTATAATAAGACGAACAATGACGCCCCCGAGCTCATTGAGAAGGTCGTTTACCTGAACCGTGTTTCCAAGACCGTAAAGGGCGGCCGTGTCATGAAATTCTCCGCTCTGGTTGTTGTTGGCGACGGTAAGGGCACCGTGGGCTACGGCCTGGGTAAGGCCGCCGAGGTTTCCGAGGCTATTCTGAAGGGCATCGCCGATGCCAAGAAGAACATGGTGAAGATCTCTCTGGATGGCACCACCATTCCCCACGACATCATCGGTATCTTTGGTGCTGGCACTGTTCTGCTGAAGCCCGCCCCCGAAGGCACCGGCGTTATCGCCGGCGGCGCTGTCCGTGCCGTCATGGAGGCTGTTGGCATCAAGAACATCTGCGCCAAGTGCCTGCGCTCCAACAATCCCCAGAACGTTGTCAAGGCCACTATGGCTGGCCTGACTTCCCTGCGTTCCCCCGAGCAGGTCGCTGCTGTTCGCGGTAAGAGCGTGGAAGAAATCGTCTAACAAGGAGGGCAATTAACATGGCAAACCTGAAGATCACGCTTGTTAAGAGCCTGAACGGTCGTCTGGAAAAGCACATCGCTACTGCTGAGAGCCTGGGTCTGCGTAAGATCGGCCAGACCAGCATCCAGCCTGACAACACCCAGACCCGCGGCAAGATCGCCAAGATCGGCTACCTGCTGCAGGTCACCGAAGTTGAATAAGGAGGAGAAGAACAATGAAGCTTCATGAACTTTCTCCCGTTGCCGGCGCTACTCAGGTCGGCAAGCGTAAGGGCCGCGGCCACGGCAGCGGCAATGGTAAGACCGGCGGCCGGGGTCACAAGGGTCAGAAGGCCCGTTCCGGCGGCAAGGTCCGGGTCGGCTTCGAAGGCGGCCAGATGCCTCTGGTGCGCCGTATCCCCAAGCGCGGCTTCAACAATATCTTCGCCAAGCCTCTGACTTCCGTCAACGTCATCGCGCTGAACAAGTTTGAGGATGGCGCTACCGTGGACGCTGCCGCTCTCGTCGAGGCCGGCATCATCTCCGAGTGCCCCAATGGTCTGAAGGTACTGGGCAACGGCGACCTGACCAAAAAACTGACTGTTAAGGCTGCGGCTTTCTCTGAGTCTGCTAAGGAAAAGATTGAGCAGGCAGGCGGAAAGGCCGAGGTGGTGTAAGTGTTACAGACACTTCGGAACGCCTGGAAGATCCCGGAACTGAGAAAGAAGATCATCTTCACTCTGTTCATTCTGCTGATCTACCGGATCGGCAACGTGATCCCTGTCCCGTTCATCGATGTGGCAACGCTGTCCAACTACTTTGACAGCGTCCTGTCCACCACCATCCTGGGACTGTACAACGCAATGTCCGGCAGCGCCTTCTCTCAGGCCACGGTCTTTGCGCTGGGTATTCAGCCCTACATTAACGCCAGCATTATCATCCAGCTGCTGACCATTGCCATTCCCGCTCTGGAGCGGATGGCGAAGGAAGGCGGCGAGGAGGGCAAGAAGAAGATCGCCCGCATCAGCCGGTACACCACGGTTGGTCTGGGCCTGCTGATGGGCTGGGCTTACTACACCATGCTCCACAACTATTCTTCTCAGGGCTTCTCCATCATCACTGAGGAGGGCTTCCTGCCTGCGCTGGTGATCATCATGGCCTTCACCGCCGGCTCCGCCGTGGTGATGTGGCTGGGTGAGCAGATCACCGAGTTCGGTATCGGCAACGGCATCTCCATGATCCTGTTTGCCAACATCATCTCGGGTCTGCCCCGGATGGTCGGCACTCTGTTCACCATGGCCTGGTGGCAGATCATCATCGTGGTGATTGGCATGGCCGCTCTGGTGCTGTTCATCATCTTCATCAATGATGCCGAGCGCCGGATCCCCATCCAGTACGCCAAGCGCGTTGTGGGCCGGAAGGTCTACGGCGGCCAGAACACCAACCTGCCCATCAAGGTGAGCATGGCCGGTGTTATGCCCATCATCTTCGCACAGTCCATCTGCTCTCTGCCCGCTACGATCTGCGCCTTCACCGGTAAGACCAGCGGCTGGTGGTACGAGCACGTCTGGAGCTCCTCCAGCTGGACCTATGCTGTCATTTACTTCCTGATGATTTTCTTCTTCAGCTGGTTCTACTCCACCATCCAGTATGATCCTGTGGAGATTTCCAACAACCTGAAGAAGAACGGCGGCTTCATCCCCGGCTTCCGTCCTGGCAAGCCCACCGCCGAGTTCATCCAGAAGGTTATCAACAAGATTGTTGTCTTTGGTGCTGTGTATCTCGGCGTCGTCGCCCTGCTGCCCATCGTTGCCGGAAACCTCATGAACGGTGTCCGGAACCTGGCCATCGGCGGCACCTCCATCATCATCGTCGTGGGCGTCGCCCTTGAGACGGTGAAGGCTCTCGAGGCGCAGATGCTCATGCGGCACTACAAGGGCTTCCTGGACTAAAGCAGGAGGTATGGCAGGATGAATCTCATTCTACTGGGCGCTCCCGGCGCCGGAAAGGGGACACAGGCTGAGCTGCTGGTAAAGCAGCTTGGAATCCCCGCCATTTCTACCGGGAATATGCTCCGCGAGGCCATGGCAAATGGCACAGAGCTGGGTAAGTTAGCAAAGAAGTACATGGACGAGGGCGCTCTGGTTCCCGACGAGCTGATTTTGGGCATCGTCGCGGACCGGGTGTCCCAGCCCGACTGCGAAAAAGGCTTTATCCTGGACGGCGTGCCCCGCACGCTGGCCCAGGCGGAAGCGCTGGAAGCCAAGGGCGTGAAGATCGACCATGTTGTTTCCATTGAGGTGGACGATGCTCAGATCGAAGGCCGTATGACCGGACGTCGGGTTTGCGCCAAGTGCGGCGCCAGCTACCACATCGTCGCCAATCCCCCCAAGGCCGAAGGCATCTGCGACAGCTGCGGCGGCGAGCTGATCGTTCGTAAGGACGACAAGCCCGAAACCGTCCGGCATCGTCTGGAGGTCTACCACGCTTCCACCGAGGTTCTCAAAGACTTCTATGGTAAGCTGGGCAGACTGCGTACTGTCAACGGTGACCAGTCCATTGAGGGCGCCAATGAGGATATCCTCAAGGCAATAGGGGCGAAGGTATGATCGCAATCAAAAATGAACATGAGCTGGAATTGATGCGCCAGGCCTGCAAAATTACCGCGGCAGCCCGTGCTCTGGCAGGGGAAATGGTAAGACCCGGCGTGTCAACGAAGGCGATAGATCAGGCCGTTCACGATTTCATTGTATCTCAGGGCGCGAAACCGTCGTTCCTGAACTACAGCGGCTACCCTGCAAGCGCGTGTATCAGCGTCAACAGCACGGTTATCCACGGAATTCCGGGGCATTACACCCTGAAGGAAGGAGACATCGTGTCTGTGGACGTGGGCGCGTACTATAAGGGTTTTCATGGCGATTGCGCGGCAACCTTTGCCTGTGGTGCCATCAGCACCGAAGCGCAGAAGCTCATTGATGTGACGAAGCAGTCCTTCTTTGAAGGCATTGCCCAGGCCACCAAGGGCAAGCGCGTGCAAGATATCTCCCACGCCATCCAGACGTATGTGGAGTCTAACGGTTTTTCAGTTGTCCGATCCTTCGTAGGTCACGGCGTAGGGCGGCAGCTGCATGAGGAGCCGGAGGTGCCGAATTACGGCAATCCCGGCCGGGGCCCCAGACTCATCCCCGGTATGACCATCGCGGTAGAGCCTATGGTGAACGTCGGAACCTACGACGTTCGCGTCCTGAAGGACGGCTGGACCACGGTGACTGCCGACGGAAAGCTCTCGGCTCACTACGAAAATACTGTACTCATCACCGACGGCGAGCCGGAAATACTCACCGTCACCGAAGGACTGTAAGCTATGGAGCCTGCGAATTCGGATATTGCGGTTTCGGATGTGGTTGTTTCACGTGCCGGCAGAGATCAGGGAGAGTGGTTCTACGTCATCGATGCGGATGACAACTACCTGTTCCTTGTCAACGGCAAAGACCGCCCGCTGGACAAACCGAAACGGAAGAAACGCAAGCACGTACAAATGGTCCTTCGCTCTGAGACCAGAGTTGCCGCCAAGATTAAAAGCGGTGACAAAGTGCTCAACGGCGAATTACGAAGAGATCTGGCGTTCCTCGCCAGAGAGTTTGCAAGCGAATAACCTGGGAGGGTAATAACTTGGCTAAGGACGACGTAATCGAGATTGAGGGCATCGTTACCGATGCACTGCCGAATGCTATGTTCAAGGTTGACATCGGCAACGGACACACCATTCTGGCACATATTTCCGGCAAGCTCAGAATGAACTTCATTAAGATCTTGCCCGGTGACAAAGTAACCGTTCAAATGTCTCCTTACGATCTGACCCAGGGTCGGATCACCTGGAGAAGTAAGTAAAATAAGAGAAACCCGTTCTCATATGGAGGTTAAACAGTATGAAGGTAAGACCGTCCGTTAAACCCATGTGCGAAAAGTGTAAGATCATCAAGCGCAAGGGTCGCGTAATGGTAATTTGCGAAAACCCCAAGCACAAGCAGAGACAAGGCTAATAGGAGGTGCTGAAAAGTTATGGCACGTATTTCTGGTATCGATCTTCCCCGCGATAAGCGGATCGAAGTTGCTCTGACCTATATCTACGGCATTGGACCCACCCGTGCTGCCCAGGTTCTCAAGACCACCGGTATCGACCCCGATACCCGGGTCAAGGATCTGACCGAGGAGCAGGAGGGCCTGCTGCGTGATGCCATCGAGCATCACTATATCATCGAGGGTGACCTGCGCCGTGAGACCGCTATGAACATCAAGCGTTTGTCCGAAATCGGCTGCTACCGCGGCCTGCGTCACCGCCGCGGCCTGCCCGTGCACGGCCAGCGCACCAAGACCAATGCCCGTACCCGCAAGGGTCCCAAGAAGACCATTGCGAACAAGAAGAAGTAAGGAGGGATAGACAATGGCTGCAAAGAACGCTAAGAAAGTTGTTAAGCGCCGTCGTGAGCGCAAAAACGTTGAAAAGGGTGCGGCTCATATCCGTTCCTCCTTCAACAACACCATGGTTACCATCACCGATCTGGAAGGCAACGCCCTGAGCTGGGCTTCCTCCGGCGGACTGGGCTTCCGTGGCTCCAAGAAGTCCACTCCCTACGCTGCCCAGACTGCGGCTGAGACCGCTGCCAAGGCCGCTATGGAGCACGGTCTGAAGACTGTTGAGGTTTATGTTAAGGGCCCCGGCCAGGGACGTGAGGCTGCGATCCGCGCCCTGCAGACTGCCGGTCTGGAAGTTGTTATGATTAAGGACGTGACTCCCATTCCTCACAATGGCTGCCGTCCCCCCAAGAGACGTCGTGTCTAATAAGCAATAGGAGGAATTTTGCGTTATGGCTAAGAATATGCAGCCCGTGCTGAAGCGTTGCAGAACGCTGGGCGTTTCTCCTGCCGCTATGGGTTACAACAAGTCTTCCAACAAGAACCCCGGCGGTCAGAGAAGAGCAAAGAAGTCTGAGTACGCCACTCAGTTGACCGAGAAGCAGAAGGTCAAGTTTGTCTACGGCATCCAGGAGAAGCAGTTCCGTAATTATTACGAGAAGGCTGATCGTATGGAAGGCAACACCGGCGAAGAGCTGCTGACCTTCTGCGAGCGCAGACTTGACAACGTTGTTTACCGTCTGGGCTTCGCCAACACCCGCCGTCAGGCCCGTCAGCTGGTGAACCATGGTCATTTCACCGTCAACGGCAATCGCGTCAACATCCCCAGCTACCTTATCAAGACTGGCGATGTGGTCGCTGTTTCCGAGAAGGCCGCTTCCAACGCTTTCTTCAAGAAGCTGAAGGAGGACGATGCTTTCGTTGCTGCCCCCAAGTGGCTGGACCGTGATAAGAACACCCTCCAGGGTAAGGTTATTGCTATGCCCACCAAGGCCGATATCGACTTCGATATTGCTGTGCACCTCATCGTCGAGTTGTACTCCAAGTAATGATCTCCCCCCTGTCCGTATGTGTATTTGTCTGGTGGGGAATCTCTTCCCCACACACCTTAGGAGGGTTTTGATTCATGGTAGAAATTGAAAAGCCCCGTATCACCTGCCTTGACCAGCCCCAGGACACCTCTTACGGCAAGTATGTCGTTGAGCCTCTGGAGCGCGGCTATGGTATGACGCTGGGTAACTCCCTGCGCCGTATCCTGCTCAGCAGCCTGCCCGGCTATGCCGCGACTTCTGTGAAGATCCAGGGCATACAGCACGAGTTTTCTACCATCCCCGGCGTCACCGAGGATGTGACGGAGATCGTTCTGAACGTCAAGCGGATCACTCCCAAGCTGCACTGTGCCGGCGTCAAGACCGTGCATATCGACGCGGTCGGCCCCTGCGAGGTCACTGCCGGCGATATTAAGGCGGATGCGGAGGTTGAGATCCTGAACCCCGAGCTGCACATCTGCACGCTGGGCGAGGATGCCACATTCAATATGGAGATCACCCTGTCTCAGGGCCGGGGCTATGTTTCCGCTGACCGGAACAAGACACCCCAGACCCCCATCGGTGTGATCCCCATCGACTCCATCTATTCTCCTGTGACCAAGGTGAATTACACGGTGGAGCCCTGCCGTGTCGGCGACAAGACCGACTACGACAAGCTGACCCTTGAGGTCTGGACCGATTCTACCATCACTGCCAAGGATGCAGTGTCCCTGGGCGCAAAGATCCTGGCGGACCATCTGACTGTGTTCACCAACCTGTCGGATGCCGTCAGCACCTCCTCCACCGTGGTGGAGAAGTCTCCCGACCGTCCGGACGCCAAGCTGTCCATGACCATTGATGAGCTGGATCTGTCTGTCCGCAGCTTCAACTGCCTGAAGCGCGCCAACATCAATACCGTTGCCGACCTGATCAACAAGACTGGCGAGGATATGATGAAAGTCCGCAACATGGGCAAGAAGTCTCTGGACGAGGTGCAGAAGAAGCTGGAGATGATGGGACTGTCCCTGGCCAGCGACGAATCTGGCAGCAACAACTGATAGTATTGTCTAACCTTTAACCTTTTCAAAAAGGAGGAAACGTTCATGTTCGGCACTCGCAAGCTGGGCAAGACCAGCGCACAGAGAAAGGCTCTGCTGCGCCAGCAGGTCACCGACCTGCTGGAGAACGGCAAGATGGAGACCACCTTCTATCGTGCCAAGGAAGTGCAGCCTGTTGTTGAGAAGATGATCACCCTGGGCAAGAAGGGCGACCTGACGGCTTACCGCAAGGCGCTGGCCTTCATCACCAAGGAGGATGTTGCTCACAAGCTGTTTAAGGAGATCGCTCCCAAGTATGCTGACCGCAACGGCGGCTACACCAGAGTGACCCGTACCGGCGCCCGCCGCGGTGACGCTGCTGAGATGGCAGTCATCGAGCTGGTGTAATCGGTTGATTCTGTGAAAGATGCCTGCCGTCA
Source organism: Clostridiales bacterium (assembly GCA_022775085.1). Lineage (GTDB taxonomy): Bacteria > Bacillota > Clostridia > Oscillospirales > Oscillospiraceae > Faecousia. The sequence goes on along the minus strand of JALFJQ010000051.1, from coordinate 353 downwards.
GATACGGCGGCAGGCATTTTCAAAAAAGTTGAAAAAAGTGCTTGACAAATGACGAAAGTCATTGTATAATGGCGGAGCTGTCTGAGAGACAGAGACAAATGAAAATGCTGCTATAGCTCAGCCGGTAGAGCGCATCCTTGGTAAGGATGAGGTCGCCAGTTCGAATCTGGCTAGCAGCTCCAAAGCCTCTGAAATCTTCGAGTTTCAGAGGTTTTCTTTTGCTGTTGTGAAAATACAGCTTCAGAAAGTTCAGAATCGCCAATTCTGCGAAAACCATTAGACCGCATCCCTTCTTGCCACTTTTTGAGGAAGGGATGCGGTCTGATTATGGGCAGAAAAATCACAAGAATTGA
>JALFJQ010000039.1 GCA_022775085.1 Clostridiales bacterium | reverse complement strand
CTCGCAATGACATACGAGTATTTTAGTGCGCAAAATAACAATTTTCATCACGGTTATGGTCGAGGGGCCCAAAGGATGTGCGATAACCACCCAGAGTTCGTAACGCATTGGCTGCGGGCCCTGCCCGCCAAATTCCAATTTATCGTGTCACCAAACCGGTCTGACAGCGTTTTCAGTATATCACACCATCTGCCCCTTGACAAGCGGACGCGCCAGTGCTATGTTGTAAGGGAACTGAACAGTATCTTCAGGGCGGGGTGCAATTCCCCACCGGCGGTAAAGTCCGCGAGCGCGTGAAAACGTGCCGAATCGGTGAAACTCCGATACCGACAGTATAGTCTGGATGGAAGAAGATACGCAAGAAGGATATGCTTGCGTTTATTTTCACGCCCTGGATTCTTCCGGGGCGCATTTTTTTGCACAGGAGACGAAAACTATGGCTGAACTATGGACACAAATCGCGGAAAACCTCTCTTTTGTACTCACCTGTCTGGCCCTGGTGGTGGGTCTTGCCCTGCTTGCCAAGCTGGCGGAGCGTTTTCTGCCCGAACGGCGGAAGGTCAGCCCTGCCCGCCGGGTCAGCATCATCAGCATCTGCGCCGCCATCGCGACGGTGCTGCACATTCTGGACTTCCCCCTGCCCTTTCTGGCCCCCGGCTTCTACAAGCTGGACTTTTCCGAGCTGCCGGTGCTGCTGTGCGGCTTCTACCTTGGTCCCTGCGCCACGGTGGTCTGCGAGGGTATCAAAATTCTGCTGAAGCTGCTGCTGAAAAGCACCTCCACCGCCTTTGTGGGCGACCTTGCCAACTTCGTGGTGGGCTGCTCCTTCGTCCTGCCCGCTACCATCTGGTATCACCTGCACAAGAGCAAGCACAGTGCCATCATCGGCCTGATTCTGGGCACCGTATGTATGTCCATCTTCGGCACTGCCTTCAACGCCGTGTATCTGCTGCCCAAATTCGCGGAGCTGTACGGGATGCCCCTGGATGCCATCATCGAAATGGGTACAAAGATCCACCCCGGCATCCACAATGTGACCACCTTTGTGGTGCTGTGCGTGGCCCCGCTGAACGTGGTGAAGGGGGCCATGGTGTCTGTGCTGACGCTGCTGCTGTATAAGCGGGTAGCCCGGCCCCTGTTTGGCATCCGTTCCTGATAACAAAAAGAGCTGTCATTCTGAGTCGGTACACCGGCCCGGAATGACAGCTTCTTACTATAATAATATCGAATAATATTAGAAGAACCCCACCAGCCCCACCACGAAGATCACCAAAACGATGACGGGCAGAATATAGGTCATATAGGGCCGCATCCACTTTGCCACCTTCAGGCCGGTGCCCTCGTTGGCTTCCTTGAGGAACTTCTCCCAGCCCCAGCCGTAGCGGGTGGTGCAGAACAGGACGAAAATCAGGGAGCCCAGAGGAAGCAGAATGTTGCTGACCAGGAAATCCTCGCTGTCCAAGATGTCGTGTCCGGCGACGGGACGGACATTCTGCCACAGGTTGTAGCCCAGCAGACAGGGCAGACTCAGCAGGAACATACACACACAGCAAACGGCGCAGGTCTTTTTCCGGCTCCAAAGTGTCATCTCGCTGACGCAGCAGACGATATTCTCGAATACGGCCAGAACCGTTGAGAAGGCGGCGAAGGTCAGAAACAGGAAGAACAGGCTCCCCCAGAACCGGCCCAGCGCAATGTGGTTGAACACATTGGGCAGGGTCATGAAGATCAGGGCGGGGCCGCTGTTTACGTCTACGCCGTAGGCAAAGCAGGCGGGGAAGATGATGAGACCGGAGCACAGGGCCACCATGGTGTCCAGCAGACTGACCCGGATGGCCTCCCCCATGAGGGCGTGGTCTTTTCCAATGTAGCTGCCGAAGATGGCCATGGCGCCGATGCCGAGACTCAGGGTGAAGAAGGCCTGATTCATGGCCCCCACAATCACGCTCCCCACGCCGATGCCGGACATCCGCTGAAAATCAGGGATCAGGTAGAAGGTCAGGCCTGTACTGCCGCCGGGCAGGGTCATGCTGTGGAAAGCCAGCACCCACATCAGGAGAATCAGGGACATCATCATCCATTTGGTGACCCGTTCCAGCCCCTTCTGGACGCCAAGGGAGATGACAGAAAAGCCAATTACCACCACGATGCCCATATACAGGGCCATTATGCCGGGGGAGGCCAGCATTTCCCCAAACTTTGCTTCAATCCCGGCGGTGTCAAGCCCTGCGAACGCACCGGCGGCGGTGTTCACAAAATACTGGAGCATCCACCCGGATACGGTGGTGTAGAACATCATCAGCACCACGTTTCCCAGCAGGCATACATAGCCGTGCCAGCCCCATTTGGTGCCGGGTTTCAGCTGGCCGTACATTTTCAGGGGGCTTTTCTGGGCGGCCCGGCCCATCGCGAACTCCATGGTCAGCACAGGAACGCCCAGAATCAGAAGAAACAGAAGATAAATCAGCACAAAGGCGCCGCCGCCGTACTGCCCGGTCATCCAGGGAAATTTCCAGACGTTGCCGATGCCGATGGCACAGCCCGCGCTGAGAAGAAGGAAGCCCAGACGGCTGCCAAGATGCTCACGTTGCATAACAAAACCTCCAAAACAGCTGACGATTGTAATGCCCTTTCGGGACGATAAAATGTAAACAAACTTTTAAGATTATACCGGGAAAAACAAAATAAGTCAACAGTTTTATAGGTTTTCCTTTCTTTTTGCAAAAACAGAAGTATAATGAGGAAAGCGGAAAGGGGAGTGGGATGATGCTGCGGATTATGTCATTGATGGACGATATGCTGACGGGCCGGAAGGACCTGTTTTGCGAGCATGGGCTGTCTATGCAGATTACCTATGGCGGGAAAAACATCCTGTTTGACTGCGGCAGCAGCGAAAAAACGCTGTACAATGCCCAAAAGCTGGGGACTGATCTGTCCAAACTGGACGCGGTGGTTCTCAGCCACAGCCATTACGATCACGCCGGGGGCTTCCGGTATCTGGCGGAGCGGTATCCGGTGCGCCGGGTGTACACCGGCCCAGGCTTCTTTGAACCAAAGTATTCGGAAGGGGAGGGCTGCTGCCGGAATCTGTCCGCCGGCTTTGACCGGGCGTTTCTGGAAGAAAAAGGCATCGAATACTGCCCGGTGGCGGGGGTGGAGATGCTGTGCCCCGGCGCTTCGGTGATCTCCGGATTTCCCCGTATGGAGTGTATGGAGACGATCCCAAAGCGGTATGTGCATCTGACGGATGGGGGACTGGTTCCTGACGATTTCCGGGATGAGATCTGCCTGGCGCTGGAAACACAGGAGGGACTGGTGCTTCTGGTGGGCTGCGCCCATCCGGGGATTGTCAATATGGCAAAGCAGGTTCGCGCGCTGCTGGGGAAACCCATCCACGCGGTGATCGGCGGCATCCATCTGGCAAAGGCGGAGCCGTGCCGGGTGGAGTGGACGGTGGACGAATTGGAAAAGCTGGGCGTGAAGCTGCTGGGATTCGGCCACTGCTCCGGGGACTGCGCGGAGGCGGCAGTGAGGGCGCGGGAAGGGGTTTCCGGCTGCCATCTCGGCCCTGGCGACTGCGTGCTTTTCGGTTGACAGATTATCCCGCTCCAATATCGGCACGGAAAATTGCAGGGATGCCCCTGCGGGCAATGCGTTACGAACTCTGGGTGGTTATCGCACATCCTTTGGGCCCCTCGACCATAACCGTGATAAAAATTGTTATTTTGCGCACTAAAATACTCGTATGTTATTGCGAGCCAGTGCACACACTGGCGTGGCAATCCGCATCCCCTTGCACGTCTTGATGACGAAAATGCCAAAAGGAGAACGGATTGCCACACCAGTGACATCGGTCACTGGTTCGCAATGACAACCTTTGTCGTGATGCGGTGCAACTTGCCAAATTCCGATTTCCCGTATTGCTGAGGAAACACGAAAAAAGAGCCTTACGCCCCGGGTGGACGCAAGGCCCTTTTTTATTGCTCCTGAGGATAGACAACGCCCCATTCTTTGCGCAGGCTGTCCATCATTTCCATGACCGCCAGGGTGTCGGCGTGGGGCATGGAATCCGGTTCTGGTTTGCCCTCCCCGATGCAGCGGACGGCTTCACGGAACTCATACTCATAGCCGTTGACCTGCTCCGGCACTTCATAGCGGGCAACCAGACCGTCATTCCTGTCGAATACCTGAATGGACTGGGGATTGTTGATGTTTTCTACCACCAGATAGCCCTTGTCACCGTGGATGATGCCCATACGGTCAGACCGGCAGTAGACGCTGTGGGTCAGCACCGCCATGCGACCGTCCCTGTAGTGGAGGGTGATGACTTCCATTCCATCCACGCCGGTATCCATTTTCGCCACGCTGGACTCCACGCGAACAATGTCGCTGCCGAAGTGCATCAGTGCGAAGTTCAGACCGTAGACACCGATGTCCAGCAGGGCGCCGCCGGCAAGAGCCGGGTCATAGATCCGCGGTTTGTTCGCAATGACATAGGAGAGGTTGGCGGTCAGAGTATTGGGCTTTCCGATGACACCGCTGTCAAGAATGTCCTGGATCATTTTCCGGGAGGGCATGTACCGGGTCCAGATGGCTTCCGCCACATACAGGCTCCGCGCCTTCGCGGCGGCGAAAATCTGTTTTGCCTGTTCCGCGTTCATGGTGAAGGCCTTTTCGCAGATGACGTTTTTGCCGTGTTCCAGGCAGAGCATCATGTGATTATAGTGGTGGGAATGGGGCGTAGCCACATAGACCAGCTCCACTTCGGGATCGGACAGCAGCGCATCGTAGCTGCCGTACGTTTTCTCAAAGCCGAACTCCCGGGCAAAGGCTTCCGCTTTTTCCAGCTCCCGGGAGGCAACGGCATAGCATTCGATCTCCGGCAGGGCTACGAGCGCCGGGGCAACCTTGCGGGAAATATTGCCCGCGCCAAGAATTCCGATTTTCATAGGGGACCACCTTTCTGTTTTTTCTGTATCATATCACAGTTTTGCCCGGGATGCAAATCCTGCCGCGCACTTTTCGGAATTATTGACTTCCCCCCGGGCCGATGCTACAATAGGAAAAACAACACACAGGAGTGGTTTCCGTATGCGTCTGAAAGAAACCCTTGCAGCGGCCGCCGGCCAGCTGAATGGCCTGATGGCCCAGTCAAAATCCCATCACAACCCGGAGAAAATCGTCAATCCCGTCATGCCGGCGCTGCTGCGAAGGGTGGCCGCCGAGGGGGCGGTACTGCTGGAAAACCGGGTGCTGCCCCTGGAAAAGGGAACCAGAGTATCCCTGTTCGGACGGGGGCAGCAGGACTATTTCTACACCGGCTATGGTTCCGGCGGCGATGTGAACGCACCCTACACGGTCAGCCCGCTGGAAGGCCTGCGTGGTTGTGAGGATCTGCTGGTCAATGAGGATCTGGCTGCGGTATATGGAGACTGGATCCGGGACAATGCCGAAAAGGAAAGCGGCTGGGGCGCCTGGCCCCGGTTCCATCCGGAAATGCCTGTCACGGCCCCACTGGTGGAGCGGGCTGCGGAAAATTCGGATCAGGCGGTGATCGTGCTGGGCCGGGCCAGCGGTGAGGACCGGGAAAATGTGCTGGAGCCGGGCAGCTATTACCTGACGGACGGGGAAAAACAGATGCTGGCCGCTGTTACTGCCCGATTCCCGGACGCAGTGCTGCTGCTGAATATCGGCGCCATGATCGATCTGAATTTTCTGAAGGACTATTCCTTCGGCGCGGTGATGATCCTCTGGCAGGGCGGTATGGAGAGCGGCAATGCCGCCGCGGACCTCCTTTGCGGAAGGGCTGTGCCCTGCGGCCATCTGACGGATACGGCGGCAAAGGATTACCGCAGCTACCCTTCTGCGGATTGTTTCGGCAATCCCAACGCCAACGAGTATCGGGAGGACATCTACGTCGGCTACCGCTGGTTTGAAACCTTCCATCCGGAGGATGTGCTGTATCCCTTGGGCTATGGCCTGTCCTACACGGACTTTTCCGTGACGATCCGGCATACGGCGCCGCTGGAATTCCGTGCCGAGGTGGTCAACACCGGAAAATTCCCCGGGAAAGAGGCGGTGATGCTGTTTGTGCAGAAGCCCTCCGGGCCTTTGGGAAATCCTGCCCGGGAGCTGTCGGCCTTTGGTAAGACCGGCCTTCTGGCGCCGGGACAGCGGCAGGAGCTGACGCTCAAGGTAACGGAATACCAGCTCAGTTCCTACGACGACAGTGGTATCACCGGGCATAAATCCTGCTATGTGCTGCAGGGTGGCGCCTACCGCTTCTATTGCGGACGAAACGTTCGGGACGCGGCATTCGTGGGCGATTATGTCGTGCCGGCGCTCCGGGTGTTCCGGCAGATGACCGAAGCCTGCGCACCGGAAAAAGCCTTCCCGGTCTGGGCCAATCAGGCTGGGGAGCCGGTGCGGCGCATGGCACCTGCAAGAACGGCGAACCGGAAGCAGCGCATTCTGGAGGATCTTCCGGAGGACATTCCCATGACCGGTGACCGGGGGATCCTGCTGAAGGACGTGAAGGAGGGCAGGACATCCATGGATGCCTTCCTGGCCCAGCTGGATCTTGGGGAATTGGAGGCTATCAGCCGGGGCGCGTATACCATGGGAAATCCCCTGGGCGCCCGGGGCAACGCCGGTGTTTTCGGCGGCGTCACCGAGTCCCTGCGGAAAAAGGGGATCCCGCCGATCACTACCACTGACGGCCCTTCCGGCATTCGTCTTTATGATTCCTGCTCCTTGCTGCCCATGGGCACGCTGCTGGCCTGCACCTTTGATACGGGACTGGTGGAGGAATTGTATCGGGCGGTGGGCGAAGAAATGAAAAAGCGGGGCAGCGACGTGCTGCTGGCGCCAGGCATGAATATCCACCGCAATCCTCTGTGCGGGCGAAATTTCGAGTATTTCTCCGAGGATCCCTATCTCACCGGACGAATGGCAGCAGCAGTGGTCAAGGGCATCCAGTCTCAGGGGGTCAGCGCCTGTGTCAAGCATTTTGCCTGCAACAATCAGGAGGTTAACCGAACCAATAACGATTCCATCGTATCGGAACGGGCACTGCGGGAGATCTACCTGAAGGGCTTTGAGATCTGCCTGAAGCTGGCGAAGCCAATCACACTGATGACCAGCTACAATAAGATCAACGGCATTTGGAGTCATTACAATTTTGAATTGGTGCAGACCATTGCCCGGAAAGAATGGGGCTATGGCGGGCTTGTGATGACCGACTGGTGGATGCGCTACGCGCCCAGCCCGGAATTCCCGGAACTCACGGGAAACGGCTACCGGGTCCGGGCCAGAGTCAACCTGCTGATGCCCGGCAGCCGCCGTCTGACGGACATCTGGCACAGACCGGATGGGACGCTACTGGCGACCTTCGGAAAACCCGGGGGCATCACCCTGGGGGAGATGCAGGAGACAGCCAGGCAGGTATTGAACTGCGTTATGAAATTGAAGCTGTGACAAAAAACGGGCACATGGCTTTCCCATGTGCCCGATATTCTGTTTTGCTATCCGTAGCAGAAGATATGTCCGCCGATTTTTCCCCAGACACGGTCGTTTTCCGGATAGGTGGCAAAATGCATGACATCCATGGGGAGAATGTTGGGGCCGTCCAGAGCGGCGTCGATGGCCTCGTACTGGGCTTGCCAGGCTTCTGCCTCGTCCAGGAAGGGGGTGGTCCGGAACTGGCCCTCGCCATAGATGACTTCACTCAGGGTATCACCGTATTCTCCGGAAACCAGACGGTTGAGCGCCACTTCGGCCACAGCCTGCTGGCCCTCCTTGGATTCACCCCGGGCCTCCAGCCAAATGAGCTTTGCCAGCAGCTGCTGCTCATCCCAGGTCAGCTCCACGCCGTAGCGGGGGTCTGCCTCGGGCTTTTCTTCGGTGTAGATGAAGGGAATCTCCGGCATACCCCGGATGCTGAAGATCCAGCCGCCGCAGTAGCCCAGCATCAGATCCTTTTCCTCAAATCCCTCCACAAAGCCCCGTTTCAGATCCCACTTTTCGTAGTTGGGCGGATAGGAATCGTAGACCATGTACTTCCCGGTCTCTTCATTGATGCCGGTGAGGACGATAAAGTGCTGGGTCTCCGTAAAAATGGACATATGGTTCATCAGAAGGATGGCAACATCGCCATTTTTCATCGCGGCAAACACATCCAGAATGGTGTCTGCCTTGTGGATGGGCAGCTTCAATTGCTGGGCAGCGTATTCCAGACGCTGAACGTTGTTTTCTCCATAGCCGCCAAAATACTTTGCCAGCTCATCGGGGTAGTATGCATGGCCGGTCAGATAGGAGGCCACCATGGCGAGGGAGGTGATGCTGCAGCCGCTGGTGGCAATGGTGCCGCTGCCGTAGCGCTGGTTGGGATAGTCCAGCTGGGAGTACAGAGGAAATTCGTGGGTATAGACCTCCGTCCAGTCTCTCTTTCCGGAGGGGGGATCCGCTTGCGCTGCGGCGTCCGGATCGGTAGGCGCGGCCTGGGAATCCTCTGCGGATTCTTCGGGCAGCTCTATGTAGTATCCTTCGCCCATAGCCGCCGATTCCTCATCGACGGAAAGCAGTTCATCCTGGTCTGCGTGGGCAGGGATTACGATGGAGACAGCAAGCGCAAAAGCGGTCAGCAGTCCGCACAGCTGTCGGATAAAGCGAGTCAAGGAACCTCATCCTTTCTGAAAGCCGTTTTTCCGACACGATACTCTTACTGATACAGTATAGCACAGATCATGCAAAAAGGATATAGCTAAAGCAGAAAAAATTTTGTCAATAAAAGAATAAGCCACCCAAGTGGGTGGCTTACCTGGCGACCCGGAACGGACTCGAACCGTCGACCTCCAGCGTGACAGGCTGGCGTGCTAACCGACTGCACCACCGGGCCAAATATGGTGGTGGGAACAACAGGGCTCGAACCAGTGACCTCCTGCTTGTAAGGCAGATGCTCTCCCAGCTGAGCTATGCTCCCGAACTCGCTTTCGGCGTTGCTCACCTCAGCGACGTGGCTTATTATACACAATACCCACCATTTTGTCAAGCGTTTTTTCTGATTTTTTTCGTCCTATTTTTTTGTGCGTTTTTCCTGTTATTTCAGGCGGAAATCGGGAAAAATCAGATTCTTTTCAGCAGTTCCTTCACATCCTCCGGCGTAAAGGTGTACACGGTGTCGCAGAACTGGCACTCCACGGGGAAAGGTTTTCCCTCCTCCATGATCTGGGTCAGCTCCTCCCGGCCAAGGCTGATAAGAGCGCTTTCCACCCGATGCCGGGAGCAGTAGCACCGGTAGCTGACCTCTGCGGTCTCCATGAACACCACGCCCAGGCTGCCGCAGACCTGACCTAAGATCTCCTCCGGAGTCATGCCGGCTTCCAGCATGGGCGTCACCGCACCGGCACGCTGAATGCCTTCCTCCAGCGTGGCAATCGTTTCCTCCGGCGCGCCGGGCAGCAGCTGCAAAATGTAGCCGCCCGCCACCTTCACGCTGGTATCCCGGTCCACCAGCACGCCAAGGGCACAGGCCGTAGGCACCTGCTCACTCTGGGCGAAATAAGCCGTCACGTCATCACCGATTTCGCCGGATACCAGCTCCGTGGAGCCGATGTAAGGCTCCTTCATCTGCAAATCCCGAATGACCGTAATGGTGCCGTTGGTACCCACGGTGGCGCCCACGTCCAGCTTGCCGGGATATTTCTCCACCAGCGGCACTCTCGGCTCCGTGACACAGCCCCGGACATTGCCCCCGGCGTCGGAGACCACCGTAATGGTGCCGATGGGACCTCCGCCGCGAATTTGCAGGGTCATGGAGCCGTTCTCCACCTTCTGCATGTTGCCCATCATGGAAGCCGCCGTCAGGGCCCGTCCAAAGGCCGCTGTGGCGTTGGGCGTGGTCTTTTGGATCTCTGCCCCCCGGCGCACCAACTCCGTGGAGCGGATGGCTACAGCCTTCACAAAGCCGTCCATGCTCATGCCGCGAACCAGATAATCATTCATATCGTATTCTTCCCTTTCTCGCTTTGAAATAGATCCGCTGCTCCCCGGCCCGGGGCGGCTCCATCCGGCGGTCTCCATAGACCCGGATGTGGGTAAATCCTGCCGACTTTAAGTACCCGGTCAGCTGTTCCGCGCTGTAGGCGTACTCCCTGTGCTCCTCGAAGGAGCGCTGCCAGAGATTTCCACGACGTTGGAACAGATCCATGCCGTAGGAGCAGATGTTGGTTTTTTCGTCAAATTCGCCCCGCCAGACGCAGTATACATCGTCGTCCTCGTCCAGAAATACCTGTCCGTCCATGGCACGGAGTTTCTCGGGGGTGTTCACATCGAAAATAAAGATACCGCCGGGATTTAAAGCCCGGTAGACCCGTCGGATGGCCTCGGCGCAGTCTTTTGGGTCTGTGATGTAGTCCAGACTGTCCAAAGCGCACACCGCCAGATCCACGCCCCGGGGCAGAACCAGATTTTGCAGGCTCTGGCGGACGAACCGGGGCGGGTTTTCCAGATCGCCCGCCTTCTGCTGGGCCACGGTCAGCATTTCCTCGGACAGATCCACGCCGGTGACCGTAAGGCCCTGCTCTGCCAGCAGCATACTGACCGATCCCGTGCCGCAGGCCAGGTCAACGGCAGTTCTGGGGCGCAGGCCCTCCCGCGCCAAAATCTCCCGGTAGAAAGCCACAGTGGCCCCGTAGTCCACATCATTCGTCAGGCGGTCATAGCTGGCCGCAAGTGCTTCATAGGCGCCCATAGGATTCCCCCTTACAGAAAGCATCCCGACCCGCTGGGGGCCGGGATGCGCAAAATCGTTACCGCTTGAAAATGCTGAAAATCTCGTCGATGTCGCTCATGTCCGCAGGCTTGGTGGGCTGCTGGGAGGCGGCGACGGGCGTGTCGATGTCCTCGGGCACGAAGCTGGGTGCGGAGGGTGCCTTCTTGGGAGTGGAACCGGCGGCTGCCCTGGGGGCGAAGGCGGGTGCCTCGGGCTTCATCTCGAAGCCGGTGGCAATGACGGTGACCCGCATCTCGTCCTGGAAATCATCGGCAATGGTGGCGCCGAAGATGATGTTGGCCTCGGGATTGGCGGCCTCCTGCACGATTCCGGCGGCAGTCTCCACATCGTCCAGGGTCATTTCACTGGAGCCGGTGACGTTCACCAGCACGCCGGTAGCGCCGTTGATGGAGGTCTCCAGCAGAGGGCTGGAAACGGCGGCGGTAGCGGCCTGCTCGGCCTTCTCCCTGCCGGAGGCGGTGCCCACGCCCATATGCGCCCGGCCCGCGTCCTTCATGACGGCGGACACGTCGGCAAAGTCCAGATTGATGATAACGTTCTTGCAGAAGCCCACCAGCTCGGAGATGGATGTGACCGCCTGCTTGAGCACGTCGTCGGCAATGCCGAAGGCGTTGGCGAAGGTGATCTTCTGATCGGTAACGTATTTCAGGCGGTCGTTGGGAATGATAATCAGGGAGTCCACCTTGCCGTTCAGGTCGGCGATGCCCTGTTCGGCCTGCCGCATCCGGTTGGCACCCTCGAATTTGAAGGGCTTGGTCACCACGCCCACGGTCAGGATGCCCGCCTCATGGGCCAGGTCCGCCACGATGGGAGCCGCGCCGGTGCCGGTGCCGCCGCCCATACCGGCGGTGATAAAGACCATGTCAGTGCCCTCCAGGGCCTTGGAAATGGCAGCCCGGGATTCCTCAGCGGACTTCTTGCCGATCTCGGGCTTGGAGCCGGCGCCCATGCCGCCGGTGAGCTTCTCACCGATCTGGAGCTTATTCTTGCAAACGGATTTGTTGAGATCCTGCTTATCGGTGTTTACGACCACGAAATCCACGCCGCCCACACCGGCTTCGATCATCCGGTTGATAACATTATTACCGGCGCCGCCGACGCCGATTACTTTGATTTTTACCACGCGATCGGGCATATTCTCGGACATATTACTCTTCCTCCTATGTATCTGTTCGCTGTCGCGGGGACTCCGCTTACGATTCGTTTTACTCATGCTCCCTCTATTCTATCCTTAATTTTCTATTTGGTCAATAGAAAATCTTCCTGATGGACAAATTATTTACAGATTTATTACATCTATTCCTTATGAGAACGGCGTGTAGCCCACCTGATTGGGCCAAATGGTGAAGCTGCAGTCCAGAACACCGGACTGATACTCACTCAACTGGGCGATTACCGCGTTCATGCAGGCAATCTTGTGCTCCAGGTTGGTGCTGTCGCCCAGGTTGACCTGATAGCGGGTGCCGTACCAAAGAATGATGTCGTCGATGCGGCTGACATCCACACTGGCGGCACTGCCTACAATATCGTTCTCTTCCAGCGCCTTCAGAATCTGAAGCGCCGCGTCCAGACGCTGGGCACCGGTGGTGGTTACTGGGACAGAGGAGGGCACGGTCTCCCCCGCAGCCTCGGTGGCGGCGGTCTCCTCCTCGGCGGCAGGAGCACTCTCCAATGCCACGCCCCGCTCATTGGGCACAGGGTCCTGCAGGGCCACGCCCAGCACCTGGGTGTTGTTGGCAACCTTGGCGTTGTTGCCCTGCTCCACTACCCGGCCGTCGGAGTTCATGAGCCACCACTGGCCGGTCTGATCCTTGATGGCGTAAACCACCTCATCTTCTTCAATGATAATATTGACGGTATCCGGAAGTTTTATACCGAAACGTACCTCCCGGACATAGGGACGGTTTGCCTGGATCAGGGCGGCGGCCCGGGCGTGGCTGAAGGTTAGCAGGTTGTCGCCCTTGCTGATGCCGCAGACTTCGGTGATAGAGCTTTCGCTGTACACCTCCGCGCCGGACACGTAAATGTGCTCCACCTTGAAGAACACAGACAGACCGATGACCAGCGCCAGCACCACAGCGGTAACCGTCACCAGCTGGACGATCAGCCGATTCCTGTTGAAGGCAGCGGGCTGGGTGTAGATCACGGCGGGGGTTGGCTGCTTGGGGCGGTTGGTTTTTCCATTCTTTTTCTTTTCCGCGTTTTTCTTCGCCTGCTGCTCGATGCTCTCCATCAGAGCCACCACAGCGGACTTCTTTTTGGGCTTACTGTTGCCGTAGGCCCGTTTTTTGTTGGAAATATCGTTGGGATCCGCAGCGGGGCGGCGTTTTGGGGCATCCTTGCGGGCCGTTTTCTTTTCCGTCGGGGCCTTCCGGTGGGCTGCCGCCTTCGGTGCCGGACGTTTCGGGGTTTCCTTCTTTTCCGCCGGGTGCTTGGGTTTCTCCGTACGCTCTTCCGGGCGTTTCGGCTTCTCTGCCGTTTCCGCCGGGCGCTTGGGTCTTTCGTTTCTTTCCTCCGGGGCACGGCGGCGCTCCTCCGTGGGACGGGGACGCTGGGCAGACTGTTTTACCGGCCTGTCCTGGCCAGCCTCTGCCGGACGGGCAGGACGCTGAGGCTCCTTCGCCCCCTCCGGGCGGGAACGCTTCGGCGTCCCGGCCTCCTGGGTTGGGCGGCGCTGGGACTCCTGCCGCGGCTTTTGTGTTGTATCCATAAGTTTCCTCCGATTAGTGCCTGGTCAGCTCCTCCACAATGGCGCAGATGCGGTCCGTAGCGTCCAGCTTCATCTGGGCGTGGAGCTTCCGGGACATTTCCGCCCGGCGGTCATCATCCGCCAGCAGCTGCCGGATCAGGCCGTAAAGCCGCTCCGGGGTGCAGTCCTTTTCCAGCAGCACCACCGCGCCGCCCCCTGCTTCCAGCACCCGGGCATTCTTCTCCTGATGGTTATTGGTCACGTTGGGAGAGGGAATGAGAATGCAGGGGGTTCCCGCGGCGGCAATCTCATTGCAGGTTGCGCTGCCTGCGCGACCAATCACTACATCCGCCGCTGTCAGCACATTGGGCATATCGTAAATATACTCCCGGATGTCGAGGGCGGAACAGCTCTCATAATCCACGCCGTTGTCCTTCACCCGCTTGGGCATCCATTCCTTGCCGAAGCTGCCCGTGGCGTGGATGTGGTGGAAGGGGAAGCCGTCCTTCTGCTCCAGCGGCAGCATATCCGCAATGGTCTCGTTCATGACCTTGGCCCCCTGAGAACCGAAGGCGGAAACCACCACCTGCCCGGTGAGGCCCAGCGCCTGACGGGCCTGCTCTTTTGTGGTAAACAGGAACTCCTTGCGCACGGGCATTCCCACGACTTCCACTTTTTCCGGGTGCTTATAATACTGGACGCTCTCTTCAAAGGCCACCAGCACACGGGTTGCCCGGCTGGCAGCCAATTTCGTAGTCACGCCGGGAACGGCGTTGCTCTCGTGGACGCAGGTGGGGATGCCCATGGACTGGGCGGCGTACAGCGCCGGAAAGCTGGCATAGCCGCCGGTGCCGATGACCGCGTCGGCCTGAAAGTCTCGGATGATCTTTTTGCACTGGCTCACCGCGCCCAGTACGCATTTCACCGCATGGATATTCTGTTTCAGGCCCGCGAAATTCAGCTTCCGGCTCAAGCCGGAGCCGGGCAGGCACATGACCTCGTAGCCCGCCTGGGGCACCAGTTTTTCTTCCATGTGGCCTTCCGCGCCGATGAATAGGATCTTGCAGTCCGGATATTTCTCCCGCAGCTGGTTTGCCACAGCGATGGCCGGGTTAATATGGCCCGCGGTTCCGCCGCAGGTAAAAATCAGGTTCATAGAGGTTCCTCCTGAAGCTTTCTATGATTTCGAAATCGGGATATTTGTAAAACGATGCCCATTTCCCCCAAATTCACCGCCAGTGCCGTGCCGCCGTAGGAAAAGAACGGCAGGGAGATACCGGTGGAGGGAAGCAGGTTCGTGACAACGCAAAGGTTCAAAATGGTCTGCACCGCGATGAGGGTCACAAGGCCCGAGGCCAGAACGGTGGAGAACCGGTCCACAGCGTGCAGGGCGATCCAGTAGCCCCGCAGAATGGTCAGGGCGAACAGAGCGATGATGGCCAGCGCCCCGATGAGACCCAGCTCCTCGCAGCAGATGGCGAAAATATAGTCGTTGTACTGGAAGGGCAGGTACAGATATTTCTGCCGGGACTTGCCGAAGCCCAGGCCGAACAGCCCGCCGGAGCCGATGGCGTAGAGGGACTGAAGGATCTGATAGCCCGTGTCCCCGGGGTCCTGCTCCGGATGGAGCCAGGCCGTGACCCGGTCACCGGCATAGCCCATGAAGCTGATGTAAATGATGACAAATACAGCCGCGGCGGCGGCCCCTGTCAGCAGCCACTTGGGGCTGGTGCCCGCCACGAACATCATGACCACCGCCACCATGCCCATGAGCATGATGGCAGACAGATGCTTTTCCAGCGCCAGCGGAATCAGAATGCCCATCAGCGCCCCGCCAAAGCCCAGCACCCCATAGCGGAACCGCTTGGCATCCTGTCCATATCGGCGGGTCAGTTTTGCGAACAGGACGATCATGGTGAACTTTGCCACCTCCGAGGGCTGGAACTGGATGCCCGCCAGGTTAATCCAGCGCTTCGCCCCGTTGACCTCCTGTCCAATGACCAGCACGGACAGGAGGAGCACAATGCTGACCCCATACAGAGGCCATGCGAAACGATACCATACCTTCACCGGAATCCGGCTGAAAAAGAACATGGCAGCCAGCCCAATGAGGGCGCAGAAACCCTGCTTTTGCAGATATTTTGTGGAAATTTCATAGCCGGTGTCGTACTCACTCTGGGCGTAGCTGGCAGAATACAGCATGGTCAGCCCCACCGCCAGAAGCAGCAGCACCAGAATCAGAAAGGGGTAATCAACCGTATCGCCTGTCCGCCCTGATGCCGGACGGCGTTCCTCTTTGGCATGGAGAATCCGTTCTCCCGCCATAGGAAGCTCCTTTCCAATTCCCCGTTTATCCGGGGGATTGCCACACCAGTGACATCGGTCACTGGTTCGCAATGACAGTTTATTCCTTTATCCGATCAAACCGGAAATGCCGAACCAGGCCAGGATGCACATAAGGGCAGACACGCTGGCGAAGCTCAGCACGATTTTCTCTTCCTTCCAGCCGCACATCTCAAAATGGTGGTGGATAGGTGCCATCTTAAACAGGCGCTTGCCGTGGGTCAGCTTGAAGTAGGAGATCTGCAAAATGTCCGACATGGTCTCGCAGATATAGACAAAGCCCACCAAAATCAAAATCAGGGGCATTTCCAGAGCGAATGCCATGGCGCAGACCACGCCGCCCAAAAACAGGGAGCCGGTGTCGCCCATGAACACCTTGGCAGGGTGCCAGTTGTAGGTCAGGTAGGCAATCAGGCCGCCCACTAAAGACGCGGGAAGCAGCGCAAGATCATATTTGCCCAACGCCACGGAAGCTGCCGTGAAGAACACCATCACGGGCAATGTCACGGAACTGGACAGGCCGTCCACGCCGTCCGTCAGATTCACCGAATTGACGCAGCCCACCATGACGAACATAGCGAAGAAAATGTAAACAATGGGGTGCAGATTGAAGCTCTTGTTCCAGAAGGGGATGTACAGATGGGTATCCATGACCCCGGCCTTGTACATGGCATACAGGAACAAGGCGGACACCGCCATTTGCAGCATGGCCTTCTGCAGGGAAGTCAGGCCAAGATTCCGATGGTAGCGCACCTTGGTAAAATCGTCCAGAAAACCGATGAAGCCAAAGCACAGGGCCAGCACCAGCACAAAGAACACGGAATAGTCCGTCATGGAAGGCAGATTCCCCAGCAGGCACAGAATGGCCGCGAAAATGAACATCAGACCGCCCATGATGGGGGTTCCGGTTTTATTATTGTGCCAGGTTGGGCCGATCTCCCGGATGGAAGCGCCGGCCTTCAGGGCGTGGAGCACCGGCAGCAGAAAATGACCAAGCGCCCAGCTCAGGGCACAGCCCACCACACCGGTTATCAGAATACGTGTCATAAGTCGTCCTCCGTTATTTCTCTTCTTTCAGGAAGGCTTCCAATATTTTTTCCAGATGCATTCCATGGCTTCCCTTGAACAGGATCACGTCTCCCGGCTTCGCCGCCCGCCGGAGGGCCGCCGCCAGCTCCTCCCGGCTTTCAAAGGCACGGCCCATATTTTCCGGCATACCGCCGGTAATGGTGCCGTCCAGCACCCGCCCGGCGTGGGGGCCGAAAGTGAAAACCATGTCCGCCTTTTCCGCCGCGATGCGGCCGATCTTATAGTGCTCCGCCTGGGCGCAGTCCCCCAGCTCCAGCATATCCCCCAGCACGGCGATGTGCCGTCCGGGACGGTTGCCCAGTACGTTCAGCGCCGCCGCCATGGACTCAGGGCCGGCATTGTAGCAGTCGTTGATGATGGTGCAGCCCTTTGCTTCGAAAATCTCCTGCCGACCGGACATATTCCGGAAGGCGTCCAGCTGCTGCCCGATTTTGTCCGGGTGAACCCCCAGCTTCAGTCCCACGGCCACCGCCGCCAGGGCGTCCGACACATAGTGCTCGCCCTCCAGCGCCATCTCCACCGGGAAGGTCAGCCTCCCTGCCTGCACCTGGAAGCAAAGCGTACCGCCCCGCTGGCCCACGTCCAGCGCCTGCACGTCGCAGCCCTCACTTTTCCCGAAGTAGGTAATTCTCTGCTTGGGCATCACATCCAGACAGCGGAGCAAGGTGTCATCACCGTTAAGCAGCAGCATTCCCTGGGGCGTCATGCCCTCCAGAATTTCCAGCTTTGCCTGCCGGATGCCCTGCTGGGTGCCCAGAAACTCCATATGGGCGGTGCCGATGTTGACGATCACCGCAATGTCCGGATGGGCGATGCAGGACAGGTAGGCGATCTCCCGGAAATGGTTCATGCCCATTTCCAGCACCGCCACCTCGGTATCCTCCGGCATATCCAGAATCGCCATGGGCATGCCGATGTCATTATTGTGGTTTGCCGGGGTCTTGCTGACCCGGAACGTGCCGGACAGCACCGATGCGATCATTTCCTTTGTGGTGCTTTTGCCAACGGAGCCGGTGACCGCCACCACCTTCGCGCCGATGCGCTTCAGGGCTTCCCGGGCAATATCTCCCAGAGCCGTCCGGGGATCCTCCGTGATGATAGCAGGATAGTCTCCCACCCTCCGGCTGCACAGCACCGCTGCCGCGCCCTTTTCCATGGCGGCGGGGATGAAGTCATGTCCGTCCCGGGCGCCCTGCAGAGCGATGAACAGCTGGCCCGGCTGAAGGCTGCGGGTATCATTGCCCGCGCCGTGAAAGGCCACGTCCGCGTATTTCTCTTCCACCGTTCCGCCGCACCACTGGGCGGCGTCCCTGAGTGTAATGTTTGCCATATTATATCCTCAATTCCTTTAAGTGGGCAGCAACTTCCTCCCGCTCGTCCAGGTGGTGCTTCTGCCCGCCAATGTCCTGATAGGTTTCATGTCCCTTTCCCGCAAGGACAATTATATCATTTTTTTCCGCAATGTCCATAGCATATCTGATGGCTCTGCGGCGGTCCTCAATCACAATATATTCCCCGTTTTCCTGATTTACCCCTTTCAGTATGTCCTCAATGATAGCCATAGGTGGTTCCGTGCGGGGATTGTCGGAGGTGATGACGGCGATGTCCGACAGCTCCACGCCGATCCTTCCCATAATGGGGCGCTTCAGAGGATCCCGGTCGCCGCCGCAGCCGAAGACGCAGATCAGGCGGCCCCGGCAGAAATCCCGGACGGAGCGCAGCACATTTTCCAGTCCGTCCGGGGTGTGGGCGTAGTCAACAAGAACACTGTAGGGCGTTCCCGGAGTGGGGACCACCTCCACCCGTCCCTTGACGCCTTTGGCGGTTTTCAGGGCCTCGGCGCAGTCTGAAAGGGAAATGCCCAGCTGGCAGGCCACGCCCAGCACCGTCAGGGCGTTGTACACCGTGAACCGGCCGGGAATGGGCAGCTTCACGGACGCCCGTTCCTCCCCATAAACCGCCGTAAAGGAAATGCCCTCGGCGTGAAGCTCCACGTTTTCCGCATGAAGGCCCTCCTTCGTTGTTACCGAGGTGGTGAGCACCGGGCAAGCGGCAGCGGCAAGAATTCGGCCTGCATAGCTGTCATCGGCGTTTATGACCGCCCGGTCACAGCGGCGGAACAGCTCGGCTTTCGCGTCGCAGTAGGCATCCATGGTCTTGTGGAAGTCCAGATGATCCTCCGTCAGGTTGGTAAAGGCGGCAACGTCAAAGTGTACGCCTCCGATGCGCTCCAGAGTGATGGCGTGACTGGAAACCTCCATGATCACGTGGGTGCAGCCACAGTCCCGCATTCTGGCAAACAGGGCCTGCAAGTCTAGGCTTTCCGGGGTGGTTCGCTCGGTGGGGATGGTTTTCTCGCCAATCATGTTCGCCATGGTGCCGATCAGGCCCACCCTGGCCCCCAGCGTTTTTTCCAGCACCTGCTTGAGAAGAAGGGTGGAGGAGGTCTTGCCGTTTGTGCCGGTAACGCCGATCATGGTCATGGATTTGGCGGGGTGTCCATAGAAATTGCAGCCAAGCATTGCCAGCGCCAGCCGGTCGGATTCCACCAGAATATAAGGAATGTCCTGTTCGGGCTTTTTCGCCGTGACCACCGCCGCCGCGCCTTTTTCCAGCGCCATGGGGATAAAGCGGTTGCCGTCGGCGGCAAAGCCGGTCACCGCCACGAACAGGCACCCCGACTCTGCTTTCCGGGAATCGTAGCAAATGACAGTGATCTCCGTCTCCAAATCTGCGGTACATTCCAGTACCGGAATGTCCTTCAATAATTCTCTCAGCTTCATATTCAAATCCTCCCGGCACGGTCAGTCCCGTGCCGCTGTGTCGGTGAATTCCAATGTAATTGTGGTGCCCGCGGGGACTTTCGTTCCCTTCGGGACGCTCTGAGCTGTCGCGGTGACCTGCATGGAAATTTCGTCGTTGCCCGTGACCAGAATGTACAGGCCCAGCTTTCCGGCAGCGTCGCTGGCCTGCTGGCGGTTCATCCCGGCAAAGTCCGGTACCTCCACCGTTTCCCGCTCCGGCTCCTGCCCTAAGTACAACAGCACCTGACTGCCGCCGGGCACCGTCTGTCCCGGCTCGGGAATCTGGGCGGTCACCATCTCCCCGTTTCCGACAAATTGCGCGGAAAGTCCTATTCTTTTTAGTTTACTCTCTGCGTCCTTTCCTGTCAAGTCGATATATTTCTCCAAAACGATTTCTTTTCCCTGTTCTTCCTCCTCAGAAAAGTGCCGTTCCACCCCCAGATAGGGCAGAATGTCCGCCATCACAGCCCCCACCGTAGGCGCCGCCATGACGCCGCCGGAGATATAGATGCCCGTCTGCCGGGAGGGGGTGTCCAGCGCTACCAGCACGATATACTCCGGATCGTCCATGGGGGCGATGCCCACGAAGGACACGATCTTATCCAGCACCCGCTGGCCGTTTTCGTCGAAAACGTCAATTTTTTCGCTGGTTCCGGTTTTGCCGCCGATGGAGAAGCCCGCCACCTTGGCGTTTTTCGCCGTGCCCTCGGTGACAACGGATTCAATGAGGGTACGCATGGTGTCGGAGGTTTCTTGTGAGATGGTCTGCCGAACCACCGTCGGTTCCGCCTGCATGACGGTATTTCCATCGGCGTCGATGATCTCAGAAACGATGTAAGGCTCCAGAAGATACCCGCCGTTGACCACAGAGGAAATGGCCCGCACCAGCTGCAGGGGAGTGATCTTGAAGGTCTGGCCGAAGGAACCGGAGGTCAGGGATGCGGTGCCCCACTTGTCGGTGTTGGTCACCAGGGCCTTGTCAAAGAACACGCCCTTGCTCTCCCCCGCCAGATCGATTCCGGTTTTTTCCAGAATCCCGAATTTTTCAATGTACTCATAAAACCGCTCCCCGCCCAGCTTCAGGGCAATGTGGGCAAAGGCGATGTTGCAGGAATTCTGCAATGCCTGGGGCGTTTTCTCGGCCCCATGACCTGCGGAACGCCAGCAGTGGAGCCGCTGGGCACGGCCCGGAATCTGCTCCGAGCCGGAACAGTGGAAGGAGGTGTTGAGATCGATGGCACCGCAGTCCAGGGCCGCCGCCATAGTCAGCACCTTGAAGGTGGAACCCGGCTCATAGCCGTCGGACAGCACCCGGTTTCGCCACTGCTTGAGCCGGGCGGCAGACAGGGCCTCGCTGTAGGCCTTCTGCCCGGAAAGAAATTCCTCACTGTCCGGCTGTAGGGAAAGGTAGCTAAGGCGCATTTCCTCCAGCTGTGCCGAAACATCCGGATCCGCCACTTCCAGATAGCTGTTGGGGTCATAGCTTCCCAGGGTCGCCATGGCGAGGATTTCCCCGGTTTTGCAGTTCATCACCAGCCCAAAGGCCCCGTTTTGTACATCGTATCGTCCGATAGCCGCCTGCATCTGTTTTTCCAGGCAGGCCTGCACGGTAGCGTCCAGCGTCAGCACCACGCTGTCCCCCTGCCGGGCGGAGACGTAGTTTTCGTAGGAAAAGGGCATATCCATTTCGTTATTGCCCTTGGTGGTGATGACCCGCCCGGTCCTGCCGGAGAGGTAAGAATCATAGGCCGCCTCCACCCCTTCACAGCCGTCGCCGGAAGCATTGGTGAAGCCGATGACCTGAGCGGCGAGGCTGTTCTGCGGATACACCCGCTTGGAGGTGGGTTCCAGATGGATGCCGGAAATGCTCTTTGCGTTGATGTAGTCCCGGATCTTTGCGGCGGTTTCCTCGCTGACGAAGGCCCCCACCTGCTTATAGCGTTTCTTTGTATCCGCCGCCTGCTGGGCGATCCACACCGGGTCCTTTTCCAGTATTTCTCCCAGCGTCCGGGACAGATCAGCAATATCCGCCTTGGACTGCTTTAATTCGTGGGGGTCTAAGTACACGTTCTCCACCGTCACCGAGGAGGCCAGCACATCCATATTCCGGTCGAAGATCTCTCCCCGGTTGGCATTGACGGAGGTGGTGCGGGTCTGGTTGCGCAGGGCAAGATCCGCGTAGTATTCATAGTCCCGGATCATCAAACCGTACAGCCGCCCGCCCACCGGCACAAACGCCAGCAGCCCCAGCACCAGCGCCGCCAGCATCACCCGCCGGTGCTGGCCCGTATTCAGCCGCAGACGGTCATACTTCTTTTCCATTGTCCGCCCCCCTTGCCGCAATTGTTAAGAATGGGCAGCAAGGGAAACCCTCGCCGCCCATCGCAGCTTATATCACATTGTATGGGACGGACGCCGGATTATGCGAACAGGCCGTTTAAGAACCACTGAATCTCCTCCAGCCAGGTCATTTCCGGTTCCGGCTGAGGCACAGTGACGTACACCGTCCGCTTCTCAAGCTCCGACTTGGGCACCATGCCCAGTGCCGCCGCTTTGACACGGATGTCCTCGAGGTCGTATTGGGAGCGGTAATCCGCCTGCAATTGCGCGTTCTCACTGTTCAGGCGGGAAACGTAGTCGGACATGACACGGTACTCCTGCCAATCGGCATGGATCCGCACAGCGCCCACGATCATCACCGCCAGCATGATGAGAGCCACGGTGATGCCAAAAATCGCCACAGGATCCAGATAGATGACCTCCGCCTTATGCAGCCGCTCCATAGGAAGCTTGCTTTTGGCACGCTTCTTTTTCTCCTGAAGCTCCAGCTGCCGGGCTTCACTGCCATGAATATAAAACTGTCCCACATATTGGATTTTCGGTTTCTGATTCATGGAGAAAGACTTCCTTTCGGACTTAAAGTTTTTCGCAAATACGCAGCTTCGCGCTTCTGGCACGGGGGTTGCGCTCCAACTCCTCCTCGCCGGAAACGATGGGCTTTCTGGTGATGATCTTCACCTGGGGCTTCTTGCCGCAGACGCACACCGGGAACTCCGGCGGGCAGGTGCAGCCCTTGGCTGCTTCCGCCATGGCCTGTTTCACAATGCGGTCTTCCAGCGAATGGAAAGTGATGACTGCCAGCCGTCCGCCTTTATTCAGCAGCGGAACCGCCTTCTTCATGACCCGCTCCACACTGCCCAGCTCATCGTTGACGGCAATGCGGATGGCCTGAAAGCTGCGCTTTGCCGGGTGCTGCTTCTCCCGCAGGGCGGAGGCGGGCATAGCACCGCGGATAATGTCCACCAATTCCAGCGTGGTTTCGATTTCCCTTTCCTCCCGCCGCTTGCAGATGGCAGCGGCGATCCGGGGGGCGAAGCGCTCCTCACCGTAATCATAGAGGATTCTCTTTAATTCTTCATAAGACCAGTGATTCACGATCTGCTTGGCATCCAGCGAATCCTGCCCGTTCATGCGCATATCCAGCGGCGCGTCGGCCATGTAGGAAAAGCCTCGCTGCCCGTCGTCCAGCTGGGGAGAGGATACGCCCAGATCCAGCAGGATGCCGTCCACACCGATGATGCCCAAGCTGTCCAGCGCGGTGTCCAGCTCACAGAAGTTGCTGTGCACCAGCGTAACCCGGTCGCCGTAGGGGGCCAGCCGTTCCCCCGCCGCTTTCAGGGCCACTGGGTCCCGGTCGATGCCGATGAGCCGCCCGGTGGTGAGCTTTGAGGCAATGACGCTGGAATGGCCCGCGCCGCCCAGGGTGCCGTCCACATAGATGCCGTCGGGCTTAATATTCAGCCCCTCGATGCACTCCTCCAGCAATACGGAGACATGATGAAATTCGCTCATAGTCCGATTGCCTCCAACGATGCCAGCAGTTTTTCGGGGGTGAGGTTCTCCGCCTCAAAGGCTTCGAATTCCCTGGCGTCCCAGATCTCCGCCTGACCGGCCCGGCCCACGATCATGACCTCCCGGTCGATGCCGGCGTAATCCAGCAGGAACTGGGTCAGGCCGAAGCGGAACTGCTTATCCGGGGTACACTCCGCCGCGTTCATGAAGATCAGGCTGGTGGCTCCCGCCCGCTGGGAAATACTCAGGGCGTTGAAGTTGTCGGAAAGCCGCTGCCACTCGGCGGCGGTATAGACGGTCAGGCAGCGGTGACCGCAGTTGACGCCCAGCGTCACGAAGAAGGTCTCTCCCAGCTCACTTCTGAGCTTCGCGGGCACAAACAGACGGCCCTTGTCGTCCAGCTTCGCGCTATACTTGCCGATCATCCGCTTCCCCCCTTCCCTTTTACTCCACTTTACTACCCTTTTGCTCCATTTGTAGACAGTATACTACCCCGTGTGAGAAAAATCAATCTTTTTCTTCTTGTCAGCCCATTTTTTCTGATATTTCGCCACTTTTTCGAACAACCGTTCTACTAAATCAGGTACAAAAGGAAAGCGCGCCCCCCTCCATGCGGAGCTTCACCCGGCTGGGCTTGCGGGAACAGCGCAGCAGGAAGCTGGCCAGCGGCCCCTCCACTTCCGTCTGCACCAGACGGCGCAGTTGCCTTGCCCCGTCCTTTCCGGGGCATTTCTCCATCAGAAAGCCGACCAGCTCCGGGGGCAGCTGGAGCTGGGTGCCCATGGCGGCGGTACGCTCCTGAAGTTGGCGCAGATACTTCCAGGCGATGGCCTCCATGGCTCCCTTTCCAAGGGTTTCAAAATGCACATTTTGGTCAATGCGCCCCAGAAACTCCGGCGAAAAGGCCTGCCGCAGGGCTTCGCTCACCTCCGCGGAACGCCCCCCGGCGCAGAAGCCCAGCCCTTCGCCCCGGATCTGCCCGCCAATATTGGAGGTCATGACCACAATGGTGTTGCGGAAGCTGACCCGCCGCCCGGTGGAATCCGTGAGCACACCTTCCTCCATGATTTGCAGCAGGATGCCCAGCACCTCCGGGTGGGCCTTCTCCAGCTCGTCAAAGAGCACCAGGCTGTAGGGACGGCGGCGCACCGCTTCCGTCAGCTTGCCGCCCTCCTCATAACCCACATAGCCGGGAGGCGCGCCGATAAGCCGGGACACGCTCTGTTTTTCCGTGTACTCCGTCATGTCCAGCCGGAGCATGGCCTCCCGGGAGCCGAACACCTCCTGGGCCAGCGCCCGGCACAGCTCGGTTTTGCCCACACCGGTGGGACCGGTGAACAAAAGGCTTGCAATGGGACGGCCCGCGTCCCGGATACCGGAGTAGCCCCGGCGTACCGCCTCTGCCACGGCGGACACCGCCTTCTCCTGCCCGATGACCTGAGCCGACAGCAGCCCCTCCAATTCCAGCAGCCGTTCCCGTTCGCTGGCAGTCAGCCGCCCTACGGGAATTCCGGTTCGCTGGGACACCACCCAGGCAATATCCGACCCGGTAACACCGCGGCTGCGGAGGGCTGGCTTGCTCAGATTCTGCATTTTATCCCGCAGCTCAGCCGCCCGCTCAAACTGCCGCTCCCGGACGGCTCCCTGCAATTCTTCCTCCAATTCCTTCCGGGCAGCGCCGCCCCGGCTGGACTGCGTCTCCTCCATCCGTGCCCGGGAGGCCCCCTCGTCCAGCAGATCGATAGCCTTATCCGGCAGGTACAGATCCGGCAGATACCGGGTGGACAGCCGCACCGCTTCCTTCAGGGCGTCGTCGGAGATCCGCAGATGGTGATGCCGCTCCAATCCCGGACGCAGAGCCTTCAAAATCGCCAGCGTGGCCTCCTGAGACGGCTCCTCCACCGCCACGGGGCGGAACCGCCGTTCCAGCGCCGCGTCCTTTTCGATATACTTGCGGTATTCGTCCCGGGTGGTGGCACCCAGCATTTGCAGCTCCCCTCTGCCAAGGGCGGGCTTGAAGATATTGGCCGCATCAATAGCCCCCTCGGCAGCCCCCGCGCCCACGATGGTGTGCATTTCATCCACAAACAAAATCACATCTCCGCTGCGGCGGATCTCCGCCAGTACATCCCGCAGCCGTTCCTCAAACTCGCCCCGGTACTTGGTGCCCGCCACCAGAGAGGCCATGTTCAGACTCACGAGTCTCTTTTCCTTCAGCTGGGGCGGCACGTTCCCCATAGCCATCCGCTGAGCCAGCCCCTCGGCAATGGCGGTCTTGCCCACGCCGGGCTCCCCCACCAGCGCCGGGTTATTCTTGCATTTCCGGCACAGGATGCCGACGACCATGTCGATCTCCTTTTCCCGTCCGATCACCGGCTCCATAGTGGAAGCCTTCGCGACCAGATCCTCGCTGAACTGCTCCAACAGTCTCAAAGTGACCGCCTCCTTTTTTTCCCTTGCGAGCGTCTGCCGCTCCCACTGCATATAATCCACGGTGTATGTGAACAGGGTATCCGCGGTGATGCCGCCGGCTTTCAGCAGCTCCCCTGCGCCGCAGTGTTCCCGCCGGGCCATTGCCAGCACCAGATGCTGCGGCCGGACAAGGCGGCACCTCTGCTGCTTTGCCTCCCGGGCCGCGTCCCTGAGCAATGTCCGGGCTTCCTCCGTCAGACCCTGTGGCAGGGGCAGATCCGGCGTACCCGCGCCGTACAGCAGCTGTGCCAGGGCCTCCGTCAGCTCCGGCTCCATTCCCAGCTGCCGAAGCATCAGTCCCATACCCCCCGCTTCCGAGGTCAGCGCCAGCAGCAGGTGGGCAGAACCTACGTAGCTGTGCCCTAAATCCCTTGCCTTTCGGGCCGCCGTCTGGATCAGCGACTCCATGGAACTGTGGTAACGCATCGTATTTCCCCGCTTCCTTCCTGTTTCAGAAAAGCATCGCCAGCCGAGGAAAAAATTATTCCAAAAAAATTTGCAAAAAGGAATTGCATTTTCAAAAATCCATGCTACAATGAGGGTACGTTACTACATATGTAGAACAGAAATACGATACGGAGGTAATTATCATGGCTTACGTTATTACTGACGCTTGTGTCTCCTGCGGTTCCTGCGCTGAGCAGTGCCCCGTCGAGGCCATTTCCGAGGGCGACGGCAAGTACGTCATCGACGCTGATGTCTGCGTTTCCTGCGGCTCCTGCGCCGAGCAGTGCCCCAACGAAGCGATCGAGGAAGGCTAATTATTCTTCATACGCTTGTAATTGGCCTGCGCAGCTTTGCGCAGGCCAGTTTTCTTTTCTGAAATTATGGAATTTTTACCGAACGGTTTTACCCTGGAGGTTCCCGCCGGGGCCTTTCCGCTGAGCACCGATTCCATGGTGCTCTCTTCCTTTGTCCGTCTGCCGAAAAACGCCCGGGTGCTGGATCTCGGTTCCGGCTGCGGCACCCTTGGGGTGCTGCTGTGCAGCCAGAATGAACACTGTACCGTCACCGGGCTGGAAATTGACGAAAACGCCCATCTGGCGGCGCTTTACAATATTCAGCGCAACGCTTTGGCTTCCCGTATGGAGAGTATATGCGCAGACCTCAGGTCGGTATCTGAAAGGTTTTCTCCCGGAAGCTTTTCGGTGTGCGTCTCCAATCCGCCCTATTTTTCCGGCGGCCCGGCAAGTAGGGAAACACCCCTTGCCCGGCGGGAGGATCTGTGCTCTGCCCGGGAGCTGATGGGCGCGGCTTCCCACGCGCTGAAATACGGCGGAGACTTTTTTCTGGTTCATCGACCGGAACGACTGGCGGAGCTGATCACTGCCGGGTCGGAATGTTCGCTGGAAGCCAAGCGGCTGCGGCTGGTGCGGCACCGTCAGAACGGCCCTGTCAGCCTCATCCTGCTCCAATTCCGAAAGGGCGCGAAGCCGGGCCTCCATCTGGAGGAGGTGGTCCTGCGGGAAGCGGATGGCTCCCCCACCCCGGCGTACCGCGAAATTTATCACATCTAGGAGGCTGCTATGTCCGGAATGCTGTATCTTGTCCCCACGCCCATCGGCAATCTGGGGGATATTTCTGTCCGCTGCCGGGAAACGCTGGAAAATGCGGATTTTATCGCCGCGGAGGATACCCGGGTCACTTTGAAACTTCTCAACCATCTGGGCATCAAAAAGAGTCTCGTCAGCTACTATGAGCACAACAAAGCCGCGCAGGGAGGCAAAATCGTGGAGCGCATCCTCGCCGGAGAGACCTGCGCGCTGGTGTCCGACGCGGGCAGCCCCGCCATCTCCGACCCCGGTGAGGATCTGGTGAAGCAGTGCGCCGCCGCGGGAATCCCCGTGTGCGCCATTCCCGGCCCCTGCGCCGCCATCACCGCCCTGAGCATTTCAGGACAGGCCACCGGACGGTTCTGCTTTGAGGGCTTCCTGTCCACCGCGAAAAAAAGCCGACGGGAGCATCTGGATTCCCTGAAAAAAGAGCGGCGCACTATGATCTTCTACGAAGCGCCCCACAAGCTGCTGGCCACCCTCACCGATCTGGCGGAAGCCTTCGGCGGTGACCGGCCCATCAGCCTGTGCCGGGAGCTGACCAAGCTTCATGAGGAGGTCGTCCGCACCACCCTTGACCAAGCGGTGGCCCACTACACCGAAAATCCACCCAAGGGAGAGTTTGTCCTCATTGTGGCGGGCGCTCCTGCCCAGCAGGAGGAGTCTCCCTCCGAAACCGACGCCGCCGCCCGGGTTTCCCAGCTGATTGCGGAGGGTGTCAGCCGAAAGGACGCGGTGAAGCAGGCCGCAAAGGAGCTGGGCATGCCCAAAAACGCTGTGTACGAAATCGCGCTGAAGGACTCCGAGTCAATAAATAATTGAAATTCGACAAATTTTTGTTGATTTTGACACCCGCTCTGGGGTATTCTAATTATGACAGTACACCCCCACAGCAATGCGACCAACTGTCAAGTGCCGCACCGGTTCTCCCCCGGTGCGGCGCTTTCTATGTTTTTATAGAACCGGTATCAGCAGCAGCTGCCCCGGCGCCGGATCATTTTGCAGGCCGTTGGCCTCCCGGATGGAGCTGACGGTGGAATGGGTTGCTTTGGCGATCTGCCACAGGCTGTCGCTTCCCGCCCGGCGCAGGATCAGGCAGGGCCGACCGGGATCCGGCCTGCGTTCCTCTCCCAATGCCAGACCGGTCACCAACGGAAGCTTCTGCACTGCCATGACGGTCATTTCCAGAGGCAGCTCCGCCTTCATTGCAATCTGGCCGCCATCGGCAGAGGACTGAGGCGCCGTCGGAGACGGAACCGCCGACAATCTGGCATTCCCGTCGGCGTTCAGGGTCACAGTGCCCTCCCAGCGGGCCGTGCTCGCGTTCAGAGTGCCGTCCGCTTCGCGGTACAGCGTCTGGAATACGCCGGGAAGCTCCAGCTCCACACCGCTGTCCCGATACCTTTGTTTCGGAAAATCCGGCAGGAGCGCCACGTCTGCCGCCGAATCCGTCTGGGCCGGCACCGTTCCCTGAGCATAGACCGTCTCCCGGCGGTTTTCCAGAACCACGGGAAACTCTGCCGTTTCGGCATGGAGGGTCAGCTCCCGGTTGGGGCTGTAGGCATCCTCCACAACACTCAGCTGCTCCCGGTCGGAAACGCAGTATTGGGCGGTGATGCTGCATTTGAAGCGCAGACGGCCTTCGTCATCCGCTTCCAGCTCCATGCTGGTGGGGCAAAGCGCAAATTCCGCCTGTGCGTCCGGGCCATACTCCCCGCTCAGCTCCGCGAACTGGGAAAAGGGCAGGTCGAAGTCCCAGCTCTGATACTGTCCCCCTTCACCCCGGTACAGCGTGTGGAGGTTGGCATTTCCCCGGAACACCACCTTTTCCGTCAGCACCTTCCGGTCACTCACCCTCGGCTCCATCCGGTAATAAATAATCTGCTCCGGCCGGGGTGCGGAATCCGGCAGTGTCAGTTCCTCGTCCAGCACAAAGGCCTTTTCCCCCGCCTCCTTCAGAAGCCGCATGGGGTATGTCCGTTTCAGCAGTTCCACCCCATCCGGGACCGATTCCAGCTCCGGAAGGGACACGCGGACTGGTACAAATGCCTCCGCCATGGCGCTCATACCGGCCCGAACCAGTATTTTCCGCGGAGATACACTGCGGGCATCCACCAACCGTGGCAGCAGCCGCAGACGCAGCTGTCCCTCGGGCAGCTCCTCCGGCAGGTCCCAGCGCAGCTGGAAGGGGATCCAGCCCTCGATGCACCGCTCGGGACTGCCGTCCTCCGGGGCATACAGCACCCACACCATCATGCCGCCGGTATAGTTCAGGGTGTCGACGCCCCACTCCTTGCTCCGTAAAATCGGCTGGCCCCAGGCGGACAAAATTCTTCCCACGTCCGGCATTCCCTCGGTCAGCCGGATCTCCTGGGTCTGCTCGCTGCTGTGCAGCTCACGCACTGCCGGATTCAGGCAGGTATAGTCCCGATTCTGAAAATTCACGTCCACTGTCGGATCACTCCTTATCCCATTGTGTGTGCTACATTGTATTCGCACTGGGACAAGAATAGAACTATCTTCTTCTCATAACGCAGCAGCCCAGAATCAGCAGGATGATGCCGCCGCAGCAGCACAGAAACCAGCTTTCCAGGCAGTGCCCTACAATCAGTCCAAGTCCAAAGGCGATAATACAGCACCCATGCAGGTGATTTTTCCGGCACATAAAAACACACCCCCTGCAATTCTATGCAGGGGGTGCGCAAATATTTCATTTAGCCGCCCAGATAGGCTTTTTTCACCGCGTCGGAGCTGGCAAGCTCCGCACCGGTGCCGCTCAGGGTGATCTTACCTGTTTCCAGAACGTAGGCCCGGTCGGCAATCTGCAGAGCCTTGCGGGCATTCTGCTCCACGAGAAGAATGGTGGTGCCTGCCTTGTGCAGCTCCTTGATGATGTCGAAAATCTGATCCACCAGAATCGGAGCCAGACCCATGGAAGGCTCGTCCAGCATCATGAGCTTGGGGTGGCTCATGAGGGCACGGGACATGGCCAGCATCTGCTGCTCGCCGCCGGAGAGGGTGCCCGCGATCTGCTTACGGCGCTCCTTCAGCCGGGGGAAGTAGTTGAATACCATTTCCAGATCAGCCGGAGAGACTTCCTTATTAACATAAGCACCCATCTCCAGATTCTCCTGCACCGTCATTTGCAGAAAGATCCGCCGTCCCTCGGGAACGTGGGCCAGACCCGTGCGCAGGAGCTTATAGGCATCGGTGTGTCCGATGTCCTGCCCGCAGAAGGTGATGGAGCCGCTGCGGGGGTGCATCAGGCCGGATACGGTTTTCAGAATGGTAGACTTGCCCGCGCCGTTGGCGCCGATCAGAGCCACGATCTCGCCCTCGCCTACCTCAAAGGTCACGCCCTTGATGGCATGGATGGCGCCGTAATAGACGTGCATATCTTCAATTTTCAGCATCTGCACTGTCCTCCTTACCTAAGTAAGCTTCGATAACCGCCGGGTTGGCCCGGATTTCATCGGGGGTGCCCTTGGCGATCAGCCGACCGTAGTTCACCACCGCGATGGCCTCGCACACGTTCATCACCAGATTCATATCGTGCTCGATGAGGAAAATGGCGATGTGGAAGGTGTCGCGGATGCGGCGGATCTGGTGCATTAGCTCCGTGGTTTCGCTGGGGTTCATACCGGCGGCCGGCTCGTCCAACAGAATGATAGACGGATTGGTAGCCAGCGCCCGGACGATTTCCAGACGGCGCTGAACACCGTAAGGAAGGCTTCCCGCCTTCACGTCGGCCACGTCGGCAAGACCCATAAAGTCCAGCAGCTCCATGGCCTTCTCATTTGCCTGCTTCTCCGCCTTATAATAGGAGGGCAGATGCAGCAGGCTTCCCAGGAAGGAACACTTGATGGCATGGTGCATACCCACCTTGACATTGTCCAGCGCGGTCATGTCGGAGAACAGGCGGATATTCTGGAAGGTACGGGCGATGCCCAGGCGGTTGACCTTGTGGGTGGGCATTCCCTTGATGTCGATGCCGTTGATCAGAACGCTGCCCCGGGTGGGCTGGTACACGCCGGTGAGCAGGTTAAAAATGGTGGTCTTGCCCGCGCCGTTGGGGCCGATCAGGCCGGAAATCTCGGTGGGCCCCACGGTGATGTTAAAGCCGTCCACGGCAGTCAGGCCACCGAAGTCAATGCCCAGGTTGCGCACGTCCAGAACAGGCTGCTTGTCCTTGTCCTGCTCCCGAAACAGGTTCATGGTAGGAACCTTGACCATTTTCTTACTGTACTCATTCATTGGTTCCCGCCTCCTTCTTCTTGAATACACCGGATGCCTTATCGGCAATTACGGACATGAACTCCTTGACCTTGGGAGACCAGGTAAACAGCATGACCAGAATCAGAACGATCGCGTACAGAATCATGCGGTAATCCTGCAGGCCCCGCAGAGCCTCCGGCAGCACATACAGAACTGTGGCGGAAATGACGGAGCCGAGGATGTTGCCCATGCCGCCCAGCACCACGAACACCAGAATGTTGATGGAGGTGTTGAAGTTGAACTTGGGGGCGGTGACGGAGGAGTAGTTCAGTCCGAACAGCGCGCCCGCCATGCCTGCAAGGAACGCGGAAACCACGAAGGCCTTCATCCGGAAGGCGGTGACGTTGATGCCCACGGATTCCGCGGCGATGCGGTTATCCCGGACGGCCCGGATGGCCCGGCCTTCCTTGGAGTTAATGAGGTTCTGCACGATGAACAGGGTAAACAGCACCAGCAGGAAGCCCATGGTGAAGGTCGCCAGCTTCTGGATGCCGGTGGCGCCCAGAGGGCCGTTCACAATGTACTTGCCGCCGGCGGCCAGCTTCATCTTGGAAGTGGACACGGCGATGTGGAAGCCCTCGGAATCGGTACCCGCATAGAGGTTGCCGATGATGTTCTTCATAATTTCACCGAAAGCCAGCGTCACGATAGCCAGGTAGTCGCCCCGCAGCCGCAGGACGGGCACACCGATCAGAAAGCCGATGATGCCGGCAAGCACGCCGCCGCAAAGCATGGCCAGCAGCAGCCGCAGGAAGTCATTGGCAACGGTATCCTTCAACAACGCCGCGATGATGATGCCGGAAAAGGCACCGATGCCCATAAAACCGGCATGGCCCAGACTCAGCTCGCCGCAGATGCCCACCAGAAGGTTCAGAGACACCGCCAGAGAAATGTAAACGCAGATGGGCACCAGCAGGCCCTTCATGGAGCTGCCCAGCATTCCGGCGGAATTTGCCAGCTGCATCACAATGAATGCGATAATGACCACGAGATAAGTCACGAGATTGGTGCGGGTGGTCTTGTTGTTCAGAATTTTCTTCATACCGCTCACCTCACACCTTTTCCTGGATCTGCTTGCCCAGCAGGCCCGCGGGTTTTACCAGCAGAATGATGATCAGAACAGAGAACACGATGGCGTCAGAGAACTGGGTGGAAAGATACGCCTTGCTGAAGGTCTCAATAATGCCCAGCAGAATGCCTCCCAGCATGGCACCAGGGATGGAGCCGATTCCGCCGAACACCGCGGCGGTAAAGGCCCGGATGCCGGGCATGGAGCCGGTGGTGGGCTGGAGCGTGGGCACCGTGGAGCACAGCAGCACGCCTGCAATTGCCGCCAGGGCGGAGCCGATGGCGAAGGTGGTAGAGATGGTCTGGTTGACGTTGATGCCCATGAGCTGGGCCGCGTCCCGGTCCTCAGACACCGCCCGCATAGCCTTGCCGGTGCGTGTCTTACTGGTGAACAGGGTCAGACCCACCATCACCAGAATGCAGGCCGCCACGGTCAGCAGCACCTCGCCGGTAATGACGATCTTGCCGTCCGCCAGGGAGATGGGCTTCATGGTGACGACGGAAGTAAAGTTCTTGGGGCTGGAGGACCAGATCAGCTGGGCGGCGTTCTGCAGGAAGTAGCTGACACCGATGGCGGTAATCAGCACTGCCAGGCTGGGAGTTCCCCGGAGGGGCTTGTAGGCCAGCCCCTCAATGGTGATGCCCAGCAGCGTACACACCACCACAGCCGCGATGATGGACACCCATGCCGGAAGCCCCAGGTAACTGGTGACGCAGAAGGAAATATAGGCGCCGATCATAATGACGTCGCCGTGGGCAAAGTTCAGCATCTTGGCAATACCATAGACCATGGTATAGCCCAGCGCGATGATGGCGTACACCGAGCCGATACTGATGCCGTTGATCAGATACTGTAAAATCTGCATATTATACCTCTCTTTACATTGTAATGTCGGCGATCCATGACAGCCCTTCCTGCCCGCGGCTCTCATGGACTGCCGAAAAAACAGCGCATGGGAAGGGAAGGTGTCACCCTTCCCTTCCCGTCATTGGGAGTCAGAAATTAAGCCAGAGGAGCGTAAGCGCCGTCCTTGACGACCATAGCGGCAGGAGCCTTGGAGATCATGCCGTTCTCGTCCCAGGTCATGCCCTTGCCGGTCAGACCGTCAACGGTCAGAGTCTTGAACTGCTCCTGCAGAGCGGCGCAGACATCGGCAGCGGGAGTGGAGCCATCCACACCGGCGGCGACACAGGCGTTGTACAGGGCGTAGATGACGTCATAGCCGTCAGCCGCGAACTGGTTGGGCACCAGGCCGCCGTTGTTGGCCTTGAACTGCTCAACAAACTTGACGGTAGCCTCGTCGGTGGCATTGGCATCGAAGGGGGTCATCAGAACCAGGCCCTCAGCCAGCTTGGCATCGAAGCCTTCCACGGTCAGGATGCCGTCCATGCCGTCGCAGCCGAAGAAGGTGGGAGCGTAGCCCACGGTGTTGGCATAGGTCAGAACCTGAGCGGCCTCGGTGTAGTAGAAGGGCAGGAACACCAGATCGCAGCCGGCATCCTTGCACATATTGACCTGGGTGGACAGGTCGGCCTTGTTGTCGGCAGTGAAGGCGGCGTTGTCAACGGCAATGTTCAGGCCCAGCTCGGAAGCCTTGGTCAGGAAGCCGTCCACGATACCGGCGGAGTAAGCATCGGAGGAGTCGTAGATGACACCGATGGTGGCATCAGGCCACTTCTGAGCCATCAGCTCAGCGGCGGAAGCGCCCTGGTTGGGGTCGGTGAAGCACATCTGGTAGACGTTGGAGCCGGTCATGGCAACGTCAGTAGCGGAAGCAGAGGGGGTCAGCATGAAGATCTGGTCATTGACGGTCTCAGCGGCAATAGCCAGAGAGGAACCGGTGGTCACAGGGCCGGCCATGATCTGCATACCCCAGTCCTTCAGGGAGTTGTAGGCGGAGACAGCCTTATCGGAGCCGTCGGCCTCGTCGTCCTCGGACTTGAACTCGATCTGCAGACCGCCCCTGGCATTGATCTCAGCAACGGCAATTTCCATGCCGCCCCGGACAGCCAGGCCATAAGCGGAAACGGAGCCGGTCATGGGGCCGGTCAGGCCGATCTTCAGTGCGGGGGCAGCGCCCTCAGCGGCGGGAGCCTCGGCAGCGGGAGCCTCAGTAGCGGCGGGGGCGGCATCGGCCTTGGTCTCAGCGGGAGCGCTGGAGCCGCCGCAGGCTGCCAGAGACAGAACCATCAGGGCTGCCAGAAGCATAGCAACGAACTTTTTCATAATGTTTTCTCCTTTTCTCACAAGAGTATAAACTATAAAAAAGCGGACACGCACATTTGCGCAGCCGCCTTTCCATACAGAAGGAAAACCCGGTCACGCCTGCGCGGCGGTAATTCGTACGCTCAGCGCACGAACGGACACTGCCAACTCTACAGCAGTGTCAAGACGGCGGGTAATTCGGGCGGCGGGGCACACCGCAGCAGTATTCATAGCTTTCATCACGCTGTACCTCCTCCTTGGAACTTGCGTGTATTGTATCTCACAGAGAGACATTTGTCAACGTAGAAAACACCACAGATTCCTCTGTGGTGCTTTCGACTTTTTTGTGTAGAATCGACAATTATTCCGCGTCCATGACGGTTTTGCAGGCGGCAAGCACCTTGCTGATGACGGGAACGCAGGTGTGGCTGCCGTAGCCGCCGTTCTCCACCACGACGATAAAGGCCAGGGGGTACTGTTCACTGTCCACGAACCCAGCGAACATGGCGTTGGATTTCTGATCGCCGCCCAGCTGGCTGGTGCCGGACTTGGCGCACACGGGAAGGCCGCCGAAATTCCCGTCGCCGTAGACGGTCTGTACGTTATTGCGCATATAGCTGGCCACAGTGTCCGCCACGGATTCCGGCATGATCCGGCCGGTTTTCCTGGTCTTTGCCTCGTAGGTGACGTCCCCGCCGTTTGTGACGATCTCCATGAGATAAGGCTCCGCTGCCACACCCCGGCCCGCAACGGCACCCATAAAGGTCATGTACCGGGCGGGGTTTACAAGGTCAGAGTGCTGGCCGATGCAGCTCCAGGCGAAGGACACCGCGCCGGTGTTGGAAATGTCGTAGTTTCCTGCGGCGGTGGTGCTGCCGTCGAAGGACAGCTTTTGCGTCACCCCGAACTGCTTGACATAGTTCACCATATTATTCTTGCCAACCTTCTCGGCAATCTGGGCAAAGGCACAGTTGCAGGAGTTGGCAAAGGCCTGCTTCAGGCTCTGAGTGCCATGGGCCTTCTCACAGGTGACGGCTTCTGTGCCGTACGCAATCTTGCCGCGGCAGGTGAAGGTCATGTCCTCAATGCCCGGCACGCAGTCCAGGGCCGCCGACAGGGTGACAATCTTGAAAATGGAGCCGGGCACATAGGCAGACTGCAAAAAGCGGTTTAAGTACACGCCGCCATAGGCTCCTGTCGTGTCATTCGCGATGTCCGGTACGTTGTCCGGGTCGTAGGTGGGGGTGGTCACGGCGCAGAGAATTTCGCCGGTCTTGTAATTGTAGACGCCCACTGTGCCCTTTCGGTTTCCCATGGCTTCCAAAGCCGTGTTCTGCACCTTGGCGGATAGCGTCAGACGGGCATTGCCGCCCTCATCGGACGCGTTGTACACGCCGCTGACCAGATCATAGCCCACCATGGACGCGGCGTAGGCAGAGACGGTGGAAGCGCTGATAAAGCCCTTCCGGTCTCCCAGCCAGTGGAGGGTGGATTTACGGGTGGCTGCATCGTCAGAATAGGTGCGCCCCTGGGAGATGTCCAGCAATACATTTCCGCTTCGGTCCGTAATGGTGCCGCAGCCGATGTTGCTGCTGTTATACAGGTGGGGCGAGCCGGAAAAGGATACCCAGCTCTCTGCCTGGGTCACATACTCCCACAGAAACAGCAGCAGCCCGCCCAGCAGAAGCAGGAGGAACAGGCCCATGATCCAGGTTCGTTTGGTAATTCGGTTCAAACCTTACTCCCCCTTTCCGCTTTTTGGAGTCGAATGGCAAAGCTGGCGTTCTGCCGGGTGTCCGCCGCCTTGACGAAGGCCAGCAGCCCCCAGGCGCCGATCATGCTGGTGCCGCCGTTGCTGAGGAAGGGGAAGGTCACGCCGGTAAAGGGCAGGATGTCCACCGTGCCCAGACAGTTGAGGATGGTCTGAATGACGAGGACCCCCGCGGCAGTGCAGCCGCCGATGGAATAGAAGCTGCTGCGGGCCACTCTCGTGGTGCGCATGGCGAAGAAGCCCAGAGCCGCAATGCTCAGCACCATCATCAATGCCACCAGCAATCCCCACTCCTCGGAAATGGTAGCGAAAGCGATGTCGGAATCCGCAGCGAACACATATTGCAGCAGCCCGCCCTCCGGGCCAAGGCCGAACAGGCCGCCGGAAGCGATGCACATGAGGGCACGGGTCTGCTGGTAGCCGCCGCCCAGCGGGTCAGACCAGACGTGCCGCCAGATAGTGAACCGGTGCAGGGCGTGGGGGGCAATTTTCAGGGCCAGCACCCCGGCAAAGCCCAGAGCGGTGATGGCGAGAGCCACCGTGCCCACGCTGCCGGAGCGGAGATAGGCAATGAGCAGGAAGGCGCAGAAGAAGATCAGGGCCGTGCCGAAATCGTTCATCAGGGCCAGCAGTCCGCAAATCAGCACGGAATAGGCGATGAACAGGATCAGGTTCCGCTTGCTCATAATGCGGTCCATGGTGGAGGCTCCCGCGAACACGAAGCAGACCTTGCTCAGCTCCGAGGGCTGGAGCGACATTCCGCCGATGATGAGCCAGTTTTTCGCGCCATAGTATTCCGTCCCGAACAGCAGGGTGATGACTAAAAATCCCACGCCTGCCGCCACCGCCAGATACCGGATCACCTTGGCCCGCTCCAGATCCCGCAGCGACCACCCGAGGAACAGGAAGGTCACGATGCCCAGAATCATGGCGTACAGCTGCTTCACCGCTTCTCCGGGTTTGACCGTAGCAATGGCCGCCATGCCCATGGTGCACAGGAAAAAAGCGATGGTCTCCACCTCAAAGGACTTCCGGCGGATAAGGCAGTAAAAGATGTACAGCACCCACTGGGCAAGCATAATGCCGCCGAAGCCCCGCAGAATGTTGGGAAAATCCACCTGTTCCCCCCGGAGGAAAAAGCCCAGGGTCATGAGGCACTGCAAGATGGTCAGCAGCATCAGGTTGGTCACGCTGTCCCAGCCGGAGGCGGCCTTCGTGCGAAGTTCCGCCTGCCGCAGCTCCTGCCGCTGGGTAATGGGCTGAAGCTGCATTTCCACGCCGCCGATGGAGATACGGTCCCTGGGCTTCAGGGCACAGATCTGGATGGGCCGGTCGTTGACAAAGGTTCCCGTCTTGGAGCCAATGTCAAGCAGTGTCCAGCTGCCGTCGTCATAGCGGGTCAGCACCGCGTGGTTCCGGGAGATGGTAGAAAAATCGATGGTCACGTCGCAGCTTTTGCTCCTGCCGATGACGTTCTCCCAATGGGTGATGGGGATCTGGGTGCCGTCGTTCATGTTCAGCCAGGCCCAGATTTCCGGCTCCCGGCGGAAGGTCAGCAGTGGCCAGACACAGCGGAGCAGGAGCAGAAATACAAGCGCCGGCACCGCGTAACGCAGAAGGCCCACATACTGACTGGTCAGCGCTGCCGGGTCCACCGACAGGGCGCGTAAGTATTCTTCCAAGGTTCTCCCCTCCTCTCTTAATTCAGATTCGTAGGGCGGGGTCATGACCCCGCCGACGCGGTTTCGATTATCTATGAATCCAATAGAAATGGGATATGTTGGATGAAAACCAACGCATTACGATTGGACGAAAACCCTACAAATCCGCTATGTGGTCGGCGGGGTCATGACCCCGCCCTACGAATGGCTTTCCTTATAAAATGACATATTCCGTTGAATAAGTCAAATGAACTTTCTTTTAAGATTCCAGAGAGCGCAGCAGCGCGATCTCCGCCTGATAGCCGGGCAGCTCGTTGGGGGTCTCCAGAATCATGGGCTTGTCCCGAAGGGCCGGGTGGTTCACGATGGCCCGGAACGTTTCGATCCCCAGGCTGCCTTTTCCCAGGCATTCATGCCGGTCCTTGTGGCTGGCGAAGGGATTCTTGGAATCGTTCAGGTGCAGGGCTTTCAGCCTGGGAAGGCCGATGATTCTGTCAAATTCCCCGAGAACCCCGTCCAGATCGTTCACAATATCATAGCCCCCGTCGTAGACATGGCAGGTATCGAGACACACGCCTACGTTGGGATTTCCCACGGCATCCAGAATGGCTTTCAGCTCCTCGAACCGGCCGCCAATTTCACTTCCCTTACCCGCCATGGTTTCCAGCAGCACCGTCACCGGGTAATCATGGCGCAGCGCGTTTTTCAGAGCAACGGCAATGTAATCGATTCCGGCCTCCGCCCCCTGCCCCACATGGCTGCCGGGATGGAAATTGTAAAAATTCCCGGGCAGCGCCGCCATCCGCCGCAAGTCGTCCTCCAAAATGTCAGCCGCAAAGCCCCGTGCTTCCTGGTCGGCGGTGCACAGGTTCATGGTATAGGCCCCGTGGGCAACCAGCTTTCCAAAGCCATCGGATTCCAGCATGGAAACAGCTTTCGCCGCATCGGCCGCGTCCTCTTTTTTCGCCTTGCTGCCCCGGGGATTCCGGGTGAAAAAGGCAAAGGTATTGGCCCCGATGGACATGGCAGTTTTCACCATGGCGGCACTCCCACCACTGGCAGACAGATGGCATCCAAAATAACCCATGATCTTCACTCCTTTTGGGACATTATAGCATACGCAGAAGGAAAATGCAAATTGCCCCTTGCCGGGAGCAGGGGATGTGGTATAATTGAGAAAAAAGCCTTCCCCTTTGGGCAATGTCATCAACTTAAGCATTCCTGTACCGTCCACCGCTGTCATTGCGAGGAGCGCAGCGACGTGGCAATCCGTTCTCCCTTGGTAACAGGGGCAAAAAGCCGCATTGGAAAGGGAACGGATTGCCACACCAGTGTGCGCACTGGTTCGCAATGACAGCAAGAGTTTTCTCTGATGCCTTAAGCTGATGACATTACCTCTTTGAGGAAGGCTTGGGCCACTGCTTTTGGGAGGTGCACCATGCCGAAATCAGACAACCAAAAGTTAAAAATATTCTATATCCTCGACTATCTGCAAAGAAACTCCCACCGGGAGCACCCGGTGAGAGCTTCGGAGCTGCAAAGTATGCTTTCTTCCCAACACGACATTGAATGCGACCGCAAGACCATCTATTCGGACGTCGAAGCCCTGAAGGAGTACGGCGTGGACATCGTGTCCCTGCCGGGCAAGGGCGGCGGATACTACATCGCCTCCCGGAATTTTGAGCTGCCGGAACTGAAGCTGCTCATTGACGCGGTGCAGTCCAGCCGGTTTCTCACGGAGAAAAAATCCCGGGAGCTGATTGAGAAGCTGTGCAATCAGTGCAGCGTCTACGACGCCCGGCTCATGCGCAGGGACGTGGTGGTGTCCGGCCGGGTAAAGAGCATGAATGAGACGATCTATTATAATGTAGATGCCATTCAGGATGCCATCGCCGAAAATAAGCAGATCGCCTTCCGCTACTTTGACTTTGACTTAAGCCGTCAGCGGGTCTATCGGAACCGGGACTATCAGGCCAGTCCCTACGGCCTGTGTCAGGACAACGAAAACTGCTACCTGCTGGCCCTGTCTCCCCGCCACGGCGTGACCTCCTACCGGGTAGACCGGATGAGCGACATCAGGCTGCTGGAAGACAACCGGGTCCCCTGTCCGGAGCTGAATGGCAAGGCCCTCATTGAACACGCCAATCGGCTGTTTCAGATGTACTCCGGTCAAACCGCCGATGTAAAGCTCCGGTTCCACCGCAGTCTTATCAACGTAGTGATCGACCGCTTCGGCCAGGACATTCTGCTGATTCCAGACGGGGAGGAGCATTTCGTCTTTACCGTGAACATAGCCGTGTCCCCCATGTTCTTAAGCTGGGTCATCGGCTTCGGCAGCAAGGCGAAAATTCTGTACCCCCAGAGCGTCATCGATGCCTGCAAGGCCATGTGCCGGGAAGCCCTGGCGCAGTATGAATAAGAAGCCGCAATAAAAGAGCTGTCATTGCGGGGGGGCGAAGCGACGTGGCAATCCGTACCATTTTTTGAGTCCCGTAGGGGGCGATGCCCACATCGCCCCTTCGCAGATGTTACGAATTTGCCAGCAATACTCAATTATCGCCCGCTTTTACTGCGGGCCGATGTAGGCATCGGCCCCTACGGTGGTTTATTTCAGCGAGAAGGACGAAAACACGTCGCTCCA
The DNA here is from genome assembly GCA_022775085.1 of Clostridiales bacterium. Lineage (GTDB taxonomy): Bacteria > Bacillota > Clostridia > Oscillospirales > Oscillospiraceae > Faecousia. Next base: position 71,502 of record JALFJQ010000039.1, on the reverse strand, counting down.
CACCACCTGAGATTTCTTCTGATTTTCCGCGTCCCGAAGGACACTCATGCAGTAGTGGTAGCTGCCGTCGTCCAGCACCACCGCTCTGCCCAGCCGGTCGCCGTTCTCCCCGGCGGATACCCAGACGAACTCATAGCGGTCGGCGCTCTCCTGCTTTGTGTGCATGACGGTGAGCTGCTCCGGGTCAAAGCCTGTCAGGGCCGTGATGGTGCCCCCGATGTCCCCGGATGAGCGGGTCTCGATGGCGATTTCATAGTCCTCGCTTAAGTACACCTGTTCCGTATCGCTTTCCAGCACCGGGGACACCGCGTTGTCCGGCAGGCGCACAGAGATCTCCGCCGGTTCCGCCATCACCGGCTGCAAAGGGATGTCGTCCGCCACGGTTTCCAGTGTTTCCTCCGCCCCGCAGCCGGACAGCAGCAGGGCCAGCATCAGAGCCATTGCGATTTTCTTCACCAAAATCCCTCCCGAAAGGAACGTTTATGAAATTACTGTATTCCTATCTGCTTATAATCAATGCGGCAGGGTTCCTGCTTATGCTCGTGGACAAGTGGAAGGCAAAGAAAAACCGCTGGCGCATCCGGGAATCCACGCTTCTGATCGTGGCGGCTCTGGGCGGCAGCGTGGGAAGCCTTGCGGGGATGTACCTGTTCCGGCACAAAACCCTGCACCTGAAATTCACGGTGGGCATTCCCCTGATTCTGGCGGCCCAGTGCATTGCCGCGGTGCTGATCATGGCGCTGGCGGCGAAATAAACTACCCGTTTTATTGGACAGTTATCCCAGTATTATACCCGTGAAGGGAGGTAGGAAAAATGCTTCGCGTTATCTTCTGGGCGTTCATCAGCTTCTGGTACCATCTTTTGTTTCATGACTAGTTGAAGGAGAAAGACATGGATATTCAGTTTGACAGAATCACAACGGGCATCGAGAAATACATTCGACTTATGAAATGGGTTCATGAAACCAACGTTTCAGAAGATTCCGAGTTTCAACGGTTTTACAACGGATTTTATCGAATGAGGCAAAGACCCTCAGCGTTCTACGCCTGCTACTATCAGTATCTTGAACAGAACAAGAACAACTCACAGTTGACTTTCAGTGATATTCTTCTGTATTTATACGAACAGACAGGTCAAATTCATGCTTCTTTTGGTAGTAAACTTTTGGCAACCACCAACCCCAGCATGCCGATTTGGGATAAATTCGTTCTTCAGAATCTGGGGCTGAAAGCACCATATTCCTATGCGAATAATCGTTTAACAAGAGTAGTTCAGCTATACGACCAAATAACCCAGTGGTATGAAACCGAAGAAGCTAAGTATTATCTTGAAATATTCAATCAACATTATCCCAATATTGAAATGACCGACACCAAAAAAATCGATTGGATTCTTTGGGGGATCAGATCGACCTGATAATAAAACACTGTCATTGTAGGTTCTGCGGCTTCCCTGCAATGACAGTTCTTTTTTTGTTTTATTTTGTAATTCCCAATATCGCTTCCGCGGTCAGAATGCCGTCAATGGCGGCGGACATAATACCTCCGGCGTAGCCCGCACCCTCGCCGGTGGGGTACAGGCCCCGGAGTGCCGACTGGCGGCTTTCGTCCCGGAGGATGCGGACAGGAGAGGAGCTGCGGGTTTCGGGGGCGGTGAGGATTGCGTCCGGGGCGGCAAAGCCATTGAGCTTCCTGTCCAGCTTCGGCAGGGCCTGCTCCATGGCGGCGGTGAGTTTTTCCGGAAGCACATCGTGAAGGTCGCACCAGGTCACCCCGGGGCGGTAGGTGGGGTGCACGCTTCCCTCACCTGTACTGGGCCGATGCTCCAAAAAGTCGCCAACCTTCTGTGCCGGGGCCCGGTAGCTGCCGCTGATCTGATAAGCCCGCTCCTCGATCTCCCGCTGCCAGCGCATACCCCCCAGCACCCCCTCATAGGGAAAATCGGCGGGATTCACTGTGACGAGCAGGGCCGCGTTGGCGTTCTCCCCCTCCCGGTCGGCATTGCTCATGCCGTTGGTGACGATGCGCCCGGCTTCACTGGCCGCCGCCACCACATGGCCGCCGGGGCACATACAGAAGGTGTAAACGGTGGCATCGTCCAAATGCTCCACCAGCTTGTAGTCCGCCGGAGGCAGGGCCGGGTTTTCCATGCCATACTGGGCCCGGTCAATGACGCTCTGCTTCTGCTCAATGCGGGCACCCATGGCGAAGGGCTTTGGCTCCATGGGAATGCCCGCCCCTTCCAGCATTTCAAAGGTATCCCGGGCGCTGTGGCCGATGGCGAGAACCGCCGCGTCACAGTCGATCATTTCCCCGGAATCGGTTTTCAGACCGGTAAGCTGTCCATTTTCGATGCAAAGGCCCGCCACTTGGGTATTGAAACGGACTTCACCACCGAGAGAAATGATACGCTTTCGGATATTCTGCACCACAGTCAGCAAAACGTCCGTGCCCACATGGGGCTTGGCATCGTAGAGGATGTCCTCCCGTGCGCCCGCTTTGACGAACTGTTCCAGCACCCAGCCGATGCGGGGGTTATTGACCCCGGTGTTCAGCTTGCCGTCGGAGAAGGTGCCCGCACCGCCCTCGCCGAACTGGACGTTGCTTTTTTCCTCCAATTTTCCGGTTGCAAAGAAGGTCTCCACCTTTTCATGGCGTGTGGCAGCGTCCTCGCCCCGCTCCAAAACCAGCGGTTTCCAGCCGGCAAGGGCCAGAACCAGAGCGGCAAACATCCCCGCCGGGCCGAAGCCCACCACCACGGGCCGCTTGTCCGGGGCAGGCACATTTTTCGGAGCCTTGTAGAAGGACGCAGGGGCAATGGCGGCCCGTTTGCAGCCGCTGGCCCGGAGGATTTTGTTCTCGTTTCCTTCCACTGCCACGTCCACGGTGTAGATGATCTTCACATCCGGTTTCTTCCGGGCGTCCACGCTGCGGCGGACAATATGAAGCTGTCGGATTTTGGAATTGGACAGCCGGAGAAGCTTCGCCGCCTCGAACTGAAGCTGGTGGGCATTGTGCTCCGGTGGTAGACTAATGTCCCGCAGTCGAATCATAGGTTACCTCCCGCGTGAAGGCCCGCCAGTCGGCCGGAGCTCCACGCCCATTGCAGATTATAGCCGCCGCAGTCGCCGTCGATGTCCAGCACCTCGCCGCAGGCGTAAAGTCCCGGCACAAGGCGGCTTTCCATGGTTTTGTCATCAAATTCCGTAGTCACGATGCCCCCGGCGGTGACCTGTGCGCTGTCCATGCCCATAGGTTCCGTCAGGGAAACCTCCAAAGCTTTCACGGCAGATACCGCCTGACCAATTTCCCAGTCGGACAAATCCCGCACAAGGGCGTTGGGTGTCAGTCCCGCGCTCTGGGCCAGCACCCGGCCCAGGCGGTTGTGGAGGATGCCTGTCAGCAGCTCGGACACGGGCAGGTTGGTTTCCCGCCGCCGTTCCAGTTCCCGGCGAAGGGCATCTTCGGGCAGTTCCGGCAGGAAGTCCAGCCGGCAGACCCAGTCTCCCCCGCCCTGACACACGTCCCGGGAAATCTCGAACATCACCGGTCCGGACAGGCCATATTCCGTAAATTGGAGCTGGCCGGTGCTCTGGGCGGTCACTTCTCCATTATGAAGAATTTCCGCATGGCAGTTTGCCCGAACGCCCTTGAGGGACGGACACCCGGCCCAGCCGGACTTGATCTGCACCAGCGTAGGCCGCAGCTTGGTACAAGTATGCCCAAGGGAGCGCAGCAGCTTGTAGCCGGACATGGAGCCGCCCAGCTTTGTACCGGCAAGGCCGCCGCAGGCGATGATGAGCTTTTCGCATTCCACCGCTTCCCCCTTGGCCTCCACCCGGAAGCCATAGGGGGTTTTCTTCACCTTTTCCACTTCAAAGCCCAGTTTTACACCGATATTCGACTGTTCCAGCCCGAAACGCAGCACATCCACCACGGAGTTAGCCTGATCGGAGTAGGGGTACACCCGGCCGGAATCCTCAGCAACGGTCATAAGGCCCAAGCCGTGAAACCAGTTCAGCGCCGCTTCCGGCGGGAATTGGCTGATGGCATACCGGGCAAATTCCGGGGCGCTGCCATGGTAGCCCCCCTCCCCGGCGTGAAGATTTGTCAGGTTGCACCGTCCGTTTCCCGTGGACAGCAGCTTCCTGCCCACCCGGGTCTGCCGCTCCATGAGAACCACTTGCGCCTCTTTATTTTCCGCAGCCGCCAGCGCCGCCGCCATACCCGACGCCCCGCCGCCGATGATTCCGATTACCATACGCTCTTTCCTTCCATGAATGCCGATTGCGTACCAAAGCCTTCCCCCGGGGGGAAGGTGGCCCGGCGCAAGCCGGGTCGGATGAGGAACGGCGACATGCAGCAAATCTGTATGCAGTTTGTAAAGAGGTACCGACTTGAAAGTTATACTTCTTATCTGACTGCACTTCAAGTTGAAAGCGGTCGCCGTTCCTCATCAGTCTCGCTTCGCTCGACAGCTTCCCCCCGGGGGAAGCCATAATGCGCTTCCGTCTTTCCTTGCAATTATACTCGATAATCTGTCTTTACACAAGGCCAAAAAATATGGTATAATCCCTACAGGTGATTGCATGGACAGAAGCAATATTGAAAAAATTGCCCAGAATTCCGAGGACAAGGTGCTTCTTGCCAAGCTCTGGGACAAAATAACCGCCGGAATGCGGAAAAACATCCCGGCAAATACCTGTTTTCTCTCTCCCCGGGAGCAGGAGATGGCAAGATACCTCTTTGGCTGCCCTGAGGGGCTGCACTTCTTCGGCGGCTATGAAGAATCTGAGCGGAAGATGCTCATTTATCTGCCGGACTATCTGGATGATGCCGCCCTTTTGGGGGAAGATTCTCCCTGTATCTGTCTGCGCGCCACCTTCTATCAGGGGGACAGCCCCAGCCATCGGGACTTTCTGGGGGCGCTGATGGGCTCGGGCATCGGTCGGGAGACGGTGGGGGACATCTGCGTGGGGGAAGGCCGATGTGATTTCTTCGTCACGTCGGAGATTGCCCCATACCTGCTGCAAAATTTCATCTCCGCTGGGCGTACCAAACTCCACCTGGAGCAAATCCCGCTGTCGGACGCTTCCATCCCGGAGCCGGAGGTGAAGGAAATCAAGGACACGCTGGCCTCCCTACGATTGGACAGCGTAATTTCATCAGGCTTTCGCATTGGGCGCAGCTTAGCCGCCCAATATGTCGCCACCGGCAAGGCCGCCATGGATGGCCTGCCCTGTGAGAAGCCGGACAAGCCGGTTGGCGAGGGCGTTAAGATCTCCGTCCGGGGCCTTGGTAAGATGCAATTGGTAAAAGTGGGCGGAAAAACCAAAAAAGACAGAATTTCGGTGGTCATCCACCGCTATGTGTGAGGAAAAGTTATGACTATGAGTGAAGTGATCACCAGAATCAACGTTCTGGCGAAGAAAGCGAAAACCGAGGGCCTGACCGCTGAGGAAACCGCCGAGCGGGACAAGCTGAGAAGAATTTACATCGATTCCGTCAAGGCGAATCTGGTGGGCCAGCTGGAAAACACCTACATCGTCGGCCCTGACGGCACGAAAAAGAAGCTGGAACGCAAATAAAGGAGGAAACCCATGGCATTTCTGCCCATTAACAAGAAGGAAATGCGGGAGCGGGGCTGGGAAACCTGCGACTTCGTCTATGTCATCGGCGACGCCTACGTTGACCACCCTTCCTTCGGCCACGCCATCATCAGCCGGGTTCTGGAAGCAAACGGCTACAGTGTCGGCATCATCTCCCAGCCGGACTGGAAGAACCCCAAGTCCATCGACGTATTCGGACGGCCCCGGCTGGGGTTTCTGGTGTCCGGGGGCAACATGGACTCCATGGTGAACCACTACGCCGTCAGCAAGCGCCGCCGGAAAACCGATGCCTTCACCCCCGGCGGATGTATGGGCAAACGCCCGGACTACGCCACCATCGTCTATTGTAACCTCATCCGGCAGACCTACAAGGATGTTCCCATCCTCATTGGCGGCATTGAAGCCAGCCTGCGGCGGCTTGCTCACTACGACTACTGGTCGGAGAGCATGAAGCGCTCCATTCTGCTGGATTCTCAGGCGGATTTACTCATGTACGGCATGGGGGAAAAGAGCATTGTGGAGATTGCCGAGGCCCTGAATTCCGGCATGAACGTCCGGGACATCACCTACATTGACGGCACCGTGTTCCGGACCAGCCAGCTGGACGACAGCCTGCCTACCATCGTTCTGCCCGCTTTTGAAGAACTGAAAGCGGATAAGAAAAAATACGCAGAATCCTTCAAAATACAGTACGGCAACTGCGATCCCTTCACCGCAAAGCGTCTGGCCGAACCCTACGGGAAAGAATTTGTGGTGCAGAACCCGCCCCAGAAGCCTCTGACTATGGAAGAAATGGACGCGGTCTACGACCTGCCCTACGAGCGGACATGGCACCCCAGCTACGCCAAAGCCGGGGGCGTGCCCGCCATCGAAGAAGTCAAATTCAGTCTGGTGAGTAATCGGGGCTGCTTCGGGGCCTGCTCCTTCTGCGCCCTGACCTTCCACCAGGGGCGAATCGTGCAGGTACGCAGCCACGAGTCCATTCTGAGGGAAGCGGAAATCATGGCGAAAGATAAGGATTTCAAGGGCTACATCCACGACGTGGGCGGCCCCACCGCCAATTTCCGGCACCCCGCCTGCGAAAAGCAGCTGACGAAAGGGGCCTGCGGCGGGCGGCAGTGCCTCTACCCCACCCCATGCAAGAATATGAACGCCGACCACTCTGACTACGTTGCCCTTCTGCGCAAGCTGCGCAAAATTCCCGGGGTGAAGAAGGTGTTCGTCCGCAGCGGCATCCGGTTTGACTACCTTTTGGCGGACAAAAAGGATACCTTTTTCAAGGAACTGGTGCAATACCACATTTCCGGGCAGTTAAAGGTTGCCCCGGAGCACGTCTCCGACGCGGTGCTCAGCCGCATGGGAAAGCCGAAAAACGCCGTGTACAACCGCTTTGTTGAAAAGTATTTCGCCTTAAACAAGCAGTACGGCATGGATCAGTATCTGGTGCCCTACCTCATGTCCAGCCACCCCGGCTCCACCATGAAGGAGGCCGTGGAGCTGGCGGAGTACATCCGGGACATGGGCTACAACCCGGAGCAGGTGCAGGACTTCTACCCCACCCCCTCCACATTGTCCACGGTGATGTACTATACAGGCCTTGACCCCCGCACCATGGAGAAGGTCTACGTTCCCACTGATCCCCACGAGAAGGCCATGCAAAGGGCGCTGATCCAGTACCGCAACCCCAAGAACTACTGCCTTGTAAGAGAAGCCCTGCTGAAAGCCCACCGGGAAGACCTGATCGGCTCCGGCCCCAAGTGCCTGATTCGTGCGGTGCCCCCAAGGAGCGGCCCCGGCACCCCGCCGCCGAAGAAAGCGGGAAAGCCCGTAAGGCGCAGGAAGTGAACAGGCGTGAGGAACCATACGCCATACGCTCCATACGGGCCTTTTTGTCCAGCACGCAAATCAACTGACAACCTTCGACAAGACTTGGCTCTGACTGGGGTGCGGAGCTGAGGGAGAACTGTACTCTGCTTCAAAATAACCCCCGGCTCGGATGATAGAGGGCCGGGGGTTCTGTAATTACCTTGTACATAGACAAAGGAAACATACAATACAAGATGGGCTGACACAGCAACAGGGAATTGAGATGCAGCATTGTGGTGTCCACTCTGCGGAGAGATTCCAATAGGAAATATCTTCATCTTGTATAGATGCGGCTGCTCCCATCTACGGAGTCTTGTTCAATAAAGGGGAATATAGCGAAGCAATGCCTTCCCCCGGGGGGAAGGTGCCCCCGAAGGGGGCGGATGAGGAACGGCGACATCTTATGGTATAAAATGCAGTCAGATAAAAAGTGATGGCCTTCAAAATAGTACCATTTTTACAGACTGCCTTCAAAATCTGTACATCGCGCCGATCCTCATCCGACCTCGCTGGCGCTCGGCCACCTTCCCCCCGGGGGAAGGCATTGCTCCGCGAAAGCGCAGCATTGTCGAATAAGCGCAGTTGATTTGCGGGCTGGACAAAAAGGCCCGTATGGAGCGTATGGGCGTATGGTTCCTCACGCCTAACTCCAAAACAGGAACGCAAAAACCGCCCTGCCTTGCGGCAGAGCGGTTTCGAGCGTATTCAAGAGGGATATTAGTAGAACTTTCTCTTGTTCTTACGGGCGGCCTCGGACTTCTGCTTGCGCTTCAGGCTGGGGCTGACGTAATGCTCGCGCTTCTTCACTTCGGCGATAACGCCCTCCTTGGCGCAGCTCCGCTTAAAACGGCGCAGAGCGCTCTCCAGAGACTCGTTCTCCTTGACGCGAATTTCAGACATGGTTTTCCCTCCCTCCGATGGCATCCGGCTCAATCCAGGATGCGTTCAGGGCCTCATACTAGGCTTGAATATTATATACGCATTTTCTCCAATTGTCAAGCAGGAATTTGGTTTTTTTACAAAAGGCGGCAGGGCCGCCTGCCAATGCGTGCCCGACTGGTCTATATTCGTTACACCATTGGGCACCGCTCGGTATCGGCGGCAGGACAGACACCGGGGCGGCAGGGCCGCCCCACAATGCGTGCCCGTTGTCAGCGGTGACTCGCCGCTAAAGCACAATTTACCACATTCCTGAGCACTGCCGGTCGAGGGGCCCAAAGGATGTGTGATAACTGCCCAGTGCTCGTAACGCATTGTCAGCGGCGACTCGCCGCTTACTTGACGATCAGGTTCACCAGCTTGTTCTTGACCACGATGGTCTTGACAATCTTACCGCCCTGCTTGCTCAGGAACTTGGCGATCTTCTCGTCGGCAGTAACGCCCGCGATGACCTGCTCGTCGGGAAGGTCAGCATCCATCAACACAGTACCGCGCATCTTGCCGTTGACCTGCACCGCGATGTTGACTTCGTGATCCTTGCACTTATTTTCATCGTAGGTGGGCCAAGGCTCGTAGGCGATGGTCTTGTCGTGGCCCAGAATCTGCCACATCTCCTCGCCCACGTGGGGGGTAATGCAGGAGAGCATCTTGATGAAGCCCTCGGCGTACTCCCGGGGGCAGGTGCCCACCTTGTAGACCTCGTTGACAAAGACCATCATCTGGGCGATGGCGGTATTGAAGCCCAGGGTTTCAAAGTCATTCGTCACCTTTTTCACGGTCTGGTGGTAGATCTTGGTCAGCCTGCCGTCGTCGGTGTCGGTGATGTTGGCGCTCTCGGTGAAGAAGTTCCACACACGGTTAATAAACTTCTTTGCGCCAATGACGCCGGTGGTGCTCCAGGGCTTGGAGACCTCCAGCGGGCCCATGAACATCTCGTACAGCCGCAGGGTATCCGCGCCGTAGTCCCGGACGATGTCGCTGGGGTTCACCACGTATTCGGGGAACCGCTTGCCCATCTTGATGCCGTTCTCGCCCAGAATCATACCCTGATGCACCAGCTTCTTGAACGGCTCCTTCACCGGGGAGATGCCCTCGTCGTACAGGAAGCGGTTCCAGATCCGGGAGTACATCAGATGGCCCACGGCGTGCTCCGGGCCGCCAACGTACAGGTCAACGGGCAGCCAGTGCTTCAGCAGTTCAGGGTCGCAGAGCTGCTTGTCGTTCTGGGGGTCGATATAGCGCATATAGTACCAGCTTGAACCGGCGCTGCCGGGCATGGTAGAGGTCTCCCGGACACCGTGGATGCCGTTTTTGTCGTACTTCTTCCACTCGGTGGCGTTTTCCAGAGGAGCCTGACCGTTTTTGCCCTTGTAATCTTCCAGTTCGGGCAGGATCAGAGGCAGCTCCTCGTCGGGGAGGAAGTAGGTCTTTCCGTCGTCGGTGTACACGCAGGGCACCGGCTCGCCCCAGTAGCGCTGGCGGGCGAAAATCCACTCCCGGAAGTGGTAGTTGTTCTTTCTTCTTGCAACGCCCATTTTTTCAAGCTTCTGGGTGATAGCCTCCTTGGCCTCCTCCACCGTCAGGCCGGTGAATTCCTCGGAGTTAATCAGCTTGCAGCCCTTGCCCAGGTAGTCCTGCTTCTCAAAGGCCCGCTCAGAAACATCCCGGCCCTCGATGACCTGCACCATGGGGATGTTGTGCACCACGGCGTACTCAAAGTCACGCTGGTCGTGGCTGGGCACCGCCATCACCGCGCCGGTTCCGTAGTTGGCAAGGACAAAGTCGCCGATGAACACGGGCACCTGCTTGCCGTTCACCGGGTTGATGGCATACACGCCCTTGAGGGGACAGCCGGACTTGCCCTTATTCAGGTCGGTGCGGTCCATGTCGCTCTTTTTGACCGTCTCGTCGATGTAGGCCTGGACTTCTTCCTTATTCTGCACCCGATCCATGAGGCTCTGGACGATCTTGCCGTCGGGGGCCAGCACCATGAAGGTGATGCCGTAAATGGTCTCGATACAGGTGGTGTAGATGGAGAATTGACCGCCGCCAACCAGCTGGAAGTCCACCTCCACGCCGGTAGACTTGCCGATCCAGTTGCGCTGAATTTCCTTGGTGGATTCGGGCCAGTCGATCTCGTTCAGGCCGTCCAGCAACTTCTCAGCAAAGGCGGGCTGGTCAATGACCCACTGCATCATATTTTTCTTGACAACGGGATAGCCGCCCCGCTCGGACTTGCCGTCGATGACTTCATCATTGGAAAGAACCGTGCCCAGCTCCTCGCACCAGTTGACGGGCATTTCAATCCGCTTGGCGTAGCCCTTTTCGTAGAGCTTCTTGAAAATCCACTGGGTCCACTTATAGAAGGAGGGGTCGGAGGTGGCGATCATCTTCGACCAGTCATAGTCAAAGCCCAGCTCCTTCAGCTGCTGGGAGAAGGTCTCGATGTTCTTCTGGGTGAAGCCGTTGGGGTTGTGGCCGGTGTTCACGGCGTACTGCTCCGCAGGCAGGCCGAAGGAATCGTAGCCCATGGGGTGCAGCACGTTGTAGCCCTGCATCCGCTTCATGCGGGACATGATGTCGGTGGCCGTGTAGCCCTCGGGATGGCCCGCGTGCAGGCCCACACCGGAAGGGTACGGGAACATATCCAGCACGTAATACTTAGGCTTGCTGAAATCCCACACGTCGGTGTGGAAGGTGTCGTTTTCCTGCCAGTATTTGTGCCATTTGGCTTCAATGCTTGCGTAATCGTAGTTCATGGTGAACATTCCTCTCTTAAAAACCGCGTTATTCCGCGATAATAATGTCTTTCAAATCTACCACTTCCGCGTCGGCCCACAGGCGTTCCAGATCATAGAACTTCCGGGCTTCCTCGGTGAATACGTGCACCACGATGGTGCCGTAATCCAGCAGCTCCCAGGCGCTGCCCCGGTGGCCCTCCCGGCCCAGCATCGGCTCGCCCAGCTGCTCCAGGGTGTACTCGGCGTAGTCGCACAGGGTCTTGACGTGGGTGTTGGAGGTGCCGGTGCAGATCAGGAAATAGTCTGCCAGACTGCTGACCCGGTCGATCTTCAAAAGCCTGATGTCCATGCCCTTCTTGGCGTCCAGCGCCTTGGTCACTTCATAGGCGATCTCTTTTGGTGTTAACATAACATCTATCCTTTCTTGTTCAGCCAGGCCAGAGCGCTCCGGGAGGCGGGAGACACCTCGGCTCCCTGCTCATTCAGGTGATCCAGCGTCATTTCCAGCCCCAGCTTCAGCGCGGCGTCAATGTCGGTAAAGGCCAGTTCCCGCAGCCGCTCTACCCCGGGGAAATCCCGGTTTGGCTCCATGTAGTCTGCCACATAGATGATCTTTTGCAGCAAAGTCATATTCGCCTTTCCGGTGGTATGGAACTCGATGGCGGAAACCACATTCTCATTTTCCCCAAAAATCCGCTGGGCAACCATAGAGCCGGTCAGCGCATGGAGCGTCCTTGGATACCGCTTGGAAAAATCGTCTAACAGTTTACCATAGGCCTGGCACAATGTCAATTGCAGGGGGCCGTCAATGGCCTTGGTAATGTCGTGGAGCAGCCCTGCCCGGGCAGCGTCGGTAACATCCGCCCCCCAGCGCTTCGCCAGCGCCACCGCCGCGTCCCGGCAGCCCAGAACGTGTTTCACCCGGTTGGGGTTTAAGAGGCTGATCACGATGGGTTCCAGCTCCTCCATGGGAAGGTTCTTCCATGCCGCACGGGTATCGTAGAGGTGGTTTTCCCGGATGTAGTCCAGCACCCCCTCCGGAAGGAACTCCCCGGCACAGCGGAAGGCCAGAAGCCGCCGCATTTGGGTGGAGGAAATGGGAATCACATCGTTGCGCACCAGATACACGGTGACGCCCGTGGCTTCCATTTCCGCCTTTTTCTTTGCGATGGCGGGCTGTTCTCCCTTATCTCCCCGGTAGAAAACACCCAAAGAGGCATTTTTCAGGATTTCCTCCGGGTGCATCCAGGTGTCAAAGGACAGAAACATATCCGTCCCCATAAGCAGCACCAGCTCCGCGTCGGGATACTGCCTTTTCACTGCCTCCACCGTCTCCCAGGAGTAGCTGACACCCTCCCGGCGCAGTTCCATGTCGGAAACCTCAATTTCCGGACAGCCTGCCGCCGCAATGCGCAGCATTTGGAGCCTTTGCCGGGCTGTGGGGGAATTCCCGGGCAGCACCGCCTTGTGGGGCGGAGCATAGGCCGGGATCAGCAGAAGCTTGCTGAGGCCCAGTGCGGTGACGGCCTGCCTGGCCGCCTGCATATGTCCAATATGGGGTGGGTTGAAAGTCCCGCCGTAAATGCCGATTCGTTCCATAGTACCCCTTCCTCTATCCATATCTGAACTATCTCTAGGCTCCCCTTATAGGGGAGCTGTCAGCGAAGCTGACTGAGGGGTGTTTGCCCGATTCACCCCTCCGACCCGGCGTCCGCCGGGCCACCTCCCCTGAAAGGGGAGGCTTGGCTCAGTCCCCGCCCCGCAGCCGCTTTTCCCGGCTGCGCTCGATGGACTTTTCGATGGCCTGTTCTTTGAAATACTGATTGCGCTGCTCCCGCACCTTTCTGGCAGCGGCCCGGCGGGCGCGGACACCCTTGCCCACGGGGTCAGCTTTGGATTTCGGGGTCTCCTTCCGCTTGGCCCGTCCCGTCTGGTTCCGGGCCTCCTGACATTTTTCGGAGAACCGCCAGATGACGAATTTGTTGCCCACACAGGCGATACCCTCGGCTCCCGTGACCTGGCACAGGGCATCGGACACCTCCCGGGGGGACATGAGGGCGGTTTCCAGCACCTTGCCCTTTACCAATTCTCTCGCGGTGAGCAGTCGGTCAGCTTCCGCTGCCACCGCTTCCGTCACGCCGTCCTTGCCCACCATCAGGGTGGTTTCCAGGGTATTGGCCTGAGCGCGAAGTTCCGCGCGCTGTTTACTTGTCAGCATAGCCAGCCTCCTTTAATTTGTCGTAGAACACCCGCAGGGCATTGGCCCGGTGGGAGACTTTATTTTTCTCCTCCGGGGCCATTTCCGCAGTGGTCATACCGGCGGGAGGATAGTAAAAAATGGGATCATAGCCAAAGCCGTTTTCTCCGGCGGGGGCACGGAGCAGCTCGCCGTGAATTTCTCCACGGGCCTGAATACACTGCCCTTCCGGGGTCACCATGGTGATGACGCAGACGAATTTCGCCTGACGCTGCCCATCGGGGACGTTTTCCGTGTTTTTCAGCAGCAGCTGGAGTCTGCCCCAGTCGTCCAGGCTTTCGTCAAAGCCGTACCGGGCGGAGTAGATGCCCGGTTCGCCATTCAGGGCATCCACGGCGATGCCGGAGTCGTCCGCCAATGCGGGCAGGCCCGTGGCCTTCATGACGGCTTCCGCCTTGAGATAGGAATTTTCCTCAAAAGTGGTGCCGGTTTCCTCCACGTCGATGTCCACGCCGAGATCGGATTCCATCACCAGCTCCATGCCGAATTTTTCGGTAATTTTACTGATCTCCACCAATTTGTGGGGATTTTTGCTTGCCAAAACTACCTTCATCAGATCAGCGCCTCCACAAAATCCTTGGCTTCAAAGGGCATCAGATCGTCTGCCTGCTCCCCCACGCCCACAAATTTCACAGGAATCTGCAAAGCGTCCGCCACGGCGATGACGATGCCGCCCTTGGCGGTGCCGTCCAGCTTGGTCAGGGCGATGGCGGTGACTCCCGCGATTTCCTTGAACTGTTTGGCCTGAATCAGGCCGTTCTGACCCGTGGTGCCGTCCAGCACCAGCAGGGTCTCCCGGGCCGCATCGGGCAGCTCCCGGTCAATGATCCGGCTGATTTTATTCAGCTCATTCATGAGATTGGCTTTGTTGTGGAGCCGGCCGGCGGTGTCGATGATGATGACATCCACATCCCGTGCCCGGGCCGCCTGAATGCCGTCGTAAACCACGGAAGCCGGGTCTGCACCCTCGTGCTGCCGGACGATTGCCGCGCCGCTGCGCTGTGCCCAGATTTCCAGCTGGTCAGCTGCCGCCGCCCGGAAGGTATCCGCCGCCACCAGCAGCACCTTCTTCCCCTGCCGGGTCAGCTGGGTGGCAATTTTGCCGATGGTGGTGGTCTTGCCCACGCCGTTGACGCCAATGACCAGTACCACGCTGGGGGCAGTGGTCAGGTTCAGGGCCGTGTCCCCAACGTTCAGCATGTCCACTAAAATTTCCTTAAGGGCGGTTCTGGCCTCTTCGGTGGTCTTGAGGCGCTTTTCCCGGACAGCCTTTCGCAGCCGCTCCACCGCCTTGCAGGCCGTGTCCACGCCCAGATCCGCCAGAATCAGGCTTTCCTCCAGCTCGTCATAAAAATCATCGTCAATTTCGGAAAAGCCCGAAAACACACTGCCCAGAGAATCGCTCAGGGCATCTCGGGTCTTTGCGAGGCCTTCCTTAATTTTATCAAAAAATCCCATAGTTACTCCAATCCTAAATAATGCTTTCCGTAGGGCGCGGTTATGACCGCGCCGACCAGGTTCTGGTTTTGAACAGATTCCTTTCAACGAGGTCGTCAAAAAATCGGGGCGGGTCGGCGGGGTCATGACCCCGCCCTACAATATTTCTCTTACTCCACAATGCCCAAATATTCTTCCATCTGGTTGAGGTCCAGCCGCAGCAGCTTGCTCACGCCCTGCTCCTGCATGGTCACGCCGTAGAGCACATCGGAGGCCTCCATGGTGCCCCGGCGGTGGGTGATGACGATGAACTGGGTGTTCTTCGACAGATTGTGCAGGTAGCTTGCGAACCGCTCCACGTTCCGGTCATCCAGCGCCGCGTCGATCTCGTCCAGCAGACAGAAGGGCGTGGGCCGCACCTTCAGGATGGCAAAGTACAGGGCCGTTGCCACGAAGGCCTTCTCGCCGCCGGAGAGCAGCGTGATGGTCTTGACCTGCTTTCCGGGGGGCTGCACCCGGATCTCAATGCCGCAGGTTAAGGGGTTCTCCGGGTCTTCGAGAATCAGCTGGCCCTTGCCGCCGCCGAACATTTCTTCAAAGGTCTGGCTGAAATAGTGGTCAATTTTTGTAAATTCCGTGACAAAAATCGTAGTCATTTCCGCGGTGATGTCCCGGATGATGCTCTCCAGCTCCCGCTTGGAGTTCAGAACGTCGTCCCGCTGCTGGGCAAGATAGGTATAGCGCTCATTGACCCGGGTGTATTCCTCAATAGCCCCAAGGTTCGGCGTACCTAAGGCAGCAATCTTCCGTTTCAGTTCGGAAGCCCGGCGGTTTCCGGCGGTGACGTTCTCGATCTCACCTCTAAATTCCGGGGCAGTGCCGGGGGTCAGCTCGTAGGTATCCCAGAGCTTATCGATGATCTGCCGCTCCTCCATGGAGGAGGTGACCTTCTTCTGTTCCAGCAATGCGCAGGCCCGCTCCATGTTCAGAATGTCCTTATTCTTTTCCTGTGCGTCCCGCTCGGCCTTGGTTTTCGCGGCCTCGGCGGCGGCGCGGCTTTCCAGCACCGCCTGCACCTTTTCATTCATGGCGGCGCTTTCCGCGTCGTTGTCGGCCTGCCGCTGTTTGAGTTCCGCAATCTCCCCTTCCAGCCGGGCGTTGTCCTGCCGGATAGAGTCCATCAGGGCCAGTTTTTTCTCCCGGTCGCCCTCCATGGCTCCCTGAAGCTGTTTCAGGTCACCAATGTGGGACAGGGCCGTGGAGCGTTCGGCCTCCAAGGCGGCTTCCTCGGTTTTCAGGGCCGTCATACGGTCGGAGATCGCGGCGTTTTCATTGGCAGTCTCGGTCTGGCTGCCTTCCAAAGCGTTCAGCTTTTCACGGGTTTCCGCCAATTCCCGGTTGTATACCTGAATTTTCGCCTGCTGGGCGCTGTAGCGCTCCCGGTCGGTACGGTTTCGTTCATTGAGAGATTCCCGCTCCCGGCGGGCGGAGGTTTCCGCCTCCACGATGGCGTTCAGGAGAATCTCGTGCTGTTTTTCCAGTCCTTCCAGCCGGAGCACCTGATCCTCCGCTTCCCGGAGCTGATCCTTCGCGGCGGAAATCTGGAACTCCACCTGATCGCACTGACGGCGGGCTTCCCCTAAGTCCGCCTCCAGAATCTGCCGCTGCTCCTGTAAGTTCTTTTCCTGCAAGGAAAGCTTTTCCAGCTCATTGGCCCGGGACAGGATGCCAGCATCCTTATTGACGGAACCGCCGGTCATAGAGCCGCCGGGGTTCATGACCTGACCGTCAAGGGTCACGATCTTAAACCGGCTGCGGTACTTCTGGGACATATTGATTGCCGCGTCCATGTCCTGCACGATGACGGTGCGGCCCAGCAGATTATCTATAATCTGGCGGTACTTTTCGTCAGTTTTCACCAATTCGGAGGCGATTCCCACAAACCCCCGACAGTTTTCAAGGCCATTTTCCTGTAAAATCCTGCCCTGAATGCTGCTCAGGGGCAGGAAGGTGGCCCGTCCGCCGCCGGTGCGTTTCAGGTAGGAAATGGCCGCCTTGCCGTCGGACTCATTGCCGACCACAATTTGCTGCATAGCCGCGCCCAGGGCGATCTCCACCGCCACGGTGAAGCTGTCCTCGGTGCGAATCAGTCGGGACACGGGCCCGTGGATATTCCGCAAAGCGCCCCGTTGGGCCTCCTGCATGACCATGCGGACGGCCTTGTTATAGCTTTCAAAATCCCGCTCCATAGCCCGGAAAACCTTGATTTTCGCTGCCACAGAATCGAGGGTTCTGGCTAAATCTCTTTGTTTTTCTTCCAGCTCCTCCCGGCGCTTTACCCGGGTGGTCTGGCGCAGGGTGTAGCCGGAAATGGTGTTGTGTGCGGCGGTGACGTTTTCCCGGGCCGCCTTCAATTCCTGACGGCAGGCATCCAGATTGGTCTGGGCCTCGTGCCGGCGGGCACTGCCGGCAGACAGGTCGCCGTCCAGCTGCTCTAAGCGGCTTCTGGACTGCACCATGCTCTCTTCCAGGCCCCGCACGTCCGCTTCTGCCCCGGCAATCTCCGCCGCAAGGGTGGATTCTTTCCCGCGAAGTTCCAGATACTGCCTGGTGATGCCCTGGGCGCTGGCGGTGAGGGCTGTCAGTTCCTGCTGGCATTGATTCAGTTCCGCCCGTTTTTCTTCCAGCTTTCCCTCAATTTCCCTGACCCGCTGCTCGGTCTGCTGGATCTGGGCGGAGATGCCGCCGCTGCGATCCTCCTGACCCTTCAGTTCTTCCTCAATCCGGGCGATGTTGGAGCGGTTATTGTCCATGTTGCCCTGCAAAACCGCCATTTGGCCATCCAGCTGCTGGTGGGTAGCGGACAACATATTGGCTTTCAGCCGGACGGTTTCCAGCTCCCCGTCCCGGTCATGGAGCGTCTTTCCCAATTCCTCCGCCTGCCGGTAGAGGGAATCCAGATCGTCGTGAGCCTGCTGCAAGACAAAGGAAGCGGAGGCATAGTCCGCCTCGGCCTTCTTGGCGGCGGCGGACAGCTTGTCCAGCGTATCCAGCCAGACGGCAACCTCCACGCCTTTCAGCTCGTCCTTGAGCTCCAGATATTTTTTTGCCTTTTCCGACTGCACTTTCAGCGGTTCCAGCTGCAATTCCAGTTCGGAGACCTTGTCCCCGATGCGAAGGAGGTTGTCCTCGGTGGCTGCCAGCTTCCGCTCCGTCTCCTCCTTGCGGTGGCGGTACTTGGAGATACCGGCGGCCTCCTCGAAAATTTCCCGGCGGTCGCCGCTTTTCAGGGAGAGAATTTCGTCGATGCGGCCCTGACCGATGTTGGAGTAGCCCTCCTTGCCAAGGCCCGTGTCCATGAACAGCTCGTTAATGTCCCGGAGCCGGGCGGACTGCTTATTGATATAGTATTCGCCGTCGCCGGAGCGGTAATACCGGCGGGTAATCATGACCTCGTCGGCATCGTAGGCCAGCGCCCGGTCGGTGTTGTCCAGTGTCAGCGTGGCCTCGGCAAAGCCCACGGCACTGCGCTTCTGGGTGCCGCCGAAAATCACGTCCTCCATCTTGGCGCCCCGCAGGGACTTGGAGCTCTGCTCCCCCAGTACCCAGAGGATGGCATCGGAGATATTCGATTTGCCGGAGCCGTTGGGGCCGACAATGGCGGTGATGTCGTCGCCAAAGCGGATCAGCGTCTTATCCGGGAAGGACTTGAAGCCCTGTAGTTCCAGTGATTTTAAATACACAGCGTAACCTCGTCCAAAAGATTATAATTCAGTTTATTATAGTCGAAAGAGGCGGTAATTGCAAGCTTTTCTTTCCCGGTGTTAATTAAAATGGTTATTCAGTTTTCAGAATACAACAGATTTATTCCGAAAACTGTTGACAATTGAGAATAACACCTATATAATAACATGATTTTGGTTTTATCCAAAATGGGCGGATTGGGTATGAAAGGAGAAGAGTATGTATCACTATATCGATGATACGGAGTTTCTGCACGAAATCAGGGCATTATCAGGGGAAATCATGCAGGATTTATGCCATACCCTAAAAGAAGATCATCAGATAGGTGCGAATTTCTATCTGGTTGGCAGCGGCGCACGAAATCTTATCACGCAGAACGCCAGTAATCCTGTCGATTTGGATTACAATTTAGAAATCGTGAAATGCGAGGATTTTTATGATTGTCAACACCTCAAAGAATGTGTTACAAAAGCTTTTAACAAATCGCTGCTTGCCCACGATCTATCTGCTTGCGAAGATTCCAAATCCGTCCTAACAACAAAACGGATATATATCCGTAACGGAAACAGAACCGGCTTTTCGATAGATGTATGTATTACGTTCAGAGATGAAACGGATAATTATTACAGGTTAATTCATGAGAAAACTGGATTCGTCTACTTTGATCGGTATTTTTGGAACAAGGCCCCTCACTCTGCAAAGCTAAAGAGAAAAGCAGATGCTATAAAAAAGGCCGGGAAATGGGAACTTGTACGACAACAATATCTGAATCTGAAAAATCAATACTTATCTCGGAACGTTTTAGATCATCCATCCTTTGTGTGTTACATTGAAGCAGTCAATAATGTATATAATTCCATAAAACATTGGGGGTGGTTTTCATGAATAGGCATTTTTACGACTATGATGACGGTGATTTCGCGCACGTTCTTTCTGATGCCATGGCAATAAACTCCGATGGTGAGCTAATGATGCGAATGGGAGATACTATGGCAATGGACATGGATTCGGGAGAACTTCATATGATTTCCGGATGGCCTAATGATGAAGATGACTAGCAAAAATGGACTCCGCCCTCACGGCGAAGTCCATTTCCTCTATCATACATCACCCCGTTTATGGGAGCAACACCCGTTGCAGCCGCCGCAGTTGCCGCAGCAGCCGCTTTTTTTATCCTTACGCAGTTTGATGACAGCCATGCAAACCGCAGCCGCCAGAACCGCCAATACAATAAAATCTCCCATATTCTCTCCTTATACGCCAATGCGGACGTTGGTATCCGCATACTTGTTTTTCCGAACGACCAGATAAGTAAGTCCCGCCAGCGCCGCCAGTGCGGCAACGGTCAGGATGCCAAAGCTGGCCTCTCCCGTCAACAGGCCCACCAGCTGGTAGACGATGAGGGAAATGACGTAGGCAAAGCCGCACATATAGCCCACCGTGATCAGAGTCCACTTGCGGCTGCCCATCTCCCGGCGGATGGCGCCGATAGCGGCAAAGCAGGGGGCGCACAGCAGATTAAAGATCATGAAGCTGTAAGCCCGGACGGGGCCGAAATCTGCCGCGATGAGCTGCCAGATTTCGCTGCCGGTTTCGCTCAGGTCCCCGGCGAAGTGGTACAATGTGCCGAAGGTCATGACCACCTGTTCCTTGGCGATCAGCCCCGTAGCGGTGGCAACGGTTGCCTTCCAGGCCATGTCTCCCGACCAGCCCAGGGGGTAGAAGATCCAGGCAAACATCCGTCCAATGTCAGCCAGCAGGGACAGGTTGCTGTCCTCCACCGCTCCGAAGCTGCCGCCGGCGAAGCCGTAGCCCTTGAGGAACCACAGCACGATGGAGCTGAGCAGGACGATTGTAGTGGCCCGCTTCACAAAGTCCATCCCCCGGTCACAGGTGGCACGCAGAACGTTCCGGGCGGAGGGCAGATGGTAGGCCGGCAGCTCCATGACGAAGGGGGCGGGCTTACCCGCGAAGGTCCTGAATTTTTTGAGGATTACGCCGGAGATGGTCACCGCCGCGATGCCGATGAAGAAGGCCGACACCGCCACCAGCGGGGAATTGCCGAACACCGCACCGGCAAACAGGCCGATGATGGGCATTTTCGCACCGCAGGGGATGAAGCCCGTGGTCATGACGGTGATCTTCCGGTCATTTTCCTGCTCGATGGTGCGCGATGCCAGAATCCCCGGCACGCCGCAGCCTGTGGCCACCAGCATGGGGATGATGGATTTGCCGGACAGTCCGAATCTGCGCAGAAGCCGGTCCATAATGAAGGCCACCCGGGACATATAGCCCACGTCCTCCAGAATGGACAGCAGGAAGGAAAGCACCAGAATCTGAGGCACAAAGCCCAGCACCGCGCCGACGCCTGCCAAAATGCCGTCCATCACCAGGCCATAGAGCCATCCGCTGACGCCCAGTGCGGTCAGCACGCTGTCCAGCAGATTGGGGATCCACTCCCCAAACAGCACATCGTTGGCCCAGTCCGTGCCGATGGTGCCAATAGAGAAGGGAAAGCTGCCCATGGCGATGGCGTACATAGTGAACATGACCAGGGCAAAAATCGGCAGTGCCAGTACCCGGTCTGTCACAATGCGGTCGATTTTGTCGGACAGAGACAGGGCGTGCTTGGGGGCCTTTTTCTGTACCGCTTTGCGGATGACGGATTCGATGTAGGTGTAGCGCTGGTCGGCGATGATGGATTCCGCATCGTCCTCCAGCTCCCGCTCACAGTCGGCAATATGCTTTTCCAGATGGGCCATCAGGTCTTCCGGCAGATTTAACTCCTTTTGCACCATCTCGTCCCGCTCGAAAAGCTTGATGGCGTACCAGCGAAGGTAGTTCTCCTTCACCCGGCCCTCGATGGATTCCTCGATGTGAGCCAATGCGTGCTCCACGCTGCCGCCGAACACATGGGGCCGGTCACCGTGGGTGTGGTTTCTTGCCAGCTCCACCGCCTTTTCCGCCGCAACGAGACACCCCTCCCCTTTCAGGGCGCTGATCTCGATGCAGGGACAGCCCAGGGCCTTGCCCAGCCTCTCAAGGTCGATGGCATCGCCGTTTTTCCGCACCAGATCGATCATGTTCACCGCCAGCACCACCGGATGACCCAGATCCATCAGCTGGGTAGAAAGGTAGAGGTTGCGCTCAATGTTGGTGCCGTCCACGATATTCAGAATCGCGTCGGGGTGATCCTCCACCAGATAGGTTCGGGTCACCAGCTCCTCCGGGGAGTAGGGGGACAGGGAGTAGATGCCAGGCAAGTCCTGGATCACCACATCCGGGTGGCCCTTCAGAGTGCCCTCCTTCTTCTCCACCGTGACGCCGGGCCAGTTGCCCACGTACTGGTTGGATCCGGTTAAAATGTTGAATAATGTGGTTTTTCCACAGTTGGGATTGCCCGCAAGGGCGATTTTGATTGGTTCCATATTGCCTTCCTTTCAAGTTAGGTTTAGCTAACTGATATGCAAAAAATCAATAGATTTCAATCATTTCCGCATCGGCCTTGCGCAGGCTCAGCTCGTAGCCCCGGACGCACACCTCAATGGGATCCCCCAGCGGGGCCACCTTGCGGATGAAAACCTCCACGTTTTTCGTAATGCCCATGTCCATAATCCTTCGGCGCACCGCGCCCTCCCCGTGGAGCTTCAAAACCACCACGGACTGTCCGATTTTCGCGTCCTTCAATGTTCGCATCGTTTGCCCTCCTTTTATTAGCAGCAGCTAACTACTGTAGTTAGCGCCGCCTAACTTTCGCAGATAGAATACCTCCACCAGCTTCATTTGTCAAGTCCCTTTCCCGGGAAATTTTTCAATCAGAGTTTCTTTTTCCGCCCGGGACATCTGCTTCACCGCCAATTCCCGTTTCAGGGCCTCAGAATGGGTGCCGCATTCCTCCTGATAGGTCAGTTCCAGAGGCCCACGGCCCCTGGTATATTTGGCTCCCCTTCCCTGCCGGTGGGCTTCCAACCGCCGATGTACATCCGTGGTGATGCCGGTATATAACGTGCCGTCCCCGCAACGGAGAATGTATAAATACCACATAGGCCCTCGTTCGTCACCATAGGGGCGGCCAATGACCGCCCCTACTGTTTCTATCTTCGGAAGCGCTTGCTCAGCACCCTGTCCAGCAGGAAGAAAATCACATTGCCCAGCAAAAGCATCACCGCCGTCATCACCGCTCCCGCTTCGGCAAATTCCTCCGCCAGAGCGTCCATCCCGAACAGGTGCATGAGCAGCCAGTACAGCGTCAGAATGACTGCGTTGAACAGCACCGCTTTCCACAGCCAGGGCCATTTGGTCTTTTCCAGCCGGGGCTTGACGATGGGGTAATAGCCCAGGGCCGCAAACACCGCCGCCGCTTCCTTGTCGGGAGCCAGCAGCAGCGACAAAATCGCCACCGCCCCGTACCAGGCCCATCCAACCCGGGTGCCGCTGGTTTTCAGCACCACCTGGGCCAAGATCATGCAGATCATGGGGCAGATGTAGGTGGCCACGGGGATGATTGTTCCAAGGCTCATGACTACCACCCCCAGCGCCGCCAGCAGGCCCCCCAGGGCCATGCTGTAGGCGGAAGTTTTTTTACTGTTTGCCATTTCGCTTGAGCAGGCCGTACTTCACGTCCCACAGCTTCTGAGACAGGTCAACATAATAGGTCTGGGGGTTGTCAAACCGCTTGACCTCGTCCCACAGGGTTTCCACCTGCTCCTTGCAATAGCTGCGAATCTCCTCCAGGGTGGGCAGCTCATAGACCAGCTCGCCGCCCTTGAAAATGGGCACCTGCAGCTCCTTGGCAGTGAAGTTGTAGACCTGCTTGGTCTTCCATGTAGCCTCGGGGTCAAAAATCTCCAGATCCTTGCTGTCGTCCACCACCTCGTCGTAGACGGTCATGTAGTCGGCGATGGCCTTGCCCGTATCCTTGGCGAAGAAACGGTACAGCTTCTTATAGTGGGGGTTGGTGATCTTCACCACGTTCTCGGAAATTTTGATCTTGGGCACGATGGTGCCGTCCGGCTCCTCCACGGCGGCAAGCTTGTACACACCGCCGAACACCGGTTCGCTTTTCGCAGTAATCAGCCGCTCGCCCACGCCGAACAGGTCGATTTTCGCGCCCTGCCGCAGAATGTCCCGGATGATATACTCGTCCAGAGAGTTGGACACGGAAATGGCGCACTCCGTCCAGCCCGCCGCGTCCAGCATAATTCTCGCCTGCTGGGTCAGGTAAGCCATGTCGCCGGAGTCCAGGCGGATGCCGCACTTGGTGATGCCCATGGGCTTCAGGACTTCGTTGAATACCCGGATGGCGTTGGGCACGCCGGATTTCAGGGTGTTGTAGGTGTCCACCAGCAGCACGGCGTTGTTGGGGTACATCTGGGCATAGGCCTTGAAGGCTTCATATTCGCTGTCGAACATCTGCACCCAGGCGTGGGCCATAGTGCCGCCGGCTTTTACGCCAAACAGCTGGTCGGAGATGGTACAGGCGGTGCCATGGCAGCCGCCGATGTAGGCAGCTCTCGCGCCCAAAATGGCGGCGTCCGCACCCTGTGCCCGGCGGGAGCCGAACTCCAGCACCGTCCGTCCCTCGGCAGCCCGGACGATACGGTTGGACTTGGTGGCAATCAGACTCTGGTGGTTGATGCACAGCAGCATATAGGTCTCCACCAGCTGGGCCTGAATGGCGGGAGCACGCACCGTAATGATCGGCTCATTGGGGAAAATGGGGGTTCCTTCCGGCACGGCCCAGATGTCGCCGGTGAACTTGAAATCCGCCAGATACCGCAAAAATTCCTCGCTGAACATATTCCGGCTGCGCAGATAGTCGATGTCCTCCGGGCCGAAGTGCAGATCCTTCACATACTGGATGATCTGCTCCAGTCCAGCCGCGATGGCAAAGCCGCCGCCGTCGGGGCACTGGCGGAAGAACAGGTCGAAGTAGGCAATTCGGTCGCAGTAGCCGGTGGCGAAGTAGCCCTGGCTCATAGTCAGCTCGTAGTAGTCGCAAAGCATGGTAAGATTTAATTTGTCGTTGATAACCATAGGTTGGTCACCTCTTTCTGATGAATGGGTTCATTATAACACTCCCGGGAGAAAAGGCAAGCTTTTTCATTGACAGCCGCCCTGTTTTGAGATATATTTTAAGTATAGTGAGGGGTTTGCAGTGTGGAGTGTGGAGTTGTGGTATCGCCTTCGGCGATGAATTTTATATACTGGTGCAATTTTCTTCACTCTCCACTCTTCACTCTCCACACTCACAGAAAGGGGTCGTGATACCCATGGAGATAACAATTGGCATGAAGGGCGAGGCAACCACATTGGTCGAGCGGGAGGATACCGCCGCCATGGTCGGCTCCGGTGATCTGCTGGTCTATGCCACCCCCTGCATGGCAGCGCTCATGGAGGGCGCCGCCTGCGAAGCCATCGCCCCCGCCCTTGCCGAGGGCACAACCAGCGTCGGCACCATGCTGAACATCGAGCACCTGTCCGCCACCCCCGTGGGGCTGGAGGTTCGGGCCGAGGCAGAGGTAACAGAGGTTGACGGCAAGGTCATCACCTTCGCCCTGCGAGCCTTCGATGAAGCCGGAGAAATCGGAAAGGGCACCCACAGGCGCGTCATCGTAAACAGCCAGAGATTTCTGGACAAGGCATATCAGAAACTTTAGAAGGAGGGTTCAGTTATGCAAGACTATGGAGCTATGATCCGCAGCACCTTCGAAATGGGCAGTGTTCGAGATGCCGAAACACTGTTTGAGACCTGCATCAAAAACGCCTTCCCCACCTTCCACTTCCGGAAGCTGGAGCTGATCCGCTTCGTCCGGGATGAGGAATACATGGAGGGCCGCAGCTGGAACCATGTGTTTGAGATCAAAAAGTCCGAACTTGCCGGGCAGAAGGTCTGGGAGGTTCACTGCCACCGGGTCACCATGGGCAAGACCCCGGACAAGCACGTGATTCTGGACTACATGACGCTGGATTTCGTCCAGTATCTGGAGGAGTAACCAAAAGGGCACGCCGGATTTGGCGTGCCCTTCTTCCTTATTTTGCCTTGTCGGCGGCGATGATGCGCTTCATGGCCTCGATGCCCACCTTCACCGCGCCGGAGGTGTCCTCGGTCATGGGCATGGCAAGGCCTGCCTTTTCCCGCTCCTGATTCCACACCGCGTGGAAGCAGCTGCCGCAGCGGACGCCCAGGGCCGCCGCCACCACAAACAGGGCCGCGGATTCCATCTCGCTGGCCTTGACCCCAAGGCGCTTCCAGCCCTCCCACTTTTGCAGCAGCTCATAGGAAACCGGGGATTTTTCCGGACTGTGCTGGCCGTAGAAGGAATCCTTGCACTGCACCACACCGGTGTGGGTGCGATAGCCCAGAGCTTCGCTGGCAGCCTTCAGCGCGGCGGTGATTTCAAAATCCGGCACCGCCGGGAACTCGATGGGGGCGTACTCCAGAGAGGTGTGCTCAAAACGGATAGCACCAGTGGCAACCACCACGTCCCCCGGCAGCACCTCCATGTCGATGCCGCCGCAGGTGCCAACCCGGATGAAGGTATCCGCGCCGATGTTATGCAGCTCCTCCATGGCAATGGAGGCAGAGGGGCCGCCGATTCCCGTGGAGCAGACCGTAACCTTTTCTCCCAGCATAGTGCCGGTATAGACATTGTACTCCCGGTTCATGCCGATGTGCACGGGTTTGTCAAAATAGCTGGCAATGGATTCACAGCGCCCCGGGTCGCCGGGGAGAAACACATAACGCCCCACGTCCCCCGTCTTGCAGTGAATGTGAAACTGCATACCAATATCCTGCATGATTCGTCATCCTTTCCAGTTTAGATAGAAAAATAATAGCACAATCTGTACAGCTTTTCAAGCATTTCCCAGCAATGCCCTGCATGCCTTCTGAAGCGTCTGCTCCTGTTCGTGATACAGCAGCACATCCGCATAGCGCAGATAGGCGTTACAGCCATGACGCCGGAGATAATTCTGGGCATCCGGCATTTTGGTCAGGCAGGTCACCAGCAGTGTCAGCTCCTGCCCCTGGCCGAAGCTGTCCAGCACAAACCGGAAAGCGGTTTCCAGCCCCCTGCCCACCGCGGCGACGGATGCCTCCCGCCGGGACAAATCCTCCTGAAGCTGCTCTTTCAGGCAGGCGAACGCCCCATCCTTCTCCCGGATGCGCCGCTCCCGTACCACCGTTTCCATCTGCTCCAGGCGGCTCAGCACCCAGCTTTCCCGGCGGGCATCCTCCCGGGAGATGAGATTGTTTTTCCGCTTCACGTCCAGAGCCGTGCGGTTCGCGGCAATGAACTCCGGCAGCGTCTGGGACAGCCCCCGGAAGCGGCGAAGAACATCGTGCAGCTGTACCGCCTTGGCGTCCAGTTCACGGTATTCCCGCAGCCGTGTCTGCAAACTCTCCAAAATCAGGTTCACCACGCTGACCCGTTCGTCAAAGCTGCCGCCGGCGGCCATGGTGACTTTTTCCTGATAGGCATCCGCGGAAAGAGCACCGTCCAGCAGCTCGGCGATGCCGTAATCCGTACCGTATCTGCGGTACAGGCGGTAATAGGCGGCAAAGTCCCGGACGGTATCCTCCCGGTGCAGGTACTGGGACACCAGCGCTTCCGTAATGGGTGCGTTCAGTTCCTCATAGCTCAGCAAAATCCGGGACAGGTCCTCCCAGCCCCGGGCCGTCACGAAGGACAGTTCCCCATTTTTGCGTTCTATGGCATAAAACCGGTCCGGCTTGACGGTCAAATAGGAAATCACCGCCCCATGGAGCTGTTTTTCCCGGGCGTAGTCCAGCCAGACGGGAAGATCCGCCTCCACATTGATCTGCCGCACCCGGTCCAATGTCACCACATCGAATTCCCGGACGGATTTGTTGTATTCCGGCGGATTGCCTGCCGCCGCCACCACCCATCCCTCAGGCAGTCGATGGGTGCCGAAGGTCTTGTTCTGCAAAAATTGCAGCATGGTGGGTGCCAGTGTCTCGGAGACACAGTTGATCTCGTCCAGAAACAGGATTCCCTCCCGGTTCCCCGTTCGTTCCATGGCATCGTACACCGAGGCAATGATCTCACTCATGGTATATTCCGTCACGGTCACGGCCGCGCCGCCGTAGGTTTTTTCCACGATTTTCGGCAGGCCCACGGCGCTCTGCCGGGTGTGGTGGGTCATAGTATAGGCCACCAGCTCCACGCCGCATTGGGCCGCCGCCTGTTCCATAATGGCGGTCTTTCCGATACCCGGCGGGCCCATCAGCAACAGCGGACGCTGCTGCGCCGCCGGGAAGCAGTACGCCCCCTCCTCATCCTTTTGGAGATATGCCCGCACGGTATGCACGATTTCTTCCTTCGCTTGCTGAATATTCATAGCCTCTCCTACAATAACAGACATCTACCCCACTTGGGCACCAGCTCCGGATGCCCGGAGCCTTGCAGCAGCACAAAAGCCGTCTCATAATCCGGCGGGGCCGAGGGGTACACTCCGTCGCCGTCGGTAAAATACAGCAGGGCCTTCAAATTCTTCAGCTCCCGCTGCTCTCTCAATTTCCGCACAAAGTCGAACACCGGCGTAAAATCCGTGCCGCCCCGGCCCTGAATCCGGATTTTCTTTGCGTAGTCCATCCAGTCCTCCCGGGAGGTAATCAGGGTCACGTCCTGTATGACGCAGTCGCACTGGATGAAATACACCTTCATTTTCCGGAAGAAATTCTCCTGTGAGGAGAGGATTTTATAGGTTTCCGCCAGAAATCTTCCAACGGTTTCCGCCGTGCAGGAACCGGAGGTATCGATGGCAATGACCAGCTCCTCCAGCCGCCGCACCTCCCTGTATTCCAGCGGCTCAATCAGCGGCATGGTGCCGTAACGCTCCATGCCCAGCTGATACCAGGCATAGTCGAAGCTCTCCGGGTCCAGCTGGATCTCTTCCCGGAGGAAAGTAAACCGCCGCAGGTAGGCCCGGTAATCAAATTCGCCGCTTTTTTCGTCGGGAGGGGCTTCCTCTCCCCCGCCGGGGGTGCGGCCTCGCTGACCCAGCCCGGTCTTTTGACCGGAGGCAGAGAGCAGCAGCCGTTCCCATTTTTCTCTGCTGCCCTGCCCCGCAGACGCCCGCCAAAGGCTGTGATCGTCAAAGGCAAACGCCGCTTCCAGTTCCTCCAGAGAACCGTCATAACGGCCTTCTTTCAAATATTCATAGACCTGCTCCGCTGACCCGGCAGCTTCCCTCAGATCCTGCGGAAGATTCCGTGTTTTGTCATCGGAAATTCTGCCCAGCTTCTGTTCCCCGATCAGATTCTCCACCGAAATATCGCAGGCCAGATCCCACAGCCGTTCATCGGCATGATCGGAATACGGGTGCAGGAACAGCCAGTGCAGAAGCATATGCAGATACCCCCGCCGGACGGCGCCCGGGGATCGGGCGTACAGGCCGATCAGATCATCCGGGCAGTACCACACCCTGTCCCCATCCGCCCGGAAGCCCCGCTGCCCGCTTTCCTTCCAGCTAAGGCCCGCAAAGGCGGCATCCAGATTTGGAAACAGATCACACAGCTCTGCCCGACAGGTGCTGATGATCCCACCGCACAGGGCGCTCCTTTCTTCTTTTCGTTCCATATTCACAGAGAAAAATCCCGGTCAGGAAAGCCGGAATGTTCCGCTTTCCACCGAAGCAGCCAGACAAAGGCCTCTGT
Organism: Clostridiales bacterium; assembly: GCA_022775085.1. Lineage (GTDB taxonomy): Bacteria > Bacillota > Clostridia > Oscillospirales > Oscillospiraceae > Faecousia. Next base: position 42,228 of record JALFJQ010000039.1, on the reverse strand, counting down.
CTTTTTCAATCGGATCGCCATATCCAGTCCATCCTCCACCAACTGCGGGCTCAGCCATCCCGCCGATGACAGCTGTTCCAGCTTTGGCAGCGCGTCCTGCCGCATCAGCAGCTCCATGAGCGGACGAACTCTGCGCTTCAGGTAGGCTTCCAGTTCCCTGGACGCTTCCACGGAAACTCCCCCGCCAAAATAGCACCGGACAGCCAGATCCAGCCGAACCGGCTCCCGCGCCGCCGACAAAAAGCTTTGATACAGGGCATTCCCGTCCCCCATGGCAGCCCGCTCCTTTCTTTTTGAAACATTTTCTACACTTATTCCTGCCGGGGCTTTCTCCAGCGCAGGAAGAAATAGGCCAGCTCGATGATGCAGCAGCTCGTCCAGCCCACAGGGTAGCCGAAACCCACCAGGAAGGGGGTATTGGCGACGAAATGGGTCACCACATACAGATAAACCTGCCGGATGCCCACAAAGGCCAGCAGCATGATGATCATGGGCCCTTTGGAGTCTCCCCGGCCCCGCAGCGCGCCAGCCAGCACATGATTCACGCTGTTGAAGAGCAAAAAGAAGCAGTTAGCCCGGATAAACAGCACACCATATTCAATGACCGCCTCGTCCGGAGAAAACAGTCCCACAGCCGGGGCAGCAAAGATGCACAGAAAGGCTACGATCACCGCTGTCACACCCACAGCCATGCTCACCGTGATGACGGTGCCCCGGTTCACCCGTCGCTGCTTTCCCGCGCCGATGTTCTGGCTGACGAAAGTGGTGGCCGCCATGGCCATGCTCTGCATGGGCAGCATGATAAACTGATCCAGCTTGTTGTAGCAGCTCCAGCCCGCCATGCAGCTGGAACCAAAGAAGTTGACATAAGACTGGACAAACACATTGGAAAACGCCGTGATAATTGCCTGAATGCCGGCAGGCAGACCCACCGCGAAAATACTGCCCAGGATGGCCCGGTCGATTTTCAGGTCGTGCCAGGTCAGTCGGTAGATGTCCCGGGAGCGGGTCAGCAGAGCCATCGTGAGAAAGGCGGAAATGAACTGGGAAAGAATGGTGGCCCAGGCCACGCCGTCAATTCCCCGGTGCAGCCCCAGCACGAACACCAGATCCAGAATAATGTTCAGCACACTGGTGAGAATCAGAAAATAAAGCGGACGCATGGTATCCCCCACTGCCCGGAGAATACCGCTGCCCATGTTGTACACCAGCAGGCCGGAAATGCCGCCGATGTAAATTTGCAGATAGACCGTGGCTTCCCCAAACACGTCCTCTGGAGTAGCCATAAAGCGCAGCATGGGCTTCACCGCCGCCACGCCCGCGATGGTGAACAGAAGGCTCAGCACGAAGGTCGCCGCCATTGTGGTTTCGATGGACTTATGGAGTTTCTCCATATCCTTTGCCCCAAAGTAATTGGCGATGACCACCCCCGCACCGGCGGAGAAGCCATTGAAGAAGAACACCATCATGTTTACGATCATGGTGGTGGAGCCTACCGCCGCCAAAGCCTGCGTCCCCACGAAATTACCCACCACAATTGAGTCCACAGTGTTGTAGAGCATCTGGAAGATATTGCCCAGCATCAGCGGCAGGGCAAACAGAGTCACCTGCCTCACAATGGAGCCTTCCGTCATATCCCGGACCGTGGTCTTTGCTGAAACTGCCCGTATATTTTTCATACCGAATCCGATTCCTTTTCTGTCTGCGTTCGTCAGTGTTACTGGTTTATTATAACAGAATCGTTCCGCAATTTCAAACCGTTCCGCCAAATATTCACAACGATTGCATGAATGCTGACCGCGGTCTTATAAAAGGGCATTTTAAGGCAACACCGCATAATGGGGTAAAGATCCGCTGAAGCCCGAAATACCCATTGTGCGGTGTTGCCTTAGAATGGCGAAAAGACATCATTCCCAAAATCGTTTATACTGCGGTCGGGAAGAAATCACCAATTGTAGTCAAATAGAAAAAGCCATTACTTTTTCAAAGAATTCCTCTCTTAAAACGATTTTCAATACCGGATACAACAGAAGTTCCTTAGTCTTTCTCCCGCTCAAAGCGGATCGTCACACGGGTCTGTCCGCCCACAGTGCAGGTGAACAGGGTCAGATCCCAGTCTCCGGCTTCCATCCCCTCCACGTCCGTGGGGCCCAGCGTCTCCCGCTCCACCATTCGGAAGGTCACCACATTTTCGTCCATATCCGTAAACTGGACGGTGTCCCCGGGCTGGAGGGTTTTCAGCTTTCCAAAATGGGAAGCGTAGTTGTGGGCGCAGATGATCAGATTGTCCTGATACAAGGAGCCGGAATACCGGCAGGGGGCAACCTTCAGCGCGGGGTAATCCCACTGACTGATCACCGGCAGTTCCAGCTCCAGGGATGGGATGCTCAGCACCCCGATATAGTCCCGGCCGTTGATAGTCTGCACCGGCATCTCCCGGCCGGCATCCAGCAGGTATTCCGGGACTGCCGGGGCTTCGGTTCCGGCGGTGCTTTCCGTGGGAAGCGTCTCGCACAGCTGCTCGATGACCTGTTGGGCGCTGTTCCGGGCTTCGTGGGAAGCCATTTCATTGTAGGCCGAAAGGAACAGGGCTGCCGCTATCAGCAGCAGCCCCACGTGGATCCAGGCGGTTCCCCGGTCAGCTTTCATCTCCGGCCTCCCTGCGGCGGATCAGGCCCACGGCGATGCAGCCAAGGCCCATGCAGACCAGCACCGGCACCGGCCACCACAGCTGCCCGGTCTGGGGAAGCTTTCCGCCGCCGCCTCCGGAGGATGGCGGCGTGGTGGGCTTGACCTCCCGTTCCAGATCGGTCTTGGGCTGGCTGGTCACGTTGTATTTGTATTCTCCCTTGTAGAGGTATGGCACGCTCACCAGGAAGGGCGAGGTTTTCCCGTACCCGGAAGCGGCGGTTTTCTGCACCACCAGATACAGTCCGAACTCCAGATTCGAAAAGGCCGCGGTACCGTTCTTGTCGATGGTCACGGGTTTGGCGGTGACGGGCGTCAGCTTCTTTTCCAGCTTCGCCAGTTTGCCCGCCAAATCAGAGGATTCGATGTTACCGAACTCGGAAATATCGGACTGAATGGCTTTCACCGGCACGAAGCTGTAGTTGCCGTCGTCCTCCTGCACGTCGCCCACCTTATACAGGGCCAGAGTGCCGCCGGGGACGGCTTTTCCCTTGTAGGTCATGGTGATGGTGATGCTGCAATGGCCGTCCTGGCTCTCGTCCGGAACCGGGTGGGCGGCGGCGGACAGGGGCAGGCAGAGCAGCACAAGCAGAGCCAGCAGTGCGGAAATCAAATGCTTTTTCATAGTCTTTCCTCCTATTTCTTTCTGCGGCGGGGCAGCAGCAGAAGGATCAGCAGAATCAGCAGCATGGGGATCGCCACGATGGGCGCCACCAGCATTGGCTCGATCTGGATGGCGTCGGCGGTGACCCGGATGGTTTTGGCCTGCTCGATATTGTCGATGCGGTGTCCCCGAACCAGCAGCCGGTGGGTGTTGATGCCGTAGGGGGTGCAGGTCACCAGGGTGCAGTAGTCCTTCCCTTCCACGATTTTCAGTGCGTCGATCTCCTGAGGCTCCACGATGAGGATTTGGTCGACTTCGTAGGTCAGCACCTCGTCCAGAACGCGCAGCAGGAAGGTGTCCCCCTCCCGGAGCTTGTCGAGGTTGGTGAACAGCTTGGCGCTGGGCAGTCCCCGGTGGCCGGACAGGACACAGTGGGTGCTCTCGCCGCCTACGGGCAGGCTGGACCATTCCAGATGTCCCACGGCGATCTGCAAGACCGATTCCTCGGTGCCGTGGTAGATGGGCAGGCTCACGTCAATTTCGGGAATTTCGATGTAGCCCATAACTCCCAGGCCGGACACATCCAGCAGGCTCTCGTATTGCGCCTTCTGTTCCTCCGACAGATAATAGGGATTGCTGCGGAAGGGCAGGGCCTCGTTATAGGCTCTGGCTTCCTCCCAGAGATGGTCGTACTGGTTGTTGTCCAGCTTCGCCACGTTTTCGGCGTAGGTGGCAATGGCCCGGGTCTGGTGGAAGGAGTTCCAGTAGTCGCTGACGGAAGGGTACAGCAGCAGGGACAGCCCGATAAGCAATATGAAAACCAGAAGGATTGTTGACAGATGTTTTCGCATACAGGGTTCTCCTTGCGGCTGCGCCCGGGGAGGTTGCCCTCCCCGGTACAGCGTCTGGGTAAAATCAGGGTTTAGCGTTCGGCAGAGCTCATGCGCTTCTTGGTCACCAGCAGGACGACCGCGCCGACAACCAGAATGGAGCCGAGGACATAGAAGATGGTGGTGCCCATGCCGCCGGTGGAGGGCAGCTCGGTGCCGGCCTTGTTCACGACGGTGATTTTGTTGACATTGGTGCCGTTAACAATATCTGTGCCGGTATATGTCCAAGTGCAGTCTTGCGAAGCTGCGCCCTCTGCAGGAGCAGTAAATCCGATTGTGACTTTGATGGGCGTTTCCAGCAGGTTATAACCGGCAGGGGCTTTCAACTCGGTAATGGTGTAGTCGCCGGCGGTGAGACCAGTGAAACGAAGGACGCCGTCCGCGCCTACTGTGCCGGTGTATGTGACAGTATCAGTCTTTGTAATCGTATTCGTAGTCGTGGTCTTGGCGTATTTGATAGTCGTGCTTTCATACTTCGACTTATCCATACCCTCAGCGTTGGGATCATCCGTGGTATAGGTGCCGTCCTTCAGCTTCCAGTATTCGCCATTCTCTCTCACAGTAAACGTATTGGCAGACACCAGCACGGTATTCAGTCTCGTGCCTGCGATCTGGAACTCAGCGCCGGTCAGGCGATTGCCGTTATTATCCACCTTGATCAGTTCCAGTTCTGTGACATATGTATAGGTTTTGGAGACAGGGGTTTCACCAACGGGAGAATTCTCGTTGGGCTTATCCGGGGCGTCAGGACTGCCATCATCCGTAACATTGGGGTTATTCGAATAGATCAGCTTGACTTCGTTGGGGTTGCCTGTCACACCGATTTCAGCATCTTTGTTAACGGTAGCGGAGTAGGTGACAGTAATACCTGCATTCTTATACTCTTCGGTCTTATACTGAATAAAATTCTTAAATACGATCTCGACAGAGGTAGTCTTATCCTCATTTACTACATGGTTTACGGTAAAATCCGTATCAGCCAGAGTCTTATCGCCAATAGTAATAGCTACATTGTTGTCAAAAGTCAGGCCCTTAGACAGTTTATCGTTCAGAACAAAATAGTACTTGGTATAGCCGGTCATATCGGGCACCTGGGAGGTAACCTTGTAGGGAATCTTATCCCCAACAGAGGCATTGTTGTACTTCACGTCACCAGTTGTGCCCGGATCTGTGTCATTAACACCATCGATCTTCTTGTCCACGGTGGGTTTGTCGGCCTTGATTTTGATGTCAACATTGGGGTTGGTGGTGTCAAGAATCAGTGCGGAGATGGGGGTAGCAGTGCCCGCATCCTCGACCACATAATAGCCCAGAGGCAGATCATTGATAGTAACAGAGATAGCGTCAGCAGCAGCGGTGGAAGTCCCTGGGGTAATGCCCGCATTCTTAGCTGCGGCAAGAGCAGCCTTCGCAAAGGCGAATAAGTCCGTCTCGCCATTGATGTTCTCTACGACCTGTGCATCAAAGTCCCCCTCGTTGCCGGTCAGTGTGTAGCGGTTCATATAGAAGGCTTTCATTTCGGCAGGGACGGTGTAAACAACTGTGCCTGCCTGGCCATCTGTACCAGCGGTATAGGACTTCACATCCAGAATCTTATAGGCATTGAAGGTCTTACCCGCTACGGAAACATTGGTAGCATCGTTGATGGTAATACTACCAGTGGTTTCGCCAGTGGCAAACGCCGTGGTGGCCAGGGCGAAGACCATGACAAGGGCCAGCAATAAACTGGCGAGTTTTCTTGCGTGTTTCATGGATTTACTTCCTTTCATATGGTATTTTATAAGAATTTCTGATTTTTCGCGCGTCAGGATGATGGAGAATCCTCCTTTCTGCGCCTGTTATGGATATACAGCAGGGCCGCCGCCGCTGCAATCAGCAGCAGTCCGCCTGCGGTATAAGAGGTTGTCCCGGCTCCGCCGGTGCTGGGCAGCTCCATATAGGGACGGTTCACAAAGGAGGCAGGTGCAATACCTCCGCTCGCAATGGTTCCGGAAGCGATATACCCCTCATTGTTGTTGACGGTGGTATGGTAGCCCTGGGTGGTCAGCTCCGTCACCTGGTAGAAGGTTCCCGCCGGGATGCCGCTGATGGTGGCGGTCTCGTCCTGTTTCAGCTTAATGGTGCCGCCGCTTTTGATCGTGCCATAGGTTCCGTCATTTTTGCTGTAGCTGAAGGTCTGGTTCAGCGCGGAACCATTTTCAGCCGTCAGCAGCTTCACCTCAAACTTGTACTCTTCCCCACTGAAGTCCATATCACCGGTATTTTCCAGCTTTTTCTCGATTTGCAGGCTGCCCGTATCCCGGGAGGTGGTGGCGCTGGAAACGGAAGGCAGGGTGAAGCTCATCCAGCAGGTGGAGCCGGAAGCGCCCCGCTCGGTGTAGAAGAAGGACAGGGTATGCTGTCCGGAGGAACCCACCGGCAGATAATCCCGCAGGTTCACATACTCGCCGATAGAGCTGTGAACACCGCCGATGTCACAGATCAGCCGGTTGTCCAGGAACACCCACAGATCGTCGTCACCGAAGAAGTAGTATTCCAGAGGGCCTTCATAGTCAGCAGTCAGATTGAAGCTGAGGGCAAAGTTCATGCCGAAGAACCAGTTGTGGGCTCTGCCATCATCGCTTTCCGGGAAATTCGTTGCAAGATTTGACCAATTATAGCCGTTTGTTTCTGTAAAGCCCTGAAATTTGCCCGGATTTCCATACTGACCCCACAGTGCGTCTGTCTTGTCAGCTGCCTGATCCATGGGCCAGAAATTGTTGGTGAAGATATTGTTCTGCCACTTGCTCAGCGTGTTGCTCTTTCCATCCCAAATACAGCCGCTCACCGGGGAGGGGTGGAAGAAATACTGTAAATCGCTGACAGTGCCTCCGCCCGAGAGGGATGCCGAACTAAGGGTATAGGTATCTCCCACCCGGTCAAAGGTCAGGGAACTGCCGGAATAGGTCTGCTTTCCTGTGGCATCGCCATCATTAAACAGTTTGGGGGCTACGATCCACCCATTATACCGGATTGTTCCATCATCGTTCAACCCGCTAGCCAATCCGAAGGTCGCACCGCCATATCCACTGTTTTTACTGCTGTACTTATTCAGCGTACTGTTGTCAAACATATAACCAGACATACCCGTTCCGCAGTTTGCGTTGCCAAAGGCAAGAATATCGGCGCCGGACTGCCACGTTCTCTTACCATTCCCGCTGGTTCCATAGTTGGACTCACTGTTGATACCGGTGATACCGGTACGCCAGCGGCCATCAGAGTTCTGTCCGCTGGAAATATTGTAATCATAGAAGGTCGTGCCGTTGTGGTAGTCGCCGGAGCTGGCGTCAAACACCAATCGAATCACTGCGCCGTCGCAGATCAGGATCGTTCCGTCAACAGCCTGCCCTGCCTCATTGGTAAAGTCCGTTGTCCCTTCTTCGTAGTAGAATACATCCCAATCTGCCACATCGGTGCTGTCAGGGGATTTTCCGGTTTTCAGCACCCAAATCTCTTTCAGCACATAATCCTCATTGTCCTTGAGCTTATTGAAGTATTCCAAGCCCGGTTCTGCCGCAAAGCTGCACTTCTTTTCGGTGTACATCTTTGTCAGCTCAGTTGTTGTCTTGACCCGGTACAGATCTGTTTGGACACCTGCGTTCTGGTTTGTTTTCTGTCCAGTCCCCTCCAAATACAGGTTTCTCGTCGCCATAGTCCCGCCATTGGTTGGCAAAATCTTTCCGCTGGTGTCAATGACTTTCAGCGGATTGTCTCCGGAAGCTGCAAACCGTGGAATATTGGCGTAATACTGCACAGTGAAAGAAGGGTCTGCCTTGGTGGCCGTCACTTCGATGGGCTGGGTGATGTTTGCGATGGTAAATGTGGTTTCGCCCCCGTTCTGGGTGCTTTCCACCTCCACTGTCCCCCCGTTCTTTCCCACGCAGGACCAGAGAATTCCGTCGGCATTCTGCACCGTGACAGTAACTGCTCCTCCGTTGGGCGCATACTGCACCATGGTGCTGAGGTCGCCCTCCGAATAAACCGCGTGGGTGTCGTCCCGGACGGAGACGGACCATAGGGTGTTTCTGGTATCGATGTCGGATTCATTTTTGACATCCGTATAAACGTGGGAAGTCTCTCCGGGCAGATAATAGCAAATGATGTCGCCGTTGCTCTCCGGGGTCAGGCCGATGTTGTAAGTGCCATTATCATTCGGAGAGGACACGGTATCGTTGGAAATCCGGTACTGCTGGAGCAGCTTCCAGTATTTTGCGCTGGCGTTGTTGTAGATCTGAAGCTGAGCACCCTCTCTAATCGTTCCACCGGGAAGGTCGATGGCTGCGGTGGTCGGCGCGTTTTTGTTAAAGAAGCTAGTCGTGCCGTTCGCGTAGTTTTCTACCTTCCAATGGCTGGCCGCGTCGATGGCGGTGTGAATTCCCAATTTAGTGCCGTCGGCAGTTCCACCACCCAGGACGTTTACATGGTAGGCGCTGTTTTCCACCGGGGTGATATAACTGTACCCTTCTCCCGCATCCCAGATTCGGAACATCTGCGCGGTGGAGTCATTGGATGTCCACAGCTGCACTGCCGTATCGTTTTCAATCTTATTTCCATTAACATCCATGCAGTAGCCGGTATTAGCTGCATAGAAAATTTTATAAATATCATTGTAGCTGTAGCCGAAGTGTTTGCCGGGGGCCATATCGGCGGTATAGCCGTACTTCCCGAGGATTTGGGCCGCCATGGCGGAGGTGATATAGGCACGATCGGAGCCGCCCACATTTCCGGAATAGTAATAAGGCAGAGAGCCGACCGTTTTCCATTCCCCGTCGATCATAACCTTGAAGGTCACGCTGTGGTTTCCCGCATCGATGCCGGGATTGGGAGAAATGGTAACCGGGGTCGTTACGTCGTTCACCACAATCTGACTGCCGCTTACAGCTTCCACTGTACCGCCGACCCGGGCCACGAGCCAGCTGGTGACATCCGATGCGGATGCGTCATAGGTGAAGCTGCCGCCGGTGAATACCAAATCGGATGTAATTTCCTCACCCTGAGCGTCAAATACCTTGACGGTGTAAAATCCGTTGGCGGTTTTGTCCAGATTCTCCGGGGAGGCTGTGGCACCAATCGTTGCATTGTTATTCGGCAGGTAATAGAGGTTGTAACCGGCGTGGTCCGGGTTTCTGGAAAGGGGAAGGATTTTCGTTCCGTTCTCTGAATCCTTGGGGACTGAGACGGTATTCGTGTCGGAATAAACATAAGTATTACTGGATTTCTGCTGATAAGCTGTCACCAGAGAGGGATTTGTTTCATTCCCGGTAAAGCCGTAGGGGCCCAGAATGGACACTGCTTGGGCCACGGTAATGTAGTCCCGGTTGTAATCAGTAAAACCTTCTTCTCCGTGCCAATTTCTGGTATAATACCACCCGGTTTTGGTGGAACCGACACAGGTCCATACTCCGTCAATGCAGACGTAGTAATCCACCGGGAGCCGATCCGGGCCATTGTCCGCGGGATTTAGAGCCACCAATCGCGTCACCACATCACCCACCACGGAGAAACCGTTCTGGGTGTGGGTGAAGCTGGTGGAGCCGTCCTCCCGCTGTTCGGTGGTCACGTCCAGAATTTCCGTGCCCTCCTGTCCAAAGTGGATGGCCTGGCAGCTGGCATCCTCAGATGTCTCCACCGGTTCGGCATAGGTGATGGTGACAGAAACCGGCGCCGCAGGCTCCAATGTCTGCCCGTCCAGCGTAAACCGGATGTCAAAGAACCGGGCGAATACCACCGTGTCCGTCTGTCCTGCCTTCTCCATGGCGGTGGAAGTCTGGCTCAGGTAATCCTGATATTCCTCGGAATCCCCGGGAATCTCCGATACCTCCAGCTTCACGCCCTCGGGCAGCGCCGCGTCCGGCCCATACTGAACCAGGACGGTATAATCCGCGCCCTCAAAGGTCAGGTTCGTCAGCACTTCTTCCTCCGCGGGAAGTTCGCACTGCTCCGTGTGGATATGCTCTTCCAGCGGGCAGCCGCTGCCGCACCGGGCGGTGTGGACATGGCCGGTTTTGCCGCAGAAGAATTCCTGCTCCGGCAGCAGACCGTAGCCCAGAATCACGGGGTCATCCAGATCGTAGGTCACAGACTGCACCTTGTTGGCGGAATTTCCCTCAATTGCCACCAGACGCGCAGGCTCGTCCTCCGTTTCGGGGATCCGCTCCGCCACAAGACCCACATGGTCGGAAAGGCCGTCTCCCTCCCAGTCGTAGAAGATCAGGTCTCCCACCTCGGGCGAATAAGGCTCCTCCCCCTGGGCAGGCCGATAGCGGTCAAGAGGCTCCAGTTCCGCGATCCAGGTCCGGCAGCCCCAGTTCAGGGGCATATCCTCCACACCCGCATAGTGGATGCAGAAGGACGCGAACATGGCGCACCAATCCCCATAGGGACTGCCGTACCAGTCGCCGTAGCGGGTGTACCCGTGGGTAGTCCCGTCCTCCCAAACCGCGTAATTCCGGGCGCTTTCCGTATAGCCCAGCTGGGTCTCGGCAATGGCGATCACATCCTGCCGCCAGTCGCCGGTGAGGGTAACCTTCGCAAAGGTCTGCTCCCACTGCTCCCGGGTCTCCACATCCGCTTCCGGATCGGAATAGCAGGAAAGCGTGTGGGTATGCTCTTCCAGTCCGCAGACCTGATTGCCATTCTCATCGAGACAAGTCTCGTCGTGGGTATGGGCTTGCTTTCCGCAGAAAGCGTCCTCGTCCACGACGCAGCCCTCTCCATGGACATGCTCCTGCATACCGCAGGTCAGCTCCCATGTTCCATAGCACCGGGGGCCATGGGTGTGATTTTCGTCCTCGGGGATCGTACAGGTCAGAGCCTCGGTATCCACTGGCTCCTCCACCGTCTCAAAGCACGCATCCGTGTGCTGATGAGAAACCGCTGCCGGTTCTCCGCAAATCAGCACCGGTTCCCCTTCCGTCGGCTCCGTGGGCAGATCACAGGTCAGCACCTGCTTCCACTCATAGCAGTCGTCGCCGTGCTGGTGGCTGCTGTCGCTCCCGCAGGTCAGCTCCCGGATGGTTTCGTAACAGCCTTCCGTGTGCTGGTGCCCCTCAGAGCACTCCTGTCCGCAGACGATCTCCCCGTTTTCGTCCGTGCAGCTTTCGTCGTGCTGATGGCCGGCGCTCTCTTCCACATCGCAGATCAGCTTGGTTGTTTCCGCATAGCAGGCATCCGTATGCACATGCTCCTGGCAGAGCAAATCCCCCCGCTCCAGGGTATAACAACCGTCCGTATGGGTATGTACGGTTTCCTCGGCCGGTTCCGGCTTAGAATAACAGCTGTCGGTATGCTGGTGCGCCTCGGTCTCCGGAAGCGGACACCAAAGAACGCCGTTTTCGTCATAGCAGGCCGCGTCGTGATGGTGAACCACATAGTCCGCCTGGCCGCAGATCAGCTTTCCATCCGCGTCATAACAGGTATCCGTATGCTGGTGAATCCCAAGTCTCTCCGCCGTGCATACCGGCACCTTCTTTTCAATTGCCGTCACCTGCGTATAGCAGGCGTCGGTATGGATATGCTCCGTAAGACCGCAGTGCTTCTCCATCGTGATGGCCGGCAGGATCAGCGCATAGGTGGTACAGAACACCACCACTGCCGCCAGACAGGTCGCCACTCGGTGCCAGCGCTTCCTGCTCCGCCGCTCCTTCGCGTATTTCTGCACTGTTTTCTCTTCGTCTTGCCTCATATCACTCACCAGTCTCCTTAATCAAGCGCGCCAAAATCTGACAGGGGCCAGACCCGGAATACAATTTTGCCAACAATCTGCTCCTCTGATACGCAGCCAACCTCCGTATGCCGGGAGTCCACCGAGGTGGAACGGTGGTCACCCATACAGAAATACCGGTTATCCGGCACCTGATAGGGCAGCTCCAGGTTGCAGTCGCCAAAGGATTTTTCTGCCAAATAGGGTTCGTCCAGCAGCTTTCCGTCCACATAGACGTCGCCGTTTTCTGCAATATCCACCCACTGGCCCGGCCCGGCGATACACCGCTTGACCAGGATCTTATTTCCCAGATAGAACGCCACCAGGTCTCCCTGCCGGAACTGCGAGCCTTTGATGGAAATCACGATGTTCCCTTCGTTCAGCGTGGGGGTCATGGAGCTGCCGTAAATTTGCAGCACCGGCAGCCAGATCGTCGCCACCAGCACCGCAATGGCTGCCACCACGATCAGCATATACACCGTGCTGCGCAGCACGCTTTTGTATCGCGTCTTGTATTTCACCCGTTCCAGCTCTGCCGTCAGCTGTTCCACCGTGGGAAAATCCTTGGGATCTTTGGACTCCGGTTTCATTTTTCTACTCCATTCTCCCCTGCCGTGCGGCAAATATTCTCAAGATACTGCTTGGCGGCCCGGTCGGCGGCTTCAAAAACGCAGTTAATCCGCAGCGCCGCCTCCGCCAGAGAGCCGGACTGCTCCACCAGGATCCGGCGGTTCTCCAGTTCCGCCCGCGCCTGAGCCAGTTCCTCCCGCAGACGGGCATTCTCTTCCGTTTCTGAGATCAGCATCTCAAGCAATTCATTGCGGCTAAGCCGCCGTAATTCCTTATCAGTCATCCGGCACCTCCGGTGTTCTGAGCAGCTCCGTCCTCTGTCAGACGGAAGCCGCCGCGCTAAGCTGCCCCTCCGGGCGTTCCCTTTCCGCATAAAAGGAAACGTTTCCATTTATAAAAGGCACGCTCATCCCGTTCGTAACGTTTACACGAAAAAACATAGCACGAACAGGAAGAAATTTCAAGTACTGAACGCAAAAAATCGCATAAATTCATCGCAAAAAATCGCGCATATCCGTCCATCCGTGACACAGGCATAAAAAAACGGAACTGTCTCCCCTGCAGCGCCAAAAAGCCCCCTGTTTCAAAAGAACAGGGGGCTTTTTCGGTTACTGCGCGTTCAGCTTGACGGCATCATTCTCAACGATGATGTGGATCGCGGAAATGGGATGCTCAAAGCTGTCGATGATGGTCTCGGAGATGGGGTCCTCCAGCTCCCGCTGAATGGTGCGGCGGAGGTTCCGGGCGCCATAGGTAGTGGAATAGGCTTTCTTCACCAGCAGCTGCCGCAGGGATTCGTCCCAGGTAAGGGTCAGACCCCGGGCGGACAGGCTGCTCCGCAGTTCGGTGAGCATAATGTCCGCAATGCCCAGGAAGTTCTCCTCACTCAAGTGATTGAAGGTCAGAATTTCGTCCACACGGTTCAGGAACTCGGGACGAAGAAACTCCCGCAGAGCCTTCATGGTGGTCTCCTGCACCTTATCCCCTTCCGTCCGACCAAAGCCCAGACCGCCCACGCGGCCCTCAGACCCGGCATTGGAGGTCATGACGATGATGGTGTTCTCAAAGTTCACCACGCGGCCCTGGGCGTCGGTAATCCGGCCGTCGTCCAGAACCTGCAGCAGTACGTTCAGCACGTCCGGATGGGCCTTCTCGATTTCGTCAAACAGCACCACGCTGTAGGGGCGGCGGCGGATCTTCTCCGTCAGCTGGCCCGCCTCGTCATAGCCCACATAGCCGGGAGGGGAACCGATCAGCTTGGACACCGTGTGCTTTTCCATATATTCCGACATATCCAGGCGAATCAGGGCATCCACGCTGTCGAACAGATCGTTAGCAAGCTGCTTGACCAGCTCCGTCTTGCCCACGCCGGTGGGGCCGACAAAAATGAAGGAGACAGGCCGCTTCTTGGGACTGATGCCCACCCGGTTCCGGCGGATGGCCCGAGCCACCGCTTCCACCGCCTGATCCTGACCCACGATGTGGGTCTTCAAGCGGCCAGCCAGGCCCTTGATCTGCTGGTACTCCTGAGCCTTGATCTTGGAGGCGGGAATCTTCGTCCACATTTCGATGATTCTTGCCAGATTCTCCATGGTCACGGCGGGCTTTGGCAGGGCTTCCAGCTCCTCGATTCTGGGGGCAATCTGCATCAGCTTGCTGCGAAGATACGCAAGGCGCTCATAGTTCTGGTTCTCGGTATCCTCGTTCAGCATCCGCAGCTCCAGCTCGTAGTCGTCCCGCTCTTTTTTCAGCTGAGCAAGCTCACTGATTTCCTTGCATTGCAGATTCACGTCAGAGCAGGCTTCGTCCAGCAGGTCAATGGCCTTATCCGGCAGGAACCGGTCGGTAATATACCGCTCGGACAGCACCACGCACTGGTGGGCGATTTCCGGGGAGATTTCCACCCCGTGGAATTCGGCATAGGACTTGGCGATACCCTGCATAATCTGGCTGGCTTCCTCGATGGTCGGCTCCGCTACCGTCACCGGCTGGAACCGGCGCTCAAGAGCCGCGTCCTTCTCGATGTACTTGCGGTACTCGGCAAAGGTCGTCGCGCCGATGACCTGGATCTCGCCCCGGGACAGGGCTGGTTTCAGGATGTTAGCGGCGTTCATGGAGCCTTCGGCATCTCCCGCGCCCACCAGATTGTGCACCTCGTCAATGACCAGAATGATGTTGCCGCACTCCTTGATTTCTCCGATCAGGCTCTTCATGCGGCTTTCAAACTGGCCCCGGAACTGGGTTCCGGCCACCAGCGCGGTTAAGTCCAGCAGGAACACTTCTTTGTCCCGCAGCTTGTAGGGCACATCGCCGGCAGCGATGCGCTGGGCAAGCCCCTCGGCGATGGCGGTTTTGCCAACGCCCGGCTCACCAATGAGACAGGGATTGTTTTTCTGGCGGCGGTTCAAGATTTGAATGACCCGCTCCGTCTCCACATCTCTGCCGATGACCTTATCCAGCTTTCCTTCTCTGGCCCGGCCGGTTAAATCCATGCAGTAGCTGTCCAGAAACTTATGCTTCTTGTTCTTCTTTTTCCCCTTTCCTTCCTCGCTCTGTTCCTCCCGCTTCGCGGGCCGCTGGGGCTGAGCGGGAGGGTTGGGATTTCCGCCGAAGAGCTGGTTCAGCAGGGGGAAGGTTGCGGTCTGGCTGTCGATCTCGTCATCGTCAGCGTCATCGCTGTCATCCCGCTGGCCGAACATACTGCTCATTTCGTCCGTCAGCATATCCAGGTCATCCTCGGAAATACCCATCTGCTTCACCGCCTGATCGATCTGGGGAATGCCCAGACTCCGGGCGCATTTCAGGCAATAGCCTTCATTCAATGTCACGCCGTTTTCGACCTTGGTGATAAACACAACGGCGATATTTTTCTTGCATTTGCTGCACATTTTCGGCTGCATAGTCACTCACTCCTTTTCCTTTCGGTGAAGTATAGCATAGAACCGCCAAAAAAGGAAAAACAAATTATGAACGAACCTATTTCGTCCAGTCGCTTCCCACCTCAAACTTCTCGATACCGTCATCGTACCACAGGTGGGTCATGTACAGCCCCCCGGGGGGCACGGTGGGGCCGGCGGCGGTTCGGTTTCCGGAATCCAGAATGGCCCCGATCTCCTCGGGGCGGATCTTCCCCTCCGCCGCGTAGACCACAGTGCCGGCCATGGCCCGGGCCATATTGTACAGGAAACCGTTGGCGCAGACCTTCAGGGTGATCACATTCCCCTGCCGCTCCACATTGTAATAGTATACCGTGCGGACGGTGGATTTGACATCCGTGCCCACACTTCTCACCGCCGCGAAGTCGTGGGTGCCCACGAACTGGCTGGCCGCCGCCTGCATAATACCCTCGTCCAGATGCCGGGGATAAAACCAGGCACGGTTGACATAAAACGGATCTTTCAGCCGGGAGTTGTAGATCTGATAGGTGTATTCCTTGCGGACGCAGGAGCCGATAGCGTTGAAGTTTTCGTGAACCTCAAAAGCCTTCGTCACCACGATGTCACAGGGCAGATGGGTGTTGAGCGCGTAGGGAAGCCGCTCCACCGGGATAGTGGAGCTGGTTCGGAAATTCGCTACGTAGCACCGGGCGTGAACGCCCGCGTCGGTGCGTCCGCAGCCGGTCATGTGCACCGGATGCCCCACAATCATGGCAGCGGCTTTTTCCAGCGTTTCCGCCACGGTGGGCAGGTTCTTCTGCACCTGCCAGCCGTGATAATCGGTTCCAAGATAAGTTAAAATCAGTGCGATATTGCGCATAGCGTCCCTCACAGGCCCACAGATTTGAGACCGATGACCACAACCACCAGCACAGCGCCCACCCCATAGGAAACGAAGTCCTCCCGATGGTAGCGCAGCAGCTTCATCTTGGTTCTGCCCTCGCCGCCCTGATAGCAGCGGCATTCCATAGCGGTGGCCAGCTCGTCGGCCCGGCGGAAGGCACTGATGAACAGGGGCACCAGAATGGGGATCAGGGCCTTGGCCCGGTCCATCAGGGAGCCGGTCTCAAAATCCGCGCCTCTGGCCTTCTGGGCACACATAATTTTGTCTGTCTCTTCAATCAGCGTGGGAATAAACCGCAGGGCAATGCACATCATCATGGACAGCTCGTGCACCGGGACGCCGATTTTTTTCAGGGGCTTCATCAGAGATTCCAGACCATCCGTCAGAGCGATGGGCGAGGTGGTGTAGGTCAGCAGGAAGGTGCCGGTAATCAGCATCAGAATGCGGGACATCATCATTACCGCCCGGGAAAGGCCGCCGGTAGTCACGGTGAGAATCCAGAAATGGAAGAGCACCTCTCCCTCCTGGGTAAAGAACAAGTTCAGAACGCCCGTGAAAATCAGGATCATCACCAGCGGCTTCATACCCCGCAGAATGGATTTCAGCGGAATGGTGGACAGCCAAATCACCGATACAAGGAACAGGAACATCAGGCCATAGGACACCCAGCTGTCCGCCAGAAACAGGGCCACAATGTAAACCACCAGCATAATGAGCTTGGTTCGGGGGTCCAGCCGGTGAATGATGGATTTCCCGGGGAAGTACTGGCCCAGCGTAATATCCTTAAGCATTCCCAGCACCTCCCCGCAGCCGTTTGATTTCAGAGACTGCCTGCTCAATGGTGTAGACATTGGCAACATCCAGTCCCATTTTTTTCAAATGCAGGAATACCTGTGTGACCTGCGGGATGTTCAGGCCCATGCCCACCAGCTCCTCGGCGTGGGTAAACACCTCGGCAGGCGCGGCATCCATGGCAAGCCGGGAGCCGTTCATAACGAGAAGTCGATCCGTCAGCCGGGCCACGTCCTCCATGGAATGGGATACCATCATAATGGTGGCGTTTCTGGCACGGCGATATGCTTCGATGTTGCCCAGGATTTCCGCCCGGCCCACGGGGTCAAGACCGGCGGTAGGCTCGTCAAGGATCAGCACCTCCGGCTCCATGGCGATGACGCCGGCAATAGCGACCCGGCGCTTCTGTCCGCCGGACAGGTCAAAGGGAGATACCTCCAGCTGCTCCGCCGTCAGGCCCACAAAGCCCGCGGCCTCCCGCACCCTGCGGTCAATCTCCTTTTCGTCAAGGCCCATATTCTTGGGGCCGAAGGCAATGTCCCGGTATACCGTCTCTTCGAAGAGCTGGTATTCCGGGTACTGGAACACCAGGCCCACCCGAAACCGGGCCTGGCGGGTCAGCTTCTTATCCGACCAGATGTCTACGCCGTCCAGCAGCACCTGCCCGGAAGTAGGCTTCAGCAGGCCGTTGAGCTGCTGCATCAGGGTGGACTTGCCGGAGCCGGTATGTCCGATGATACCGATGAATTCTCCCGGCTCCACAGAAAAAGAAATATTATCCAGCGCTTTGTGCTCAAAGGGCGTGCCCACGCTGTAGATGTAGTTAAGGTTACTTACTTCCAGAATTGGTTTCAATCAAGATTCCTCCCAGCGGGTCAAGCCTTTACCAGATCGTAAAGTGCCTGCGCGCATTCTTCGGGTTCCAACGCATCCAGCGGCAGGTCAAATCCCTGCCGCTTCAGCTCCCAGCACAGCTCCACGGTTTCCGGGGATGCCAGACCGATACTGTGCAGCAGCTCCACCTGAGAGAACACCTGCTTCGGCGTTCCGTCCGCCGCCACCGTGCCCTTGTCCAGCACCACCACCCGGTCTGCCCTGGCTGCTTCGTCCATGTGGTGGGTAATCAGCACCACAGTGATCCCCTTTTCCCGGTTCAGCCGTCCGATGGTGTCGATAACCTCCCGGCGGCCCCGGGGGTCCAGCATGGCGGTAGGCTCGTCCAGAACAATGCACTTCGGCTCCATAGCGATAATGCCGGCGATGGCAATACGCTGCTTCTGTCCGCCGGACAGAAGATGGGGCGCGTGCTCCCGGTATTCGTACATACCCACCTGCTTCAGGGCGTTATCCACCCGATGGCGGATCTCCGGACTGGCAACCCCCAGGTTCTCCGGGCCGAAGGCCACGTCCTCCTCCACCACATTGGCAACGATCTGGTTGTCCGGGTTCTGGAAGACCATGCCCACATTGTGCCGCACGGTCATAATCCGATCCTCGTTGGCGGTGTCGATGCCGCAGACATAGACCTTGCCGCCGGTGGGCAGGAGAATGGAATTGAAATGCTTGGCAAGGGTGGACTTGCCGCAGCCGTTGGTGCCGAGAACGGCAACGAAGCTGCCTTCCTGAATTTTCAGGTTCATATCCTCAAACACAGGAACGCCGGGGGTATCCTCCACGCCGGGATAGGTGTATGCCAGATGCTCTGCAGAAATGATTTCGCTCAATGTGTTTCCTCCATTACGGTGTCCAGCGTCCGGTAGCGCCGCAGGGCAGCACCAATCCGGACTCCGTCACCGGCAGGCCCAGTTCTCCCGCTTCCGTTTTTCCGCCGTACAGGCTGCCGAATACCACATCCGACGCGTAAGCGACGGCGGACGGCGCAAGGCCGGTGGTGTACGAATTGATGATGACAAACAACGGATTGTCAGACAGCACCTTCGCCACCTCCTGAAGGAAGGGGTAAAAGCTGGTCTCCATTTTCCAGATTTCGCCGCTGGGGCCTCTGCCATAGCTGGGCGGGTCCATGATGATGCCGTCATAGCGGCGGCCCCGGCGGATCTCCCGCTGGATGAACTTGGCGCAGTCGTCCACCATCCAGTGGATGGGGCACTTGTCGAGGCCGGAAGCTGCCGCGTTTTCTTTGGCCCAGGCCACCATGCCCTTGGAAGCGTCCACATGGAACACCTCCGCACCGCCGGCGGCAGCAGCCAGCGTGGCGCCGCCGGAATAGGCAAACAGGTTCAGCACCCGCACCGGTCGGTGGGCATCGGCCACCTTCTGACGGATAAAATCCCAGTTGGCCGCCTGTTCCGGAAACACGCCGGTATGCTTGAAATTCATTGGTTTTACATTGAACGTGAGATAATCCCGATATTTGATCTGCCAGCGCTCCGGCAGCTGGTGATCCGTCCAATGCCCGCCGCCGGTATTTGACCGGACATACCGGGCGTCAAACTGCCGCCACTCCGCTCTTCTTCGGGGTGTGTTCCAGATCACCTGCGGGTCCGGACGCACCAGAATATAATCGCCCCAGCGCTCCAGACGTTCGCCGTTCGATGCGTCCAGCACCTCATAGTCCTTCCACTCACTGGAAATCCACAGCATAGTCTACCCTCTTCTCTATCGTGTTATTTTTGGCCGTGAGACCTGTCAGAAGTCATCCAAATGGTTGCCGCTGTCCTCAAAATTATCGTTGAATTCGTCACCGGGTGTCTGCTCCTCTTCCTGCCAGGAGCCGGCACTGTGAAGAGTACACGTGAGGTATGGCAGTCCGTCGGGATTTTCATACTCATTGTAGAAACCGCGCCAGACATCCGCGCCGGTATAGTAGATGCCGCTGGCATTCAGATAGGCATCGTTCAGGCCCACGCTGGCCGCGTCCCGGATCTCCTGGATCTCCTCTTCAGAGAGCATCACCAGCCCCGCGCTGTAGACATTGGCATCCGGATAAGAGGCACAGTAATCGGTAGCCACACCGCCGCCAGTGCCGCAGAAGTTCACCATCACGTGCTTGTCGCAGGTTTCCGTCGGTTCGTCGCCGGGATAGACATTCACATATACCACCCGTTCAATGCCCCGGGCATCCCGGCGGCAGGCATCGGTAGCCAGCTTGCCGGAGTCCAGGCAGATAGCAACCGACTTAAACGCGCCGCCGTCGTAGAGCGCGTCATTGGACAGCCCGGAATGGATGGGCTGCATCACCTTGCGCCACAGAACCGCCGCCGGGTTGGCTGTAGAAATGTTGATCTGCTCCGGCTGGTCATAGCCTACCCACACCGCCGCGGTATAGTGGCTGGTGTAGCCGCAGAACCAGCGGTCCCGGTTGGAGGAGGTGGTGCCGGTTTTGCCGGCGATGGTCTGCCCGCCGAAGATCGCCGCGCCGCCGGTGCCGTTGTTGGCGGCGTTGTACAGGCAATAATTCATATAATTGACGGTTTTCTCGCTGAGGATCTTCCGGGAATCCTGGGTGTTGTCCACCACCAGCTCGCCGTCGCTGTTGTACACCTTGGTATACAGCCGTGACTCCCGGAACACGCCGTCATTGGCGAAGGTGGCATAGGCCGTCGCCATTTCCTGAACGGTGGAGCCAACGGTCAGGGCACCCAGAGCCAGCGGGGCCAGGCCCACGTCGGACTTGACCTCGACTTCCGTGGGGAACCGCTCCACCAGATTCTTCTGACCGAAGTTGTATTTCGCGAAGCTGTAGCCGTACTCCTGCCCAATGGCATCCAGCGTGCGGACGGAAATGGTATTGACAGAGGACACAATGCCCTGATACACCGTTCTGGCATACTGGTACTTCCGGTTGTCGTTCTTGGGCCAGTTGCCGTTGGTATAGCTGATGGGAAGATCCTTGAACACCGTCGCAGGCGTTACCTTGCCGGACTCAAAGGCCGGGGCGTACACCGAAATAGGCTTCTGTGAAGAACCGGTCTGGAGCTTCGCCTGCGTGGCCCGGTTATAGCCCATGAAGGTCTTTTTCTCTCCCACGCCGCCGGACAGCGCCACCACATCGCCGGTACGGTTGTCGATGACCACGATGGCGGACTGAAGCTGCTGGTTGCTGCGGGTTTCGGGGATATTGGAAAGATCGGTATAGATGGCATCCACCTGCTTCTGAACATCCATGTCCAGAGTTGTATAAATGTGGTAGCCGCCTTTCTGGATGCGGTCAAGATACACGTTTCTGGCGTTTTCATCCATGGAATCCCAGGATTTGCCATCCTGTTCTGCCAGATAGGAAGCAAAATCGACGATCACCGCGTCAACGTACCAGGAATAGACGTGCTGGGAGGCGTTGGTGGTCACGCTGGTCAGGCTGCCGCAGACTGGGCAGTAGCAATCGTCCCCTTCTCCCAGGAAGGTGCTTCGAATCCCCTCATAGCCGCACTGGTCATTGCCGCAGACCGTCCAGCGGTCGGCATCGGCGATGCCCTCCTTAAAGACCATCTCCTGATCCACCGCTTCGTCATATTCCTCGTCGGTCAGGTAGCCCTGATTGTGCATCTCACTCAGGACGTTCAGCTGACGGTAGCGGTTTCTCGCCGCGCCGTCCCGCTCCTCGCCCTTATATTTGTAGACACTCAGGGAATAGGGGTTAAACAGGGACGGGTTGTTGGTGATGCTGATGAGGCTGGCGCATTCCGCAGGGGTCAGGCTCTGCAGCTCCTTGCCGAAATACTCCGCCGCCGCGCTCTTGACACCGTAGCAGCCCCGGCCCAGATAGATCTCATTGAGGTAATACTCCATAATGAGATCCTTGTCGTACTGCTTTTCGAAAAGCTGCGCACGGAAAATCTCCATGACCTTCCGCTGGACGGTAATGCTTTTCTCCTGGGTCAGGTTCTTCACCAGCTGCTGGGTGATGGTGGAGCCGCCGAACTGCTCGTCTCCGCCGAAGAACATATTGAGGCAGGCCTTCACCGTGGTGATCCAGTCCACGCCCTGATGCTCGTAAAACCGCTTGTCCTCGATAGCCACCGCCGCATGGACCATGGCTTCCGGGATTTCATCCAGAGAGGCCCACTGACGGTCGGTGGTGGTATAGATCTGCTGAAGCTGCTGAATATCGCCGTCCCTGTCCACATAATAGATAAAGGAAGTCCGCTCCAGGTCGTAGTCCTCCATGGACCAGTTGCCGGCCTCCGCCAGAATATCATCCTGAAGATAGTCGCCCAGGGTTCCCGTGAAAACAGCGCCGCAGATCAGCAGGATCAGCAGTACCGTAGCGGCGGCGCCGACCGTGATCTTCACCAGAGACAGTGCCGCAGAACCGCCGGTATAGAGCAGCTTAATGAGCCAGTGGGGATTCCACTCCTGCCGGGGCTTTTTTCTTCTTTTGAAAAAATTCTTCTCTGCCATATAGAGTTCCCTCCGAAAACGGGGGCAAAGCCCCGCGGAAAAGTCAAAAATCTGTCGTCAGCACATGACAATACAGATGTTATTATAGCATAACCAACTTCAAAACGAAAGACCTATTTTTTGAAATACTTGTGAACAACCAGCGGGAATGCGCGCTTTCATAAAAAGCTTCAAAATGGAAATACTTCTTTCAAAGGAGCGTGAGCAGGATTGAAAAAAAGGATACTGTTTTCCGCACTGCTGGCACTGTACGTGGTGATCGGAACCTGGAAAGGATATGTGGCGCTGTTTGACCAGGGGGCCGCGGAACCGAAGCAGATTTTCCCCTGCCCGGTGGCAGCGCTGCCGGAAAGTGACCAGCAGGCACTGAAAAACGGCATTGTCGTCCGTAATCAGCGGGATTTGCAGCAGCTTTTGGAGGATTACCTGTCCTGAATTTCCCAGTCCGGTAATGGTTCAAAAAAGGCCGTGCGTTTCTGTACAATATTCCCTCTTGATTTTATCCGCGCCAGGCTGTAAAATAGGGCCATGTCAGTGGTGAGGAGGGAGTCCATGGATCAGTACGGTTCTGATTTTATCACCATTTCCGATGATGACGGCAAGGAATACGAGCTGGAAGTACTCAGTACACTGGAGTATGACGGCTGTACCTATCTGGCGGTGATCCCCGCCGAAGAAAGTCAGGATACGCTGCAGCTGGAAGTCAGTATTCTCAAATCCGTGGAAGAGGACGGAGAAACGATCCTGTGTACCATCGATGACGAACAGGAGCTGGAAACCGTCTACGGACTCATTATGGACGCGCTTTATGAGGAAGATACCGAATAACGGTTTTCTTTCCTGCTTGGTGCGTCGGCATGTCCTTTTGGACCCACATTTTTTACTAGGGAAGTTAGACTTCCTGCCCGGTTTGCAGACCTCCCGCCCGCGCTTTGACGATGGGTGGATGCTGGGAGCAGTTAAGAGCAGGAGCGGCAACCCACCTGCCTTTTCGTGCAGGTCATAACTGGATGTGCTACGGCTAAAGCGGGGTGCATGGGGAGCTTCGGCTCCCCATGTTTTTTCTTACGCCCCGCCGGCTGCTCTATAAATGTAAATTTTTGCAAAATTCCCTGATTTTCCCCTTGAAACCCACGGCGCCATGGGTTATAATACCGGGGTCTATGCTATTTTGGCGAAGAAAACACGATGACATTTGAGAGGATTTGATCACATGAGCGCATCCAGTAAGAAAAAGCTTCGCAAGGAGCAGGGCACCGAGAAGCTGACTCAGAAACAGCTTGCTGCCCAGAAGGAAGCTTACACCACCCGTCTGTACACCATCGCCTTTACTGCGGTCCTGGTCGTGCTGCTGGCCATCGCGGTTTTTGTCGGTATCTCACAGACCATCAAGACTACCGGTTACCATGAGAAGCGAACCACCGCGGTGCAGATTGGCGACCACAGCATCAGCAACGCCGAGCTGAATTACTTCTATATTGATGCCATCAACAGCTTCTACTCCAACTACGGCGGCTATGCCTCCATGCTTGGCCTGGACACTTCCCTGCCCCTGGATCAGCAGATTGTTGACGAGGACACCGGCCGGACCTGGGCAGACGATTTCCTGGACACCGCAAAGGAAAACGCCCGGAGCGTCTACGCTCTGTCTGACGCCGCCGCCGCGGCGGGCTTCACCCTGCCCGAGGAGCAGGCCGCCCAGATCGACAGCTCCTTGTCCACGCTGGAATCTTATGCCAAGCTTTACGGCTATTCCAACGGTCAGGCCTATCTGAAAGCCATGTACGGCAACGGCGCCACCACCGAGAGCTACCGTGCGTACAGCGAGCGCAGCGCCCTTGCCAGCGCCTACAACAGCCATTACACCGACAGTCTGACCTACGATGACGCCGCTCTGCGGGAGAAGGAAGCCGAGAATCCCGCGGCGTATTCCTCCTACTCCTACAACTACTACTATTTGCCCGCCTCCAAGTTCCTGACCGGCGGCACCACCGACGAAAACGGCAATACCACCTACTCCGACAAGGAGCGGGCCGCTGCGGAAGCCGCCGTGCGGGCTGCCGCGGAGAGCCTGAGCGGCAGTGAGATCGACTCCGTGGAAGCGCTGAACGCCGCCATCGCTGATCTGGCGATCAACGAGGGTATCGAGGCTTCCAGCACCGAGAGCAAAAACGTTCTGTACGGCTCCGTCAACAGCCTGTTCCAGCAGTGGGTCAGCGACTCCAGCCGGAAAGAGGGCGACATTGCGGTGTTCGAGAGCACCGGCACCAACACCGCCGAGGACGGCACCACCTCTGAGGTTCTGAATGGCTGCTATGTCGTGTACTACGTGGGTTCTACCGACAATAATTTCCCCATGGTGAATGTTCGCCACATTCTGATCCAGCCCACCCACGCCGCGGACGAAGCCGAGGATGCACATGCCGACGGCGAGACCTACTCCGATGAGGAGAAGGCCGCTGCCAAGCAGTCCGCCGAGGACATTCTGGCCCAGTGGAAGAGCGGTGAAGCTACCGAGGACAGCTTCGCCGCGCTTGCAAACGAAAACTCCGCTGACGGCGACGGCACCACCGGCGGCCTGTATGAAAACGTCTACCCCGGCCAGATGGTCGCAGCCTTCAATGACTGGTGCTTCGACAGCAGCCGCAAGCCCGGTGATACCGGCATTGTGGAAACCACCTACGGCTACCACGTCATGTACTTTGTGGGCAACACCGAGCAGACCTACCGGGATTATCTGATCGAGTCCGATCTGCGCACCGCGGACACGGACGAATGGTATAACGGGCTGCTGGATACCGTCACGGTAACCGACGGCAATACCGACTATATCCGTAAGGATCTGGTTCTGGGCTCCGCATCCTGATTTCCGAATAAAACACCCTCCCGCGGCAATGCTAAGCACGGGAGGGTGTTTTTATGCGATCTTTCAGAATGATTATTGCCGGTGCCGGTGCCGGACTGGTGGCGGGGTTGTTCGGCGCGGGCGGCGGGCTGGTGCTGGTACCGCTGCTGACCCTGCTGACAGATGTAGCGGACGATTCCGTTTTTTCCAGCTCCATCTTCATAATTCTGCCCATCTGCCTGACCTGCATTGTGGTCACCGCAATTTCCACCGGGATTTCTCTGGCCCCTGCCCTGCCCTATCTGCTGGGCAGCGCCGCCGGTGGATGGTGTGCAGGGAAATGGGGACAGAAAATCCCCGTGTGCTGGCTGCACCGGGGATTGGGACTGCTGATTCTGTGGGGAGGGTATCGATATTTATGCTGACGAGCTTTCCTGTTTGCGTCATCGTCGGTTCCCTGCTGGGCTTTCTCACCGGGATGGGTGTAGGCGGCGGGAGCCTGCTGATATTGTGGCTGACCCTGATGCTGGGCGTTGATCAGCGCACAGCCCGGGGAATCAACCTTCTGTTTTTTCTTCCGGCGTCGGCAATCAGCTGCGCCTTTCGGCTCCGGCAGGGAAAACTCAGTCTGCGGCAGTGCCTTCCGGCCATTGCGGCCGGCTGTGCTGCCGCTGTTATTGGCTCACTGGCTGCCGCGGCCATCGACACGGCCCTGCTGCGAAAGCCCTTTGGAATTCTGCTGCTTCTGACCGGGCTGCGGGAGCTGTTTTACCGCCCTCAACGCCGCAGATAGGCCAGGTATCCTTCCAGAATCAGGGAGGCCGCTACAGCATCCACCGTGTTTTTCCGCTTTTTTCCGTGGTAATTGTGCTGGGAGAGGATGTTGTGTGCCTCCACTGTGGTGCGCCGCTCGTCCCACATATCCACCTCCAGCCCGGTGGCCTGGCGCAGAGTCTGTGCGAACTGCCGGCACAGCTGGGCCCGGGGTCCTTCGGTACCGTCCATATTCTTCGGCAGGCCCACCACGATTTTCCCAACGTCATTCTCTTTCGCCAGCTTCACAATGTCCGCAACAGCTTTTTCCGTATTCCGGCTGGGCACCACCCAGGTGGTGCCTACGATGCTGCAAAGCAGGTCGGAAACCGCCACGCCGGTGCGGGCGTCTCCATAGTCGATTCCCATGATGCGTTTCATATTGTTTCTCCTGTCGTTTTTTCATAGAATAACCCATTTTCTTCAAGTCTGCAACCATCAATTTTCCGTTTCCCGGTTCACTGCCGATTTTGTCAGATTCCATAAAAATATCGAAAAAACTTATTGACTTTGACCACCCCCTGTGTTAGAATGATTCTACCTGTGAAAAAGGGCTTTTTTTGTGCGCTTTTTTCAGCTCCGGAGCGGGAAAATGTAGTGCCCGCTGTCTAAATTCATTACTAGCCGGGGTGATACAGGGAGGCAATGTTAAGGAGGTGCCGTTATGCGCGTTAAAGTCACTTTGAGATGCTCTGAGTGCAAGCAGAGAAACTACAACACCATGAAGAACAAGAAGAACGACCCCGACCGTCTCGAAATGAAGAAGTACTGCAGATTCTGCAAGAAGCACACTGTCCACAACGAGACCAAGTAAGGAGGCTCGCAATTCATGGCTGAAGTCAAAAAGGAACACTGGTTCAAGAGAACCTGGGGCAAGGTTGCCAAGTACTTCCGTGAGCTTCGCAGCGAGCTGAAGAAGGTCGTCTGGCCCACCCCTCAGCAGGTTCTGAAGAACGCCGCCATCGTCGTCGGCTGCGTCATTGCCGTCGGCGTGTTCATCTGGCTGTTCGATTTTGTCGCTCAGGTCGGCATTGACGCTCTCATCAGCGTCTTCCACTGATAGGAGCTTATCAAATGGCAGAAGCTGCAAAATGGTATGTTGTTCATACCTACTCCGGTTACGAAAACACCGTCAAGGCCACCATTGAGAAAACCGTCGAGTCCCGCGGGCTCCATGATGTGATCCTCGCCACCTCCATTCCTCTGGAGACGGTCACCGAGATCACCGAATCCGGCGCCAGCAAGACCTATGACCGCAAGGTCTACCCCGGCTATGTGCTGGTGAAGATGGTTTACAGCGATGATACCTGGCACGTGATCCGGAATATCCGGGGCGTCACCGGCTTCGTCGGTACGTCCAGCAATGATCCCACACCCCTGACGGACGAGGAAGTCTACGCCATGGGCGTGGAAAAGAAGGAGATCATCGTCAACTACGCCGTTGGCGATACTGTGAAGATCCTCGATGGTCCTCTGACCTCCTTCACCGGCACCGTGGACAGCATCGATATTGACAACAACACTGTCAACGTCATCGTTTCCATGTTCGGCCGCGAGACCTCTGTCGAGTTCGAGCTTGACCAGGTAGAGGTCGTATCCCAGTAAACGCATCGGATCATTGTTTCGATGGTCACGTGGGAGGGGGGCTTTCCCCCGCAAAAAATGCGCTTAAAACGCATCGTTACCACATTCTTTTCAGGAGGTGCTTATTATGGCACAGAAAGTCACTGGCATTATCAAACTGCAGATCAACGCCGCTAAGGCAACTGCTTCTCCCCCTGTCGGCCCTGCTCTGGGTCAGCACGGCGTGAACATCGCCGCCTTCATCAAGGAGTTCAACGCCCGTACCAAGGACATGGAGGGTTATAAGATCCCCGTCGTCATCACCGTTTACGCTGACCGCAGCTTCACCTTCATCACCAAGACGCCTCCGACCCCCATGCTGATCATGAAGGCCATCGGTCTGGAGAAGGGCTCCGGTGTCCCCAACAAGACCAAGGTTGGCACCATCACCAAGGCTCAGATCGCTGAGATCGCCAAGACCAAGATGCCTGACCTGAACTGCCCCACTCTGGAGGCTGCCGAGGCTCAGGTTGCCGGTACCTGCCGCTCCATGGGCGTTACCGTCGTCGATTGATTATTGCTTGTCCGGCAAAATTTGAAGCCGGAAATGTGGGAGGATTTTTCCGCATCACCACGATAAGGAGGATAAAACATTGTTTAGAGGCAAAAAGTATCAGGAGAGCGCCAAGCTGATTGACCGCTCCGTTCAGTATGATCCCACCGAAGCCCTGGAGCTGGTCGTGAAGGGCGCTTCCGCCAAGTTCGATGAGACCGTCGAGCTGCACATCAAGCTGGGTGTTGACTCCCGTCACGCCGACCAGCAGGTTCGCGGCGCCGTGGTTCTGCCCAACGGCACCGGCAAGACCCGCCGGGTGCTGGTCTTCGCCAAGGACGCCAAGGTGGACGAGGCCAAGGCTGCCGGCGCTGACTATGTAGGCGGCATGGACCTGGTGGAGAAGATCACCAAGGAAAACTGGTTCGACTTCGACGTGGTCGTCGCTTCCCCCGACATGATGGGTGTGGTTGGCCGTCTCGGTAAGGTTCTGGGCCCCAAGGGTCTGATGCCCTCCCCCAAGGCCGGCACCGTGACCCCCAATGTGGCTGCCGCCGTCAAGGAGATCAAAGCCGGTAAGGTCGAGTACCGTCTGGACAAGACCAACATCATCCACTGCCCCATCGGCAAGGTGTCCTTCGGCGCTGAGAAGCTGACCGAGAACATGGATACCCTGATGAAGGCCGTTGTCAAGGCCAAGCCCGCCGCCGCCAAGGGCCAGTATATTAAGTCCTGCACCGTGGTTTCCACCATGGGCCCCGGCGTCAAGGTCGCGACTTCCAAGTATCTGTAATTTCAGATTCTTATATCCCGGATACAGTGCTTCTGTATCCGGGATTTTCCCTGAAAAAGCAAAAATAATGCTTGACAACCTTCATATAATCTGCTATTATATAGCAGTTGCCAAAGACAGCAGGTTCCGCAAGGAGTAAATCCTGCCGAGGTGCGTCAAATAGTGATTATTTGCGTGTCTTTCTGTCTTCTGGCAGGAAGACACTTTTTATTTTCGGAGGTGAAAATTATGCCCAACGCAAAGGTTCTTGAGAGCAAGAAGGCAGTCGTCGAAGCCCTGTCCGGCAAGATCAAGGAAGCTACTTCCGTGGTGTTCGTGGACTACAAGGGTATCACTGTCGCTCAGGATACCGAGCTGCGTAAGCAGTTCCGTGAGGCCGGCGTCGAGTACTCCGTTGTGAAGAACACCCTGACCAATTTCGCTGCAAAGGATTGCGGCTATGATTTCTCTGAGGTTCTGAACGGTACCACCGCTATGGCTTCCACCACCGGCGACCCCATCGCCCCTGCTCGTATCGTCTGCGAGTTCGCCAAGAAGAACAAGCTGAAGACCCTGACCATCAAAGGCGGCGTCGTGGAAGGCTCTGTCCTGTCCGCTGATGAGCTGAACGGCTTCGGTGAGCTGCCCAGCAAGAGCGCTCTGGTCGCTTCTGTCCTGGGTACCTTCCTGGCACCTATCTCCAGCCTGGCCTTCGTCCTGGATCAGATCCGGATGCAGAAGGACGGCTCCGCTCCTGCCGCAGAAGCAGAAGCTTAAGTTCGCAAACCCCAAAAACATCAACTTTCTACACATAATTTAGGAGGAAATTAAAATGGCTAGTGAAAAGATCACTGCTCTGGTTGAGCAGGTTAAGGAACTGACCGTTCTGGAGCTGTCCGAACTGGTTCACACCCTGGAAGAGGTTTTCGGCGTTTCCGCCGCTGCCGCCGCTGTTGCCGCTCCCGCTGCCGGCGCTGCTGCTGCTGAGGTCGAGGAGAAGACCGAGTTCGACGTCATCCTGAAGGCCGCTGGTGCTTCCAAGCTGAACGTCATCAAGGTTGTCCGCGCCGCTACCGGCCTGGGCCTGAAGGACGCCAAGGATCTGGTCGACAACTGCCCCAAGACCCTGAAGGAAGCCATCTCCAAGGAAGATGCCGAGAAGCTGGTCGCCGAGCTGAAGGAAGCCGGTGCCGAAGCCGAGATCAAGTAATTCATCTCCCCTTCATAAGCTGTGCCGCCGCCATTTCTGGCGGCGGCTTTCCTATTACACGAAAGGAACTCCTATGACTTTCGATTCTACGCTCGAAGCCCTCGCCGGTCAGCTCCCCGGCGCCATGACCCAGATCGCCGGGCAGGCCGCCTCCTATATTCCGGAGGAGCTGGGCCAGGTAATCTGGCACGCAAAGTCCTATTTGCCTGTTGAAGTGGATCTCATGTCCACCGCCCAGTTTATGCTTTACTTTTCCGTCATCAGCCTGATTCTGGGCGTTATGGGACGACTGGTTCTCGGAAAGCGTTCCAGTCTGAATTCGTCTGTTTCTTCCGCCATGGGCATCCTGTT
This sequence comes from Clostridiales bacterium, assembly GCA_022775085.1. Classification (GTDB taxonomy): domain Bacteria; phylum Bacillota; class Clostridia; order Oscillospirales; family Oscillospiraceae; genus Faecousia. The sequence goes on along the minus strand of JALFJQ010000039.1, from coordinate 11,695 downwards.
TATCTATGCTCTGACGGTGGTTATCTATACATTTCACCCCTGGAATCTGGAGGTTCTGCTGTCTCCCCTGCCCTTTGCCACCTTTTCCGGAGATTATCTGATTCTTCTGCCCATCACGGATGCCCAGTTCCCCGCGCTGTGCAGTCAGGTTCTGTCCCTGATCGTACTGGCTTTTCTCGTCAATCTCGTAGACGCCTTTATGCCAAAGGGCAGGAATATTCTCACCTGGCTTTCTCTGCGGCTGCTGACGATGGGCGTGTGCATGGTGCTTCATCTGGCAGCCAACTGGGCATTGCGCGCCTATTTGCCCAGCGTTCTGGTGACCTATGCCCCCATGGTTCTGCTGCTGATCCTCTGTCTGTGCCTGCTGTCCGGCGTTGTAAATCTCCTTCTGGGGCTGGTCATCGCCGTAGCCAATCCCTTTCTGGGAGCCATGTATACCTTCTTTTTCTCCAATATTGTCGGCAAGCAGGTCAGCAAGGCCGTGTTTTCCAGTGTGATCATCTGCGCGGTTCTGTATCTTCTGGATCTGTTCGGCTACACTGTCATCTGCATTTCCGCTGCCGCGCTGCTGACCTACATTCCGCTGGCACTGATCCTGCTGGTTCTGTGGTTTCTCATCGGCAGCGTTCTGTGACAAACATGAGGCTTTTTATGAAATTCTTCCCCATGATTCTCTGCGCTCTGCTGCTTGCGGGCTGTTCGGCGGAATCTGTTCCGGCGGCGGTCACCGCTCCGTCTCTGTCGGAGACTACACCTCCCACGGTACCTGAATCCGTCCCCGTTGACCCGGTTCGGCAGATGATTTCCGATATGTCGCTGGAGCAGCGGGTGGGACAGCTGTTTCTGGCACGCTGCAATGCGGAAACCGCTGCCATGGATGTTCAGCAATACCATCTGGGCGGGCTGGTTTTATTCGGAAACGATTTTGAAAGTCAAACGCCGGATTCCATGGCTCAGACCATTTCCGGCTATCAGAATGCCGCGGAAAAGCCGCTGCTGATTGCTGTGGATGAAGAGGGCGGCGACGTCACCCGGATCAGCCAGTTTTCCGCCTTTCGGAACAAGCGCTTTTCCTCCCTTCGAAAGCGGTATGGCCAGGGCGGGTTGGAAGCGGTCCTGACGGAGGAAGAGGAAAAATGCCGCCTCCTGTCCGATTTGGGCATCAATGTGAATCTGGGCCCGGTGTGCGATATTTCGACGGATCCCGATGCCTTTATGTACAGCCGCTCGCTTGGTCAGGATGCGCAGACGACTGCCGAGGTTACCGCAAGCACCGTGAATCTGATGAACGCATTCTCCATCGGAAGCGTCCTGAAGCATTTTCCCGGCTACGGAAACAATGCCGACACCCACACCGGCATTGCGGTGGACAGCCGTCCGCTTGAAAGTCTGAAAGAGAATGATTTGATTCCCTTTACCGCCGGAATTCAGGCCGGCTGCGGGGCAGTCATGGTGGGACACATCATCGTGGAAGCGCTGGACCCGGATTATCCGGCCTCCCTCTCCCCTGCTGTCCACCGCTATCTGCGGGAGGAACTGGGCTATTCCGGCGTGATTATGACGGACGACCTTGTAATGCAGGCAATTACAGATCAGTATGGTGCCGGAGAAGCCGCCGTCATGGCGGTTCTGGCGGGAAATGACCTGCTGTGCTCTACGGAGTACGCCGTACAGTATGAGGCGGTTTTGCAGGCCGTGCTGGATGGACGCATTGACATTGATGTACTGAACAGCGCTGTCCGGAATGTGCTGGAATGGAAGATCCGCCTTGGGCTTCTGTGATATTTCGCCGTATCTGTCAATTTTCCACAGATACGGCTTTCCTTTTTTGTCGATAGTTATGCGTTTAACCTTTGACAATTTACCCTTTCTTCCGCTAGAATAGGGTCAGAAATCATTCCGGGGGAATCTCTATGAACCATAAAAACAGTTTCTTCGCTTCCGTTTGTTCCCTGGCTGTCCCCGTGGCGCTGCAGTCCATGCTGCAGGCCTCCTTCAGCATCGTTGACCAGATCATGATCGGTCAGTTGGGCAGCGTCAGTGTTGCCGGTGTGGGGCTGGCCGGAAAGTTCGCTTCCATCTATTCCGTGATCGTCTCCGCCGTGGGTGTGGTTGCGGGCATCATGATCTCCCAATACCTTGGGCAGAAAAACCAGAGAGAGGTTCGCAGGAGCTTCTTTGTAAACCTGTTGATCGCGCTGGGACTTGCTTGTGTTTTCACCCTGCTGTGCGGCGGGTTTCCCAGCCAAATCATGGGGCTGTACACCACCGACGTTCCCATGGGGCAGGCCGCTGCCGCCTACCTTCGGATCATCACCGCCACCTTCCTGCCCATCGCCGGGGCAACCATGCTGTCCACCCTGCTGCGCTGCCTGGAAAAGGCACAGCTGCCGCTGTATGCCAGCATCGCTTCCGCTGTATTGAATACAGGCCTGAACTATGTGCTGATTTTCGGCAGGCTGGGACTTCCCGCCATGGGCGCTTCCGGCGCAGCGATCGCCACCGTGATTTCCACCTGGGTCAGCTTTCTGCTGATGCTGGCCATGCTGGGCAGGAACGGTTCGGTTCTGAACGCCAGCGGCAGAGCCGGAAAATTCAACCTGCGTCAGTATCTTGCCATGCTGCTGCCCATTCTGGTGTGTGAGTTTCTGTGGAGCCTTGGGGAAAATATCTACGCCGCCATCTACGGACACATGGGCACCGAGGCCAGCGCGGCAATGATGCTCATCAATCCCATCCAATCTCTGGTCATCGGAGCCCTGTGCGGCCTTTCTCAGGCCGCCAGCGTCATCATCGGCAAAAAGTTGGGAAGCAAAGAATATGACGAGGCTTACCGGGACAGCTGGCGGCTGATTCGCTACGGCTTCATTGGTTCCGTCATCCTCTCTGCTCTGGTGGTTGCGACCAGCCCAATGTATGTGGAAATCTATCAGGTGGATGCAGCTGTCAAGCTGCTGACCAGACAGATTCTTCTTGCTTATGCCTTGGTTGCCCCCTTCAAGGTACTCAATATGATCGCCGGGGGCGGCGTCATCCGCAGCGGCGGCAAGACCAATTACGTCATGTTCATCGACATGATCGGCACCTGGGTCTTTGGCGTGCCGCTGGGACTGCTGTCCGCCTTTGTGTGGAAGCTGCCAATTCCTTACGTTTACTTCCTGCTGTCGCTGGAAGAGTGCGTCCGCTTCGCCATTACGGTCGTCATCCTGCGCAGTAAGCGGTGGATGCAGAGTCTGAAGGGCTGATATGCGAATGATTGCTGCCGGAGCGGGCCAGTCTAAAGATCATCCGCGTCCTGCACCGGAGTCTCCTCTGGGTCACGGGGGCGGCCGGTGTAGCTGCCATTGGGGTCTGTCACAATTCGTTTTTTCACGGTATTCACCTCCTGATGGTAGGTTTCCCATTGCCTTTTCCGTGAAATCATGGTAAAATCAGGGCAAACAGGAGGAATTGTATGTTTGATATTACGCTGATCACCATGGGAAAGCTGAAGGAGCCGTTCTACATTTCAGCTGCGGCGGAATACGCCAAGCGTCTGGGAGGCTACTGCAAGTTCACCCTTCTGGAACTGCCGGAAGCACGACTTCCCGAGAATCCCTCCCCTGCCGAGATTTCTGCCGGGCTGGAAAAGGAAGCTGACCTGATTCTCTCCAAAGTGCCCAAAGGAGCCTGGTTCTGCGTGTTTACCCCGGAGGGAAAGCTTCTTTCCAGCGAGGACTTTGCAAAAACCTTGAAAACCGTGAAAAATTCCGGTAAAAGCAGTGCCTGCTTTCTCATCGGCTCCTCCTTCGGCATGGCTCCCAGAGTCAAGCAGCGGGCGGATTTGAAGCTGTCCATGGGTCCCATGACCTTCCCCCACCATCTGGCCCGGATCATGGTGCTGGAGCAGCTGTACCGGGCGGAAGCCATTCAGGCCGGTTCCAAATATCATAAATAGGTTCAAAGAATGTCATTGCGAACCAGTGACCGATGTCACTGGTGTGGCAATCCGTTCTCTCAAAGCAAGTCAGTTTACGGACACACTGTGGAGAGAAACGGATTCCCACGCCAGCGTGCGCGCTGGCTCGGAATGACTTTTTTATTTGATGTGTTTTTTCTTGAGGCTCCTGTGTCTATTCTTCCGAAGTACCTTGACAGGCGAGGTACTTTGTGATAAGATGTGCCCAGCAAGGAGGGATGTGTATGTCCATTGCCGGTGATCTGATCCGGGGCCACACCGATGCCATCATTCTGGCGCGGCTGCTGCGGGGCGACAGCTACGGCTATGAAATCAACAAAACCATCTCCACCCTCTCCTCGGGCCGGTTTGAACTGAAGGAAGCCACCCTGTACACGGCCTTCAAGCGGCTGGAAGAGCTGGGCTATATCACCTCCTACTGGGGGTCAAGCGGTGCAGGAGCCAGACGGCGGTACTACACCATCACCCCGGAGGGCCGGGAGGCCTGCGCGCAGCTGATGCGGGAATGGGCGGAGACCAAGGAAATTATGGATAAACTACTGGAATTGGAGGAAAGAATATGAGGGAACAGCTCATTCAATACGTTTCGCTTCTGTTTGCGGGGGCGGAAAACTGCGAGGACACCAGGCAGGAAATTTTGCAGAACACCCTGGACCGCTACGACGATCTGATCGCCCAGGGCAAATCTGAGGAAGCCGCCTACCGGCTGGCCATCACCGGCATTGGGGATGTGAGCGAGATTCTCGGCAGAAATGACACGGTTCCGGCTGCCGTACCGGAAACGAAGAAAAGCACTGACAATGACACGCTCACGAAAAAGCTGCTGCGGGCCATTGCCGTGGGGCTGTATATTCTGTGTCCCCTACCCTTGATCGTGCTGGGCGAGCTGGGTATGGATACCTTCGGCCTGTGCGGGCTGCTGTGCTTTGTGGCCGTGGCAACAGTGCTGATGATTCTGGGCGCGAAAAAGCAGGATTCCCCTGAGAAAGAAGATGCGGATGAACCCAAATCCGAGATGGGCAAAAGCGTCAGCAGTCTCATTTGGGCCATCGGCCTTGCGGTGTATCTGATCCTCAGCTTCCTGACCGGGGCATGGCACATTACCTGGGTGATCTTCCCCATTCTTGGGGCCGTAAACGCCCTGGTCTGCGCAATGATTCCCGCGGAAAATCCCACCGCTGTGCGGCGGAACAGCAGTCTGAAAAAGGGCATCAACAGCATAATCTGGGCCATTGGCCTTGCCCTGTATTTTATCATCAGCTTTGCCACCATGGCCTGGTACATCACCTGGCTGATCTTCCCCATCACCGGGGCGGTGCAGGGGCTGGTGCGGGCCATTCTGGATTTGAAGGAGGCAGTGAACAATGAAGCGTAACGCCATCAATCGTATTATCATTTGGTGTCTGGTTTTGGTCATCCTGTTGGGCCTTTTGCTTCTCGGACTGAACTGGAGAGGCGGATTATTCGGTGTAACCGAGATTGAAGCCACTGTAGCGCATGACATTGGCAATTCCTCCAGTATTTCCGCCACCGTAATCAAAGACAGCTGGCTTCTGAACTCGCCCGCTCCCGATTCCCAGCAGAAGTCACAACTTTCATCGGGAACCGCCGTTCATGTCACCCGGCAGGAGCTTATCAATGGCAGCCAGTGGGCCTATGTGGATTCCCCGGACTCGGGCTGGATTGCGGCGGAAAACCTGCGTTTTGAGGATTCCGTCTCCGGGGACAGCTTCTGGAGGATCGATGGCGCCGCACAATTCAGCGCTGACTTACAGGAAATTGAAATTGACTGGGTGTCCGGCAGCATTCGCCTGCTACCCACCAACGTCAGCAGCATCCAGGTAAGCGAAAGCGGTAAGGACACTTCCAAATACCCCATGATCTGCAAGCAGGACGGCGGGACTTTGAAAATCGAATACTGTGCGAATACCACCTTCGGAGATTTGAAAAATCTGAAATTCAGCAAGGATCTGACCATTCTTGTCCCCATGGACTGGAATGGCAGGGCGGTCAAGGTGGACGCCGCTTCCGCCAAGCTGGCTGTGCAGGATCTGACCATTGCGGAGGTGGAAATCGATACCGCTTCCGGGGAATGCCGGTTTGACGGCTGCACCGTGGATACGCTGGACATCGACACCGCCTCCGGAGATGTCTACTTCGAGGGCAGTCTGAATAAACTGGACTGCGATTCCGCCTCCGCCGGTGTGCAGGCGGTGCTGGACAATGTACCCTATGAAATCGATATGGACACCGCCTCCGGCGGTCTGGAACTGTATCTGCCGGAGGATGCCGGATTCTCCGTAAGTATGGATACCATGAGCGGGAAATTTGACTCCACCTTCCCTGCTGCCGTGAAAAATGGCAGATACGTCTGCGGCGACGGGGCTTGTAAAATCGACATGAGCTCCATGAGCGGCGGCGTCACCATCCGCTCCAAATAAGCATATCAGCCAGCCGTAAACCAGCTGGCTGAAACCATTTTAGAATTCTCCAGCGTCGTACATCACGGCGGACAGGGCGCACAGCGGGGCCGTCTCACAGCGAAGGATGCGTTTCCCCAGGGTACAGACCTGCAAGCCCGCTTCCCGGGCCTGGGTCACTTCCGCTTCCTCCAAGCCGCCCTCCGGGCCGGTCAGCAGGCTCACCGTGGTGTAGGAACCGGAGGAAAGAGCCATTTTCAGGGTCAGGGCCTCCTCATGCTCGTAAAACATCAGGGCTTTGTCCGCCTGAGCCGCCCGTGTCAGTGCCTCGGAAAAGCTGCCCAGCACCAGAACCTTGGGAATCCGCCCTCTGCCGGACTGCTCCGCCGCCGAGGCTGCGATTTTTTCCCATCGCTCCAGCTTCTTTTTCAGGCTCTTTTCGTCCGGCCGGGACACGCACCGGGCCGATGGAAAGGTCACGATCTCGTATGCCCCCAGTTCCGTGGCTTTCTGGATCACGTGTTCCAGCTTGTCCGCCTTGGGCAGAGCCATGTAGACGCTGACCTTTATCGCCGCTTCCGATTGAGACTCCCGGCGTTTCATACTGTGCAGGAGCCATCCGTCAGTGGATTCCACCTCACAGACAGCCTCGCGGCCTTCCCCGTCGCAAAGCAATACCGTTTCTCCGGGTTTGAGGCGCAGTACCTTGGCGTGCTGGGCATTCTCCCCGACCAGGGACACTTTCTCTCTTTCCAAATCTTCGGGTGCTACAAAAAAACGTACCATTGCGTTTCCCTCCATTTTCTATAGTGTATCAGAGCTGCCGCGAAATGGCAAGGGTTTTGCAGAAAAAGTATTGACAAATCCACGGCAAAAGGTTATAATATCCAAGCACATTCGCGAGAGTGTTGGAATGGTAGACAAGCACGTTTGAGGTGCGTGTGGTTACGCCGTGGGGGTTCGAGTCCCCTCTCTCGCACCAAAAACGGGTTATCCCATGCGGGATGACCCGTTTTTGATTTGACGGGCGGGACTCGAAAGGGCGGCGGCAGCAAAAGCTGCCGTAAAAACAGTCCGGTGGACTGTTTTTTGCCCGTGGGAGAGTCCCCCCGGTTTCAGACGCATCCCGTAGGGATGTGGATGAAATCGGAACAGGTTCGATGTGGAAAAGCGTTGCTATGGTGCACCTTTCCAAAAAGTCCTATAAGAACACTTGCACCATCATTAAACCGTCCGGTATGTTTTTACTGGACGGTTTTTCTTTGCTTTTTCCGTACTGTTGACGGAAGCTGACAGGAAACATGACTAAAAAGTTATCCGAAATTTCGTTTGTTTATTCATACGAACAGCCGTTTTTGGTGTGAAATTGGCAACGGATTGGCAATGAAAAAATGAGGGTGCCCGTGTTGGATACCCTCATAGCATCACATATTCAACAGTCCGCTTTCTTTCTGGTCAGCGGTCAAATGCGTCGAACACGCGAACAAAAACCGGGGTGCAGTTCACTGTTGCATTCTTTCTTCTCTGCGTGTATAATGCAGTTACTATTATATGGAATGGGAGAAATGCTTATGCTGACACGGGAAGCGTTCCAGCAAAAAATTGAAGAAGGCGTGCGAATTCTGGACGGCGCCACCGGCTCCAACCTGCGAAATGCCGGGATGCCCAAGGGCTGCTGCGCTGAGGAGTGGATCCTCGCCAATCCGGAGCCGCTGGTGGCGCTGCAGCGGGCTTACGCTGAAGCCGGTTCGCAGATCATCTACGCTCCCACCTTTCAGGCGCAGCCAATTGCCTTGAAAGCGGTGGGGCTGGACGCCCAGACGGAACGCATCAACGAAGCGCTGGTGGCCTTGTCCCGGTCTGCCGCCCCCGGATGTCTGATTGCCGGAGACATTACCACCCTCGCCACCTTCTGCGACAGCTGGGACGCGGAGAGCTTTGACCTGCTGGTGGAGAACTACCGCCGCCAGATCCGGGGGCTGATTGACGGCGGCGCGGATCTTCTCATCGGCGAAACCCTGCTGTACCAGCAGGAGGCAGAGGCCATTCTGTGCGCTGCCGAGCTGGAAGGCGCGGGTGCTGCCATGTACAGCTTCACCATGCAGCCCGACGGTTCTCTGCTGTCTGGCGCGGACGCGGGAAAGGCCCTGAAATCTCTGGAGGACTCCGGTGCGGCGGCTGTGGGCTTCAACTGCGTGGCTGCGGATATGATGACCCCCTATCTTGTCACCAAGCTGCGGCGCAGCGTGAAGATTCCCCTGATCTGCAAGCCCAACGCAGGGGTCCCCACCATCGGAGACGACGGCATCGCCGTCTATTCCCAGACCCCGGCGGAATTCGCGGAGGTTATGGGGCAGTGCAGAGAAAACGGCGCGACTCTGCTGGGCGGCTGCTGCGGCACTGCGCCGGAATATATCTCCGCTCTCCGCAGCCTTTGATTGATAAAAAAAGCAGGCCGACGCCTGCTTTTTTTATTGCCATTTTTCGGGAAATTTAGTATACTGTGTCTGTATGAAAACAAGAACACATCTTTATGTCAGCCATAAAAACGTGCTGACCTGGCTGATGGCGCTTTGCATGGCAGCTTCGGCAGTGGCCCGCATTGCTTTCTCCGGCGCGAAAGGAACCGGGGATGCAGCTTACCTGTGGAGCCAAATTCTCCTGCCAATCGCGGCTACCACGCTGTACGCGCTGATCGCCCTGCTGAGCGGTGACAAGCTGTTCTACAAAACCGCCATCCCCGTGTGGATGATGGCATTATACGCCGGGCTGTGGATTTCCGCCAATGTGGAAAGCCGCATGATGGCGTGGCTGTTCTGGGTGGCACTGATCTTTTTCGCCTTCCTGTACACCGACATCAGCGCCGGGCACCATGGGGTATTGTTCCTGCTGCCCATCGTCTGTGTCCCCATGGTTATTTTACTGTACTTCTACCGGGGAAGTCTCCTGAAAGGGGATATTCTCGGCATGAAGGACTGCTTTGCGGACTTTCTGGCGCTGGCAGGCGTTCTGCTGATCTGCTTTGCCGTGCGGATTCACCCCGCGGGCGAATACCACCGGGCCTGGGGCGACCGGGTGGACGGCCGGAGAATCCGCTCCCTGCCCGCCATGGCGCAGGTCTCCCCTTACATCATGGTCACACGGAACACCTCCTCCAATCTGTTCGAGGATTCCATCGAGATCAGTCAGATCGACCGATACATCCGTCAGAAGCGGCGGGAGGGTTTGACAAATTTCGGCATTACCCACGTTTTGCTCGCCAGCTATGTCCGGGCGCTGTGCAAGTATCCCGGACTGAATCGGTTCATTTCCGGTCAGAAGGTCTACTCCCGGGGTGACGACATTCAGTACTGCATGACCGTCAAAAAGGAAATGACCGCCGCTTCCCCGGATACCGTCATCAAGGTACACCTGAATCCCCGGGATACCGCCGCCGATGTTTACAAAAAGCTTCAGGACGCGGTGGAGAATGTGAAAACCACCCCACTGGACAGCAACCTCGACAATACCGCCGCCGCGTTTACCATGATCCCCGGCGTGATTCTGAAATTTGCCGTATGGCTGCTCAAAACCATGGACTACTTTGGAATGCTGCCCGGCTTCCTGCTGGAGGTCAGCCCCTTCCATGGAAGTCTGTTCTTCACTTCCATGGGAAGTCTGGGAATTCCGCCGATTTTCCATCATCTGTATGATTTCGGAAACCTGCCTGTGTTCGGCGCCTTCGGTATGAAGCGCAGAGCCGTCGAAGTGCAGGAGGACGGCACCGTAGTTCAGAAAAAGTATGTGGACGTGAAATTCGTTCTGGACGAGCGGATCGTGGACGGCTTCTACTACGCCGCCTTCTTCAAGCACTACAAGCGGATCCTGATGCACCCGGAGGTGCTGGACAGGGAACCTGAGGAAGTACTTTCCGATATTGACTGACATGAAAGAACAGATTTTGCGCTATGTTTCCCGGGACTACCCCTGGAAAGACCGGTTTCACTTCCTGCCACAGGTAGATTCCACCAATGACTACCTGAAAAAGCTGGCCGCTGAAGGCGCGCCCCACGGCACCGTGGCCCTGTCTGACCACCAGACCGGTGGGCACGGACGACGGGGCCGCAGCTTCCTCTCCCCGCCCGGCGTGGGGCTGTATCTGAGCATCCTGCTGCGCCCGGAGTGCCCCCCTACCCGGCTGATGCACCTGACCTGCGCCGCAGGCGTAGCTATGTGCAATGCCATTGAAAACAGCGCGGGTTTCCGGCCGGGCATCAAATGGACAAACGACATTGTATACGGCAAGCGGAAGCTGGGCGGCATCCTGACGGAACTGCGGCTGAATTCTCAGGGGCTTGTGGACTATGCCATCGTGGGAATCGGCATCAACTGCTGCCAGTCCGCTCAGGATTTTCCCCCGGAGATCCGGGAGGTGGCCGGTTCTCTGGCCATGGTCACGGGACAAGAAGTTGACCGCTTCCGGGTGGCAGCGGCAGAGCTGGATGCGCTGTACGATATGAGCGTCAGGCTCCTTCCCGAGCAGGAGGCCCTGCTTTCCCAGTACCGAAAGGACTGCATCACCATTGGGCAGGAGGTTTCTTTAGTCCGGGGCGACGAGATCCGTCACGGCAGGGCGCTGGACGTGGATGGAGAAGGCGCGCTTGTGGTGCTGTTCCCCGACGGGCACACAGAAGCCGTCAATTCCGGGGAAGTCAGTGTCCGGGGGATGTACGGATACGTGTGAATCGCCGAATTTACAATTTATTCTAATTTGTTTCTTGCTTTTTTCTCTCGCTCTGGCTATAATAAGCGTGGATTTACAATTACGGAGGTAATGCTATATGAAAACCGTGAACACCATCGTGAAGATTCTGTCCGCTCTGGCTGCTGTGGCCGGCGTTGTCTACATCATTGCAACCTATGGCGAGCAGATCACCGCCTGGGCAAAGAAAACCCTCGCTTCCCTGCCCAAGTGCCCCTGCTGCGAGGACGATGCCGACGAGGAAGTTCAGGAAACTCCTGTGGAAGCAGCTCCCGCCGCAGAAGAAGAGCCTGCCGCTGTGGAAGTGCCCGTGGAAGCACCCGCCGCTCCCGCTGAGGAGCCTGTGGTGGCCCCTCACGAGCCGGTTGCTGAGGAAGCCGATTTTGCCGAATAATTCCCGCTAAAAATCCCGGAATGGTTCAGCCATTCCGGGATTTTTCATTTGAAATAACGCGGCTAGTTGCACCGCATCACGACAAAGGTTGTCATTGCGAACCAGTGACCGATGTCACTGGTGTGGCAATCCGTTCTCCTTTTGGTATTTTCGTCATCAAGACGTGTAAGGGGATGCGG
>JALFJQ010000045.1 GCA_022775085.1 Clostridiales bacterium | reverse complement strand
AACAAAGGTTGTCATTGCGAACCAGTGACCGATGTCACTGGTGTGGCAATCCGTTCTCCTTTTGGCATTTTCGTCATCAAGACGTGCAAGGGGATGCGGATTGCCACGCCAGTGTGCGCACTGGCTCGCAATGACATACGAATATTTTAGTGCGCAAAATAACAATTTTCATCACGGTTATGGTCGAGGGGCCCAAAGGATGTGCGATAACTACCCAGAGTTCGTAACGCATTGGCTGCGGGCCCTGCCCGCCAAATTCCAATTTGTGCTGCTGTGCGATGGAAACAGGGATATTGCGGAAAATTTGTAAATTTATGGGCTGTTTACGCTCTGTTCATACTTTTTTGGTAGGGTAGTCCCTAAAAGGGGGAGACAAAATGTTTGGTTATGTGACAGCCAATATGCGGGAGCTGAATAAGGAACAGCAGCGCCGCTACGGCGCTGTGTACTGCGGCATCTGCCGACGGCTCCGGGAGCAGTCCGGGCAGCTGTCCCGGCTGGGACTGAGCTATGATATGGCGTTTCTGGCCTTGCTTCTCATGAGCCTGTATGAGCCGGAAGAGGGAAGCGGCAAAAACGGCTGTATGCTTCACCCCATTACCCGGCGGGACTGGATTGACAACGACTATGTTCGCTATGCGGCGGACATGAACGTGGCGCTGGCTTACTACAACTGCCTGGATGACTGGCAGGATGACGGCAAAAAGTCGGCAAAATGGATGGCGGCTGCCTACGAAAAGCACCTGCCGGACATTGAAAGCCGCTGGCCCAGACAGTGCCATTCCATCAAAAATAGTATTGAAGCCTTGGCGGCCTTGGAAAAAGCCAACTGCCCCAACCCGGATGAACCGGCGGGCGCATTTGGCGAATTGATGGGGGAGCTGCTGGTGGCGCGGGAGGATCTGTGGACACCCACGCTGCGGAAAATGGGCAACGCCCTTGGCAGATTTATCTATCTGCTGGACGCGGAGCTGGATTACGATAAGGATCAGCGTAAGGGAAAATACAATCCCTTCCTGGCCAAGGGGGAAAACAAGGATTGGGCCAAATGGGAGGACTATCTGGTGCTGACCATGGGCCGCTGCACCGCGGAGTTTGAAAAGCTGCCGCTGGTGCAGGATAAGGCGCTGCTGGACAACATTCTCTACAGCGGCGTCTGGGTGAATTACCGAAGAAAGCGAAAAGAGGAGGAGCGCCATGATTGACGATCCGTATAAAGTCCTGGGCGTCAGCCGTGACGCTACCGACGAGGAAATCAAGCAGGCCTACCGGCGTCTTGCGAAAAAATATCACCCCGACCTGAACCCCGGCGATCAGGAGGCTGCCCGCAGGATGCAGGAGGTCAACGCCGCCTATGAGCAGATCAAGAATCCCGAGAAGGCCCAGCCTCAGTCCGGCGGCTACGGCGGAAGCTATGGCGGCGGCTACGGCTACGATCCCTTCGGCGGCTACCGCCAGCAGAGCTACACGGAGCCAAACGAGGATCAGTATCAGCAGTCGGCTTTCCAGTACATCCGATTCGGACGGTTCCGGGAGGCGCTGAACACGCTGGAAAATTCCACCCAGCGGGATGCCCGGTGGTACTATCTCAGCGCCCTTGCCAACGACGGACTGGGCAATCAGGTCACAGCCATGGAGCACATCCGCCGGGCGGTGAGCATGGAACCGGACAACCCCGAATACCTGAATACGCTGAACCGCATGGAGCACGGCGGCGCGGATTACCGGCAGACCGCCGGGACCTTCCAGGGCTTTTCCATGGGCGGCGATCCCTGCATGAATCTGTGCCTGTGCTATCTGGTGAATCTGTTCTGCTGCGGCGGACGGGGTATGTTCCTGTGCTGCTGATTCAGCGGTTGTTTAAGCGGCAAGCGGCATAGCCGCTAAAAACATAGTCCATACGTTTCCTGTCGCCATCGGCGGCCTGCGTTTCGCAGGATAGAATAGTATGAGACGTGGGAGAGATGAAAATGGAATGGAAACAGAGACTGGAACGGAATAAAACGTGTCTTGTCACAGCATTGGCGGCTACCTTTCTCATCGGCTTGGCAGCCCATGGCTATGCCTTCTTTGACAATAATCTATCGCATGACTCCCTCCGGGAGTTCCACGCAGAAATTCTCGGCAACAATATTAAGCTCGCCAACGGGCGGGTATTAACTCCTATCTATCGGGATCTGCTGGGCAGTGATGTGACACTGCCATGGTTCAACGGCGTGCTGTCGCTGCTGTGGATCGGACTGGCAGTGTTTCTCGTGGTTCGAGCGCTGCGAATCGAGTCCAAACCGGCGGTGGTACTGGCAGCGGGGATATTTGTCACCAATATTACGGTTTCGGCAACAGCGGCCACCTATATCCACGATTTGGACAGTTATATGTTCGCCATGCTGTGCGCGGCGGCAGCATTCTGGCTGTGGGAGCGGTACCCGAAAGGCTGGTTGATTGGCTGGGTACCGGCGGCGGTCTCTTTGGGAATCCATCAGAGCTATGTGTTTCTGACGGTGAGTTTGAGTATGATCGCCTGCATTCTGGCGTTGATGAACGGAGCAGAATTCCGGCAGGTGCTGACCAAGGGCTTGAAAGCCATCAGTATGCTTCTTTTGGGCGGGATGGCGTATTTCCTGATTATGAGGGGAATCCTGCTCCTGTCAGGAGCTGCTCTGTCCAGCGGCGAGTACAATTCTCTTGACAGGATGAAACTGCTGAATCTCCATACCATCGGTTCCGTGGTGATTGGAGCCTATTCGGACTGGTTCAGCCGGCTTTGGAACGCATATTCCAGTTATCCCGGCGTTCTGATCAAGGCGGCAACCGTGGTGTTTTTCGCCATTGATGCTGCCGCACTGACGGTTTTCCTGCTCAGCAGAAGACGGGGATTTATGGAAAAACTGCTGTGCACGGCTCTTGCGGCGCTTCTTCCGCTGGGGATGAATCTGATCTATGTCCTGGCGCTGGGGGCGGTTCACGAACTGATGGTGTACCCAACGTGGATGTTCTATCTGCTGACGCTGCTGCTGGCAAAGTGGCTGTACGTTCAGTGGAAGGATGCAGCGATTCCTGCGGGTGCCTGGCAGAGGGCAGTGTGTATGCTGTTGATCGGCATGGTGCTGTATGGCAATGTCCGCTTTTCCAATGGAATGTACGTCAAGAAAAACCTGGAATTTGATGGCTATTTGTCCCTGATGACCCGGGTGGTGGGCCGCATTGAGGCCACGCCGGGTTATGAGCCGGGAGAGACACCGGTGCTGCTCGTGGGCCTTCCCAAGACCTTCAACCAGGTAATCCCGGGATTCAAGGATTATTGGAATGTCACCGGCATGACCGGCTCAAGCCCCATTTATACCACGGAGCCAAGCCGCTTTCAGGCGTACTTTGATTATGTTATGAGCCTGCCCATAGTGTTGGCGGACGGCGAGACACGGGAGAGGCTTCTTGCGGATGAGGGTGTAAGAGCCATGCCCTGTTATCCGGCCGATGGCTTTTTGACGTTCCGCGATGGGACGCTGGTGGTAAAGCTGGGAGATATTACAGATTAAGGAGATAAGGTATGAAAAACAAGAAGATTTTGATTGCGGCGATTGTGATTGTGGCACTCATTGCGGTGATGGCCGGGGTCTATTTCGCGGCCCGTCCCGCTGTGGCGGAGGGAGCCAAGACCATCAGCGTGACGGTGGTCCACGCTGACGGCAGCGAAAAGCAGTTCCAGTACCGCACGGATGAGGAATACCTGGGACCCGTTCTGCTGGCGGAAGGGCTGGCAGAGGGGGAGAACGGCCCCTACGGCCTGACGATTTATGTGGTGGACGGTGAAAAGGCGGACTGGAATGAGAACCAGAGCTACTGGGCACTGTATATTGGCGAGGAATACGCCGCTACCGGCGCGGATTCCACTCCTGTAAAGGATGGAGACAGCTTTAAGCTGGTGTACACCATTGGGTAAGCTGACGGTTCGGGAACTGGTACTGTTCGCGGTGCTGGGGGCCATGACCTTTGCGGCGAAATACGTCATGAGCTTTCTGCCGAATATTGAGCCGGTGAGCCTGTGCGTCATGCTTTACGCCGTGGTGTTCGGCAAAAAATGGGTCTATCCCGTTTACCTGTATGTGCTGCTGGAGATCCTGTTCTACGGGATCAGCCTGTGGAACATCAACTACCTGTACATCTGGGCGGTTTTGGCGATTGCCGCGTACTGTCTGCGCCGGATGCAGGGCAGGCTGGGCTGGGCGCTGCTGTCCGCGGGATTTGGACTATCCTTTGGTGCACTGTGCGGCATCGTGGATGTGGTCATCGGTGGCTTTGCCTATGCCCTGACCCGGTGGGTGTCCGGCATTCCCTTTGACATTGCCCACTGCGCCGGGAACTTCTTCCTTGCGCTGCTGTTGTTCGTCCCTCTGAGGAGACTGCTGGAAAAGCTGTACAGAAAAGCATAATACATGCCCCGCCCGTCTGGATAAATCAGGCGGGCGGGGCGATTTCCTGTTGCCAAAGGGAGAAAAAACGAGTATAATGAGGAAAACAATGAAAGGACGAAAGGTTATGGATAAAATTTCGATCGCGGTGCCCTGTTACAATGAGGAGCCTGCGCTGGATCCCTTCTTTGCCGCCGTCAGCGCCGTGGCGGAGCAAATGCCGGGTGTGGAGTTTGAGTTCCTGTTCATTGATGATGGCTCCCGGGATGGAACGCTGGAAAAAATTCTGGAGCTGTCCCGCCGGGACAGCCGGGTGAAGTACATCTCCTTCTCCCGGAACTTCGGCAAGGAGGCGGGGATCTATGCGGGTCTTGAGAACGCGACCGGAGATTATGTGGTCATTATGGACGCGGACTTGCAGGATCCTCCGGCGCTGCTGCCGGAGATGTACCGGGCCGTCACGGAGGAGGGCTATGACTGCGTTGGCTCCCGCCGGGTGACCCGGAAGGGAGAACCGCCCATCCGTTCCTTCTTCGCAAGACTGTTCTATAAGCTCATCAACAAAATGTCCGACGCGGAGATCGTGGACGGGGCACGGGACTTCCAGATGATGAACCGCCAGGTGGTGGAGGCGATTTTGTCCATGGGGGAGTACAACCGGTTCTCCAAGGGCATTTTCGGCTGGATCGGCTTCAGAAAAAAATGGCTGGAATACGAGAACATCGAGCGGGTAGCGGGAGAGACCAAGTGGAGCTTCTGGAAGCTGTTCCTGTACGCCATTGAGGGCATCGTGGCCTTCTCCACCACGCCGCTGGTGATCTCCTCGGTATTTGGGCTGCTCTGCTGCGCGCTGGCGCTGGTGATGATTGTGGTGGTCATTGTGCGGACGCTGGTGTTCGGGGATCCCACCTCCGGCTGGCCTTCGATGGTGTGTATCATGCTCCTGCTCAGCGGTATCCAGATGCTTGGCATCGGCATCGTGGGCCAGTATCTGGCAAAAACGTACCTCGAAACCAAGCACCGCCCTATTTATCTGGTGCGGCAGACGAATATTGAAGGAAAATAAGGAAAGGACGGCCAAAAGGCCGTCCTTTTGTGTTAAATCTTACCCATTTCCACCAGAGCGTCCCGAATGGAACCGATGGAGTACAGGGAACCGAAGCACAGCACGACACCATCCGCGCCAGCCAGTTCCATGGCGGTTTTCACACCGTCCGCAACGCTGCCGCAGGCGGTGGCATCCGCGCCGGCTGCCCGAAGATACTCTGCCAGCTGCTCCGCCTCCAGCTTCCGGGGATTGGGGGGTGTGATGCACACGAACCGATCAACCAGTGTCATCACCGGTCGGTACATATCCGCGTAGTCCTTGTCCGCCAGCACACCGGTCAGGGCAATGACATTTCTATCCGCGAGATAGTCCTGAATATTTTTTACCAGCGCCTCAATACACTGGGGGTTGTGTCCGCCGTCGATGATGAACAAAGGCTCCCGGGATACGATGTCGAAGCGGCCCGGCCAGCGTACATCCCGGATGCCGTCGTAAATATTCTGCTCGGTGATCTTCCAGCCATCCTCGATCAGGGTTTCGGCGATGGCGAGAACCACCGCGGCGTTGTGCAGCTGATGGTCCCCCAGCAGGGGCAGCACCAGATTTTTCCGGCTGCCGCAGTCGAAGACCTGCCCCTCCAAAGAGTGAGATTTGAGAACAAGGGAGTCAAAATCCGCTTTTTTCAGACTGACGTTCCTCTCGGCGCAGACCCGCTCATACACCGCTTCCACCGAAGGAGAGCTGCGGTACACCACGGCGTGTCCGCCTTCCTTGAAGATGCCGGACTTGGTCTCGGCGATCTTTTCCACGGTGTTGCCCAGGTATTCGGTGTGATCCAGGCCAATGTTGGTGATGACCGCCACCTCAGGCACCTCAATGACGTTGGTGGAGTCCAGCGCACCGCCCATGCCCACTTCCAGCACCACGATGTCGCACTGCTTCCGGTAGAAATATTCGAAGGCGATGCAGGAGACCAGTTCAAATTCCGTGGGGGATTCCTCCATGGAGTCTGCCAGCGGCTTGACGAATTCCGTCACCTCTGCCAATTCCTCATCGGAGATCTCTATACCGTCCACCTGCATCCGCTCATGGAAGCGGTAGATGTAGGGAGAGGTGTACAGCCCGGTGCGATAGCCCGCCTTGCGCAGGATGGAAGCGGTCATGGCGGCGGTGCTGCCCTTGCCGTTGGTGCCGGCGATGTGGACAAATTTCAGCTTTTTTTCCGGATTTCCCATTTTTTCCAGCAGCGTCTGGGTTCTGCCAAGACCGGGAATGCTGCCCTTCCAGCAGACGGAGTGGATGTATTCAATGGCTTGTGCGGCGTTCATGCAGATTCGATCCTTTCGGGTAGATTACGTTTCCTTGCTGACGGGAGGCCAGATGCCCATGCGCTCAAAGAGTCTGGCGCGCAGGAGCAGATAGATAATCAGCACATCCAGCACCAGCGTGACGGCGAACTGGATGGAACGGGTGGACAGAAAGTAAATGAGGCTTGCGGTGAAGCTGCCCTTGCTGTTGTAGACGAAGGACAGGGCAGCGCTCTGCCACAGGACGGAGCCCAGCACAACGGGGCACAGGAAGGACAGTCCCAGCCGGGGCAGGCTCGTCTTGCCGGCCAGATACCGGCGGAACACGCCGCCGAACACACCATAGAGAATAGGCGGCAGGCAGAACAGCGGGTTATAGCCGAATCCGGAGAACAGGCATCCCACCAGATCGGCGCTGAAGCCCACCAGTCCGCCGGCCATGGGCCCGAAGAGCATACCGGCCAGGAAAATGGGCACCGCCTCAATGGAGAACCGGGTGGTCACGTTGGGCATGGGGATGACAAAACGGGCCAGCACGACACTCAGGGCGGCGAGCAATGCGCAATAGGCAAGGGTTTTGGTGCTGAAGGGTCTTGCGACGGTTGACTTGTTCATGGAAGTTCCTCCTTTTTTTGCGGCGGTTCCGGCTATTGCTGCCCCAGCGGTAGGAAATCAAAAACACCCCGGCGCGCAAGGCGTCGGGGAGCATATTACAGATTCCGTTTGACCCGTGGGGGAAAGGCAGCAACAATCGGGCAAATCAAGCCCGCAGCCGAAGCCTTCGCCCGACCGAGTATCGTTGCTACATAAAGGAGAAAGTCCCATATGCAACAGCGGGTGCGGTGATCCCATCGTGGAAAAATCCTTCGTCCTCCGGGCAAACTCCCCGTCCCGGTGGCACTTAACGCGGGGTCTCCTACTCTGTTCGCGAATACTATACAGGAAATCCACTGAAAAGTAAACTGTTTTTTTCAGATTTCCCCGAACGAGGGTCAGATTCGCTATTTTGTACAGTTTTTGCAGGTCAGATTCGTGGAGAACATCAAAAAACTGGCACGCCGCCTGCCAATGCACGGTCAGGCGGCGCATTTTTCACAGCAGAGACAGAAGCTCCTGCTTGGATCGGGCACCGATCACCTGATTCACCACCTGACCGTCCTTCAGAACCACCAGCGTGGGGATGCTCATGACCCGGAACTGGGCAGCCAGCTCCATTTCCTCGTCCACGTTGACCTTGCCTACAAGAATGTCCTGGCGCTCCTCAGCAATTTCATCCACAATGGGGCTGACCATCCGGCAGGGTCCGCACCAGGGTGCCCAGAAGTCCAGCAGGACCTCCTTTTCGGCGTTCAGAACCAGTTTCTGAAAGTTTTCCTTCGTGATCTTCGTTACAGACATTGTGCTGTCCTCCTTGTTTTTCTTTTATTATGTCCTGATTATACAGCGGCGTCCCGGTTTTTTCCGTGATGAAATCACATTGTTTTTGACTTTTGGCTCCAATTCTGCTAAGATAGGGAAAATTTGAAAGAGAGGGAAGTGTATGGCGAACGTTGTGGAGATCACCGACTTTGACGACCCGGCACTGGATGTGTACGCCCGGCTGACCGAGGCCCAGCTGCTGAACCGATTCGAGCCTGCAAAGGGAATGTTCATTGCCGAAAGTCCCAAGGTCATCCATCGGGCGCTGGACGGGGGCTGTGAGCCGGTGTCACTGCTGATGGAACGCAAGGACATTGACGGCTCCGCCCGGGAGATCATTGCCCGGTGCCCGGACATTCCGGTGTTTACCGCCGATGAGGAAGTGCTCTGTAATCTGACCGGCTACCACCTGACCCGGGGCGTGTTGTGTGCCATGCGGCGACCCAAACTACCTGCCATGGAGGACATCTGCCGGGAGGCCAGCCGAGTCGTGATTTTGGAAAACGTCCAGAACCCCACCAACGTGGGGGCTATTTTCCGCTCCGCCGCGGCGCTGGGCATGGATGCGGTGCTGCTGACACCGGGGTGCAGTAACCCCTTGTACCGCCGCAGCGCCCGGGTCAGTATGGGCACGGTGTTCCAAATTCCATGGGCCTACACCGGGGACTGGCCTATGGAGGGCATGGCCCAGCTGCGGGAGTTGGGATTCAAAACCGCCGCGCTGGCTCTCAGCGACAATTCCGTGTCCATCGACGATCCCCAGCTGATGGCGGAGGAAAAGCTGGCACTGCTGCTGGGAAGCGAAGGAGACGGGCTTACCAATGAGACCATCGCAAACTGCGACTATACCGTAAAAATCCCCATGTATCACGGGGTGGACTCGCTGAATGTGGCTGCTGCCAGCGCCGTTGCCTTCTGGCAGCTGAGAAAATGAGGTAAAAATATGGAATTAAAGCAGAAAACCATCCGTCTGAAGGACGGCAGGGAAGCGGTGATTCGCAGTGCCCAGCCGTCAGATGCCGCCGAAATGGCGGCCTTCATGAAGACCACCGCCGGAGAAACGGACTTTTTGCTTCGCTATCCGGAGGAATGCACCATGACCGAAGCCGGGGAGGCGGTGTTTCTGGATGACGTTCTGAACAGCCCCGATCAGGTGATGCCATGCTGCTTTGTGGACGGGGTGCTTGCCGGAAACGCTATGCTGACCATGAACAGCCGAATCAAGACCCGCCATCGGGCTTCCGTCGCCATCGCCCTGAAGAAGGAATACTGGGGCCTTGGCATTGGAGCGGCCCTGTTTCGGGAGATGATCGCCATTGCGGAAGAAAGGGGCCTTGACCATCTGGAGCTGGACTACATCGAGGGCAATGACCGCGCCCGGCGGCTCTACGAAAAGATGGGCTTCGTGGAAGTGGCACGGGTGCCGGATGTGTACCGGCTGAAGGACGGAAGCTTCCGCCAAAACATTCTGATGATGAAAAAACTGTAAGTTTAAGGAGAAAAAGAGATATGGAACTGCAAAATGGCCGTCCCGCTGACTGCACCGGGCGGCTCCCCAAGGAGATCCGCTGCTACGATCTGCTGGACAGACTGGGCATCGAATACCAGCGCATTGACCACGTGCCTGCCATGACCATGGAAGCCTGCGAGGAAATTGACCGGACGCTGAACGCGGTGATCTGCAAA
Organism: Clostridiales bacterium; assembly: GCA_022775085.1. Classification (GTDB taxonomy): domain Bacteria; phylum Bacillota; class Clostridia; order Oscillospirales; family Oscillospiraceae; genus Faecousia. Next base: position 75,328 of record JALFJQ010000045.1, on the reverse strand, counting down.
AACCTGCTGCTGTGCAACCGCCAGAAAACGAAATTCTTCCTGTTGATGCTCCCGGGAGAAAAGCACTTCAAGACCAGCGTGCTGTCCAGGGAGATCGGCACTTCCCGCCTGAGCTTCGCTTCCGCGGAGGATATGGAGGCCCTGCTGGACATCACCCCCGGCTCCGTCAGTGTTCTGGGCCTGATGAATGACAAGGAACACAAGGTGGAGCTGTTGATGGACGCGGAGGTGGTGAAGGGGGACTACTTCGGCTGCCATCCCTGCATCAACACATCTTCTCTGCGGCTGAAAATGTCGGATCTGCTGGAGAAAATTCTCCCCGCCATGGCCCACACCCCCCGGCTGGTCACACTGGCGGAGGAGTAATTGCCGCAGAAAGTCGTCGATAAACTGGAATTTGGCGGGCAGGGCCCGCAGCCAATGCGTTACGAACTCTGGGTGGTTATCGCACATCCTTTGGGCCCCTCGACCATAACCGTGATGAAAATTGTTATTTTGCGCACTAAAATACTCGTATGTCATTGCGAGCCAGTGCGCACACTGGCGTGGCAATCCGCCTCCCCTTACACGTCTTGATGACGAAAATGCCAAAAGGAGAACGGATTGCCACACCAGTGACATCGGTCACTGGTTCGCAATGACAACCTTTGTCGTGATGCGGTGCAACTTGCCAAATTCCAATTTGCCGGCTTTAGCGGGCAGTATCCGGCAGGGAGGATTCCGTGGGTTTGGTGGGGGCCGATGGAGCGGTAGAGGGTGCGGTGGATTTCACAGCCTTTTCCGGCATTTTAAAGCCCCGGATCTGCCCGTTGGGCGCGGAATCCGTCACATCGCCGCCGATAATTTCATTTTTGTAGATCAGCAGCGTCGCGTACACCGGCTCCGTGGCCCCGGGGTAATTATTGATTTTATAGACGTAGCGCATGACCTTTTTCCCGGCGAATTTGCTCAGGTCATAGCCCTGACTTTTTTGCAGGTTGTTGTACCGGTCAAACACCGGGCTGCTCTCCCCGGGAATCTTCACCTGACTGGATTCCACCGGCGAGGTGGTGACCTCCCAGCCGAAGTCCGTGAGAAATTTCACCCGCGCGTCGTTGCTGCTCATAGTGGGCGCGGAGGTCTGGGTGCTTTTGCCGCCCCCCAGCAGGGCGATCAGCGCCAGAACCAGAGCGGCCACCGCCGCCAGTGCCAGCAGTACTTTTTTCAGATTGACCTTCGCGGTCATAACCATCATAATGATCCCTCCCGGTTTGCTTTGTGCTAAAGCCTATGCCGGGTTTTTCAGGGGTAGAACGGAGGAACCATGGAACGACTGGACAAATTCCTGTGCGACAGCGGCGCGGGCACCCGCTCCCAGGTGAAAGCCATCCTGAAAGCGGGCCGTGTCACGGTAGACGGCATCCCGGAAAAGGACGGAAGCCGGAAGGTAGCGCCCGAAACCCAGGTAATCACGCTGGACGGAGAAGTCCTTGGCGGAAAGCGCCGCCTGGTGGTGATGATGAACAAGCCGGCGGGGTATGTGACCGCCACGGAGGACGCCCGGCAGAGAACCGTCATGGAGCTGCTTCCCAAGGAATGGGCCCATCTGGATCTGAAGCCCGTGGGGCGGCTGGACAAGGACACCGAGGGTCTGCTGCTGTTTACCAATGACGGCGATCTTCTGCACCGCCTGATTTCCCCCAGGCAGGAGGTTCCCAAGGTCTATTATGCACGTCACGAAGGGCAGGCCGGAGAGGCGGACGCGGCAGCTTTCGCGGCGGGACTGACCCTGCGGGATGGGACGGTGTGCCGCCCGGCAGTGCTGGAACCCATAGGACCGGGAGAAAGCCGCATTACCGTCTGCGAGGGGAAATATCACCAGGTCCGCCGGATGATGGCCTCCCGTGGGATGACCGTGACCTATCTGGAGCGGCGGCAGGAAGGGCCGCTGTCTCTGGGCGATCTGCCCAGGGGCCAGGTTCGGGAACTGCTTCCGGAGGAGCTTCTGGCCTTGGCGGTCAAATAGGCGGGAAGTGTTTTTGATGTGCGGACGAATTTCCGTGTGCAGTCAATTTGCTGGTTGTTTGGCCGGAACCGGATGGAACAATCTGGTATAAGTTGGTATAATACCTAAAAAAAAGAATGGATTTTGCAGTAAAATGTCAAAAGGTACTTGCAATGTGTGCAAAAGACGTGTATAATGACATTGCAATTTTGTGAAATGCGCATTTGTGCAAGATACTAAGGAGTGACAGAAAGATGTCCAATAGTGTTTTTCAGAGCGTGATCGTCCAGTTACGGGATATTTCGGACCGTGTGTTCGGCGTCATTGATACAGAGGGCTGCGTGATTTCCTGCACCGATATGTCTATGCTTGGTGAGCGTTGGACGGATGCGGCGCTGAAGGTGGGCAATGCCTCCGAGAGCATCGTTACCTTTGCGCAGAAGTCTTTCAAGGCCATTATGGGCAACTCCAACTATTTTGAGTATGCCGTGTTCTGTTCCGGCGACGACGAGACTGCCAGAAGCTTCTGTCAGATGGCTTTCATCGCCCTGAACGATGCCAAGACCTTCTACGAGGAAAAGCACGACCGGGGCACCTTCGTCAAGAATATTATCATGGATAATATCCTGCCCGGCGACATCTATATCCGGGCCAAGGAGCTGCATTTTGCTACCGATACGCCCCGGGCAGTGTTCCTGATCCGTCAGGTGGGGCACAGCGATGTGGCAACGGTGGACGTGCTGTCCGGTATGTTCCCGGACAAGATGCAGGATTTTGTCCTGTCCATCAATGAGATGGATGTAGCGGTGATCAAGCAGGTGAACGGAAACGTCACTGCCGAGGAAATGGAGAAGGTCGCCCAGGGTATTGAGGAGGCGCTGAAAAACGAGCTTCGCATCAAGACCATCATCGGCATCGGCACTGTAGCGGAGCATCTGCGGGAGCTGGCGGATTCCTATAAGGAAGCGCAGACTGCCATTGAGGTGGGCAAAGTGTTCGACACCGAAAAGAGCATCATGCACTATGAGAATCTGGGTATCGGACGTCTGATCTATCAGCTGCCCACCACCCTGTGCGAGATCTTCCTGAAGGAAGTGTTCAAGAAGAACTCGCTGGATTCCCTGGATCAGGAGACGCTGTTCACCATCAACAAGTTCTTTGAGAACAGCCTGAACGTGTCCGAGACCTCCCGGAAGCTGTTCGTCCACCGCAATACGCTGGTGTACCGTCTGGAAAAGATCCGTAAGCTCACGGGTCTGGATCTGCGTCAGTTCGACCACGCCATTGTGTTCCGTGTCGCCCTGATGGTTCGTCAGTATCTGGCCTCCCGGGAGAACCGGTAATTTCAAAGGATTCGCGGAGCCGTCTTGCACGGCTCCGTGCTTTTTACGCCTGTCGGTTTCCATAACTCCCGGTATTTTCCAATTTTCCCATGTCGAAACTATGGATTATTTGTGAATTCTTGCGGACAAGGGCCAAATCCGGCGGTTAGTCATTGACAACAGTTCCGTAATGTGTTACAATTCGGTTACATGCGAGCAGGCTCGGGTGCGCCCGGGGCTGCCTGAAACAGGAGATTATACATATGATTCAATTTACTGATGTTGTAAAATCCTATGAACAGGGAAATACAGCGCTGAACGGCGTTTCCATGCAGATCGAGGACGGCGAGTTCTGCTTCCTCATCGGCCCGTCCGGCTCCGGCAAATCCACGATCATCAAGCTGATCACCGGCGAGCTGAAGCCCACCTCCGGTACTGTCCATGTCAACGGCTACTCGCTGGAGCGGATTCGCAAACGGGAGATCCCCTACCTGCGCCGCACCGTCGGCGTCGTGTTCCAGGACTACCGCCTGATCGACAAGATGACCGTCTACGAGAACGTGGCCTTTGCCATGCGCGTGGTAGGTGCCCGGGAGAAGGAGATCAAGGAGCGTGTGCCCTACGTGCTGGAGCTTGTTGGTCTGGAAAGCAAAATGAACCGGCATCCTCACGAGATGTCCGGCGGTGAGCAGCAGAGACTTGCCATTGCCCGTGCGCTGGTGAATAACCCCTCCACCATCATCGCCGACGAGCCCACCGGCAACCTGGACCCGGAGCGCTCCTTTGAGATCATGGCGCTGCTGCAGGAGATCAACAACCTGGGCACCACTATGCTGGTGGTTACCCACGACCAGAATCTGGTGGAGCTGTTTCACAAGCGGGTCATTTCCATCAACGACGGCCTGGTGGTCAGCGACGGAACAGAGGAGGAAGAGACAGATGAAGCTGAATAATCTTGGTTATCTGCTGAAGGAGGGCTTCCGCGGCATCTTCCTTCATGGATTTATGTCCTTTGCCGCCGTATGTGTGACGGTGGCGTGTCTGGTCATCGTGGGCAGCTTCTCCGCGCTGGCTTACAATCTGGACGAGATGGTCAAGGAGCTGAACCAGACCAGCGAGATCCTGGTCCTCATCGACTCGGATCTGTCTGACGCCGAGGCCAGAAGCATCGGCACCAAAATCAATCTTATTGACAACGTGCTTCAGTCCACCTTCGTCTCCCGGGAGGAGGCACTGGAGGACTTCATCGCCGATCATGATGGAGACAGCGCCTTCAGCGGTGTGCAGGCCAGCGACCTGCGCCACCGCTATGTGGTGACCCTTGAGGACAACACCAAAATGAAGGAGACGGATGCCCAGCTCAAGCAGCTGCCCGGCGTGGCAAAGACCAACGCAGCCTACGAGCTGGCAGAGGGCTTTACCACCATCCAAAATGTGCTGCACATAGTGTGCGCGGCGGTCATCGCGGTGCTGCTGGTGGTGTCGCTGCTGATCATCTCCAATACCGTCAAGCTGGCCATGTACGACCGCAAGGATGAAATCGCCATTATGAAGATGGTGGGCGCTACCAATGGCTTTATCCGGCTTCCCTTCGTGGTGGAGGGCTTTACGCTGGGCATGATGGGCGCCATTCTGGCATTTGGCCTGGAATGGGTGGGCTACGATGCCCTGATTCAGAAAATTGCGGATGTGGATGCCCTGCAGCTGTTTAACTTTGTTCCCTTCCAGGAACTGCTGATCCCCATGGTGGTCGTCTTTACCGCCGCCGGTATGTTTGTCGGCATCGTGGGCAGCTGGACCTCCATCCGCAAGTTCATGAACGTGTAAAATTCGCGTTCAGGCGGAGCCGCGTCCGGCGCAGACAGAAATCTTGCTTAAGGAACCACTTTTTATGCGTATACACAGATTTACAGCCACCGCGCTGTCCCTGCTTTTGACTGCGGCGCTGACTATCAGCCTGCTTCCTGTGGAGGCCCGTGCGGCATCCTCTGCCGAAATTCAGAAGGAAATTGACGCGCTGGAAGCCAAAAACGCGGAGATTGAAAAGCAGATCAATGCCATTCAGAAGCAGTATAATGCCAATTACAGCGATATGAAGGACATTGTGGAGCAGAAGAGCGCCATCGATCAGGAGATTACCCTCCTGAACAGCAAGGTGGATACCACCAATGAACAGATCACCAATTACAGTCAGCTGATTGCGGACACGCAGGAGGAACTGGACAAGGCGCAGGAGGATTTGCGCAAGCTCAGCGAGGAACACCGGGAACGGGTTCGGGTCATGGAGGAGCAGGGCAAGCTGACCTACTGGCAGGTCATTTTTGAAGCCAACAGCTTTACCGATCTGCTTGACCGCATCAACATGGTGGAGGAGATCAATGCCTCCGACCGTAAGCGCATCGAGGAAATGCGCATCGCGGCGGATATTGTCACCGCCACCCAGATGAATCTGGAATCGGAAAAATCCCAGCTTGAGGAAGTCCGTGTCCAGCTGGCTGCCGACGAGGCGGCCTTGCAGGAAAAGCGGACGGAATCCGACAGCGTCCTTCAGGAGCTGGAAGCAAAGTCGGAGGAATTTGAAATCCTCATGGCGGAGTCCGAGATTTTGCAGGAAGACCTGATGCAGGAGATCGCCGCCAAGGAAAAAGAGCTGAAGGAAGCCAAATACGACGAGTATCTGGCAAAGCTGGCCCTGCAGGGTGAGAATCCCCCCTCCGATGCCACCTGGATCACCCCGGTATCCGGCTGGAAGCTGACCAGCCCCTTCGGTATGCGTACCCACCCCATCCTGAAGACCCAGCGGATGCACAACGGCATTGATATGGCCTGCGCTCAGGGCACACCCATTTACGCCACCCGTGCCGGCAAGGTCACGAGGACTGCCTATCAGGCCGGCGGCGCGGGCAACTATGTGAGCATCAACCATCTGGATGGCTTCGCTTCCATCTATATGCACATGACCCACTATGTTGTCTCCGAAGGACAGACCGTCTCCGCCGGGCAGCTCATCGGCTATGTGGGCAGCACCGGTCTTTCCACCGGCCCCCATCTGCATTTCGGCATTTCCTATGCCGGTACTTACGTCAATCCCCTTGCGTACATCCGCTGATGTATGCCGCCTCTTGAAAAGGAGTACACTATGAAAAATCGCAAACGTTTGGTATCCATCCTGTCCGGTGTCATGGCAGCCATCATGCTGCTGACGCTGCTGCTGAGCATTCTGCCTACCCATGCCAGCGCGGCTTCTTCTTCTGAAATCCGGAAGCAGATCAACCAGCTGAAAAAGGAAAAGGCTGAACTGAAGGAGAAGATCGACGACGTAAAGGATCAGTATCAGCAGAACGAGAACGAGATTGCCGACATTATTGCCCGGAAAAATGTCATCGATCAGGAGGTTCAGCTGCTCAGCGAACAGATTACCAACATGAATGACCAGCTGTCCGCCTACAACCTTCTGATTGCGGACAAGCAGGACGAGCTGGACAACGCCGAGGGGCTGTATGACCAGCTGAACGAGGAGAATAAAGTCCGCGTGCGCACCATGGAGGAGGAGGGCGAGCTTTCCTACTGGGAGGTTCTGTTCAAGGCCAACAGCTTCTCCGACCTGCTGGACCGGCTGAACATGGTGGAAGAAATCGCCGCTTCCGACAATCGCCGCTTAAAGCAGCTCAGTGACGCTGCCGACGCGGTGGAAGTGGCCCAGGTCGACCTCCAGGAGGAAAAAGCCGAAATGGAGGAAACCAAGAAGGAGCTGGACGCTGCGCAGGAGGAAATGAACGCCAAGCGGAAGGAAGCGGAAGACCTTTTGCAGGAGCTTCTGAGCAAGGCGGACGATCTGGAGGCGTTGGAAGCGGAATTCCAGGCCATGGATGAGGAGTTCCTGAAAGAAATCGCCACCAAGGAAGAGGAATACAGCGCCGCCAAACAGGCGGAGTGGGAAGCCTATATGGCCACCTATGTGCCGCCTACCACTGCCGGCGCAGGCGAATCCATTGATAAGCCTGCCAGCGGCGGTACCGGCGGTACGGCAGTGGGCGGCGGCTGGGTACGGCCCTGCAGCTACACCTCCATCACCTCCCCCTTCGGCAACCGCGTCTCCCCTACCACCGGCGCCTCGACCTACCATCAGGGTGTTGACTTGGATACCGGCACCGGCTGGCCTGTGGTTGCGGCGAAAGCCGGACGGGTAACGGTGGCCGGCTACGGCAATGCCGCCGGCAACTACGTAAAAATCGACCACGGCGACGGCGTTTCCTCCATCTATATGCACCTGAGCAATTACTGCGTCTCCGCCGGTCAGATGGTCAGCGCGGGCCAGCAGATCGGCACCACCGGCGCTACCGGCGTGGCCACCGGCGACCACCTGCACTTCGGCATTTCTGTCAACGGTGTGTACGTAAACCCCTGCAACTATGTAGCGCTTTGATCCTTTCCCACAGCCCGGAATCCGGGCTGTGGGAAGCTTTCTATGTGAGGTGTGGAAAATGAAAAAGAAATTTCTTCTTTTTGGCTCCTATGTACTGGTAGCCATGCTGGCAACGGTCATCACGCTGGCAATGGTGGGGATGAATCCGCCTTCCAAGCTGGACCGGCTGGAAGGACTGATCGAGGACTGCTTTATCGGCGAAGCGGACGGTCAGGCCATGGAAGATGCCGCTGCCGCCGCCATGGTGAAGGCCACCGGTGACCGGTGGAGCTACTATATTTCCGCCAAGGATGCGGATGCCCACCGGGAGCAGGAGGAGAACGCCTATGTAGGCGTGGGCATCACCATCCAGCCCCAGGAGGATGACTCCGGCTTTCTGATCGTCTTGGTTACCGACGGCGGCCCCGCCCAGGAGGCGGGCATTGAGGTCAACGACCTGCTGATCGGCGTGGAAGATCAGGACGTTCGCGGCATGACCACCGATGAGGTTGGCGCGCTGGTGAAGGGCGAGGAGGGCACCAAGGTGACCCTGACCGTCATGCGCAGGGGCGAGCATATGACCCTCTCTGTGGAACGACGGCGGATCGAGCAGCCCGTCGCCCGGGGTGAGCTGCTGGACGAAGGCATCGGACTGGTGCGGATTGAGAATTTTGATGCCCGCTGTTCTGAGGAAACCATCGCCGCCATTGAAAAGCTGCGTGCCGAGGGTATGCGGAAGCTGATTCTGGACGTGCGCAACAACCCCGGCGGCTTTGCCGATGAGCTGGTAGAACTGCTGGATTATCTGCTGCCGGAGGGCGACCTTTTCCGCAGCGTCAGCTACGACGGCAAGGAGCAGGTAGATACCTCAGACGCCAGCTTCCTGGATATGCCCATGGCAGTGCTGGTCAACGGCAGCAGCTACTCCGCAGCGGAATTCTTCGCCGCCGCCTTGCAGGAATACGAAGTGGCAGTGGTAGTTGGTGAGCCAACGGTTGGCAAGGGCTACTACCAGCAGACCATCCAGCTGGGTGACGGATCCGCCGTGGCCCTGTCTACTGGCAAATACTTCACACCCAAGGGCAACTCCCTGACGGACAAGGGTATTACCCCCACCATCCGGGTGGACGTGGACGATGAAACCGCCTCCGCCATCTATTACGGCACCATCAAGCCCGCCGACGATCCCCAGATCCAGGCGGCAGTCAAGGCGCTGAAATAATGTGAAAAAACTGTCCCCGTGGACCTGCGGCGTATGCCGCGGATTCACGGGGACGATCATTATGTTTCGTTGACCGCGTCCACAAACTTCAGGAAAGCAGCCTTCCCTTCCGGGGTGTTCTTGTAGACACCCGCGTCCTCCAGAACCTGGGTAAAGACCTTTCCGGTTTCCTTGAGGAGAATATCCAGCACGTTGTCCTCGGTGAAGGCGTACTGCTTTTTCAGCTCCTCCACCCAGGGAGCGTGCTTGCTCAGAACCTCGTCGGCAGCAATGTCCGCCCCGGACACGATGGCTGAAGCCAAGTCCGTCAGCTCCTGTTTCAGCCGGCTGGGCAGCACTGCAAGGCCCATGACTTCAATCAAGCCGATGTTCTCCTTCTTGATGTGGTGCTTGTCCGCATGGGGATGGAACACGCCCAGCGGATGTTCTGCCGTGGTAATGTTGCATCGCAGCACCAGATCCAGCTCGTACAGTCCGTCTCTGCGCCGGGCAATGGGGGTGATGGTGTTGTGGGGCTCCCCGCCAGAGAAAGCGATCACACCCACGCTTTCGTCACTGTAGCCCCGCCAAATGGTGAGGATCTTGTCTGCCAGCTCCGCAAGTCTTGCCGGGTCTTTTCCGTCCAGGCGGATGACACTCATGGGCCACTTTACAATTCCTGCACAGATGTCCTCGTAGCCTTTGAAGGCCACTTCCCTTTCCATTCCCGCTCTCTCCATGGCAAACTGGTAGTGGCCGCCCTGGAAGTGCTCGTGGCTGAGGATGGAGCCACCCACAATGGGCAGGTCGGCGTTGGAGCCAATGAAGTAGTGCGGGAATGCCTTCACAAAGTCCAGCAGCTTTTCAAAAGCACTGCGGTCGATCTTCATGGGCACGTGCTTGGAGTTAAATACAATGCAGTGCTCATTATAATAGACGTAGGGTGAGTATTGCAGACACCAAGGTTCCCCGCAGACCGTAATGGGGATGATGCGGTGATTGGCCCGGGCGGGATGGTTCATGCGCCCGGCGTAGCCCTCGTTCTCCCGGCACAGCTGGCACTTGGGGTAGGCAGTCTGGGGGGCGTTTTTTGCAGCGGCAATGGCCTTGGGGTCTTTCTCGGGTTTCGAAAGGTTGATGGTGATGTCCATTTCGCCGTAGCCGCTTTCGTACTTCCAGCGCATATCCTTGGCGATGCGGTAGCGGCGGATGTAGTCGGTGTCGCAGCTGAATTGATAGTACCAGTCCGTGGCCTCCACCGGGGAAATGGCGTACTTTTCCGCAAAGGTGCGCACCACCTCCCGGGGCATCGGGGTTACCGCGCCCATGATGCGGGTGTCGAAAATATCCCGGGCGGTAATGTTGTCCTCGCACAGGCCCTTTTCCACGGCATAGTCCAGAATGCCGCTTAAGATTTCCTCCAGATCCTCGCTCTGAAGCTCATCGGAGGGTTCATAGTCGTCCTTGCGCAGAATGTCCAGCAGACGGTTGGTGAGCACCTGATGGTCAACCGGTTCGGCAAGGCCCCGGTTCATGGCATAGGAGACGAGCGAATCGATCAGGGTTTCGATTTTCATGCTTCAACCTCCATCTCCACGCCGCCCTGGGGTCGGATGGACAGCACATGGCAGGCCCCCTCCCCCAGCGCCCCGTCGATACCCGCCCGGAAGGATTCCAGCAGCTCGAAGGGCACAAAGGCCTGCACCGTTCCGGCGAAGCCGCCGCCATGGACCCGGTAAGCGCCCCGGCCCTGCAAATAGTGCTCGCACAGGCCCAGCGCCACCGCCATAGCCTGCTGTTTTACATACCCGGCGGGAATCACGTTCTGCAGATACATCCAGCTGGAGTAGCCGGATTCCCTGGTGAGCCGCAGGAAGCCCTCAAAATCCCCCTCTTCCAGGCAGGCCACCTGCTGGGGCACCCGGCGGTTTTCGTTGTATTCGTGGATGACCCGCATCACCGCCCGGTCGCCGCACTTCTCACGCAGCGCGGGAATGGCGGCGTAAAAATCCTTCTCCGGGATTTCGGTCACCACATCCTTGCCAAAATAGGCGCAGACGGACTTCATCTCCCCGGGAACGGCGGCGTATTCGTCGGTCAGGTCGGCATGATCTGCCCTGGAATCGATGATGCACAGGGCGTGTCCGGTAGTGGAAAAGTCGAAGTGCACCGGGCGGATGTCCGGATGCTCCTTGTCCGCGAAATCGATGGTGACAAGTCCGCCCACGGCAGAGGCTGTCTGATCCATCAGACCGCAGGGTTTCCCGAAAAAGACATTTTCCGCGTACTGCCCGATCTGAGCGATTTCCGGCTGGGACACCCTCCCGTCAAAAAACAGATGATTGATGATGGTTCCAATGAGCACCTCAAAGGCGGCGGAAGAACTCAATCCGGAGCCGGGCAGCACTGTAGACTCGCAGTAGGCATCGAAGCCCCCCACCTTACAGCCCAGCTGGGCGAACCTCGCCGCTACGCCCCGGATCAGTGCCGGAGTGGAATTGATTTCGGACTGCACTGGCTCCAGTGCGTCCAGCCGAACCTCACACATGGGATAACCCTTAGACTGTACCCGGATCACATCCGTACCATTGGCCCGAACTGCCGCCACGGTATCCAGGTTCACCGCCCCGGCCAGCACCCGGCCCCGCTGGTGGTCGGTGTGGTTTCCGCTGACCTCCGTGCGGCCCGGTGCGGAGAAATAGCGCTCTGCCGCCGTGTCAAATGCCGCCGCGAAGCCGGCGTCCAGTCTTGTTTTGTCGTTTGAGGAAAGAATCAGTGCAGCCATGAAAACCTCCCAAAATCTGCCCGCAGGCAATTTTATCGAATTCATTATACCGTGAATTTACGGGAAATGGAAGTGGTTTTTTTCCACAATTCCGTCATTTCCAGCCATTACAAGGAAAAAGAAAAAAATATGAAAAAATGCTTGACATTTTCGGGATCTATGGTAAAATACAAAAGTCGTCAAGACGGCACCAAAATATGGGGGTATAGCTCAGCTGGGAGAGCGCTTGAATGGCATTCAAGAGGTCAGCGGTTCGATCCCGCTTATCTCCACCACAACTTACCCGTGCTTCCCGTGGGGGCACGGGTAGCAAAAACTGAATATGGGGGTATAGCTCAGCTGGGAGCCCAAAGCTACCGTTCACATACCCCGTAGTCCTCAATTTCATAAATTGCATTCTGGCTGATTGCCCTATTTGGGGGTATAGCTCAGCTGGGAGAGCGCTTGAATGGCATTCAAGAGGTCAGCGGTTCGATCCCGCTTATCTCCACCAAAAAAGCCAGAATGCTTTTGAAAAACCTCATTTTGGAAACAAAATGAGGTCTTTTCATTTCCATTTTTATCCTTGCATGCAGACCTCGCGTTTACACACCCCCTGCTTGAATGGTACCCCCACAATCCAGCCCGTGGAGGAACTGGTCGAGGTTAAAATTGAAGTAAATTGTGAGCTTATAGTCCCGGCTCACTTCCACCCGGCGAATCATGGCGCTGACCACCATTTTCTTTGCCTCGATTCCGGCAGAATCGTACAGATCAGCAAAGGAAAGGATTTCATCGCGCTGGCGCTGCAGCTCCTTCGTGATGGCTTCCGTTTCCACCATGGCATTCTTCGCCTGTTCAGCGTCTGCCTCCAACTGTAAGCATTTGGTTTCATTTTCGCGGATCAGTTCCGCCAGAACGTCCTTCGGGAAGGCACTCTCCCCTCGGATACTCCGGATAATTTCTGCCTTCAGATCGGCCAACTCTCCGGCGGCCTTGGTGTATGCAGCGTTCACCGCTGCATAGTGTTCCTTGCGCTGGGTGATTTCTTCCTCATAGCGCTTGGCAACAAGCTCGCTTTTGGATACACCTTTCATTCTGGCAAAAACATTTCGGATTACCTGTTCCACCTGTTCATCCAGAAGATGCATGGTGTAGCCGGTAGGCCCATCACATTGGGTTTGCTTTCTTGTCTTTCCGTAACAGACATAACGGACACACTGGGTAGTATCCACCAGTCCGCAGCTAAGCTTTCGATACCTGCCATTTGTGGTCAGGGTCAGCCTCGCGCCGCAGTGACCGCAGTAGACATTACCTGCAAGGAGGGATTCTCCCTTGGTATTCAGCGGAACGATGGGCGTTTTGCGGTTCTCATTGGAGCGGGCTTCCCGGATGTGCTGGGCAGCCTCAAACTGCTCCGTGGAAATAATCTTCAGTTCCGGAATCTGCTCCGAACGGGCATCACCGCAGCGCAGGACACCGGTGTAGGTCAGATTGCCGAGGATACCGCGAATACTGGCAGGATGCCGCATCTTTCCTGTTCTGGCACGATAGCCGTTGTTATTCAGGAAAGTGGCTGTCCGCTGGGGGCCGAAACCTTCTTTCACATATTTGTCGAAAATGATTTTGACAACAGCGGCTTCTGTCTCATTTACTTTCAGCATGCTGACCTCGCGCTTGCGTTTCTGTATTCCGGTCATCTGACACCACAGTTTCTGCATCTTCCGGTTCAATCCCGTACTGCGCCAGTTCCCTGATAACCCGTTCGATTGTCTGCTGGGGCGCACGATAATATTCGCTTCCCCGAATACGGATAAATCGCCAACCCAGGCGCTCCAGAATTGTCTGACGCTCCATATCTTCGCGAATCTTCACATCTCCGCTGTGCCACCGCTCGCCGTCGCATTCAATGGCCACCGTTTTCCCGCCGCACACAGCAACCATATCCAGTCGGTATGCACCGACTTCCCATTGCTGGACAAGGTGATACCCCCGATCAGACAGGGCTGTGGCAACCGCTTTTTCAAAAGGAGACTCAGAAGCAGCGGAGATTTTCTCATGGGCAATTTCCAACGCGTGGGGATTTGCAGCATAGTCCAGCAGCTTTTTCCGAATGTCACCGGGCTTCAGATCATTTGCTGCATCCAGAGAGTGAACGACCCAAAGCTGATCTCTGGCGCGGCTCACGGCAACATTGTAGCGTTTCCGGGTGGAATCATCCACGCCATAATTCTGAAGATGGAGCGGCCCCGGATTGTCAATGTCTTTACTGTCTACCAAGCTCAGGAAAATGACATCCCGCTCATCACCCTGGAAATTTGCGGAATTGCCGCACAGGATATTGCGCTGCATAATTTCCTTTGGAGAAATGGACGCATCAATTTCCTTTTGAATCAGCTGATACTGCTCGTCACCCAGCAGCGAAATGACCCCAAATGTTTTGCCTTCATATTCCGGCTGCTCCATGCAGGCTCTCATCAAAGCAACAATCGCTTTGGCTTCGGGTAGATTGCTTTTGTTTTTTTCGTCCCGCTGTCCTGCGTCCACCCGGTAGTTTATGACGGCAGGCAACAGATTACTGCTGCTGGCTCCTCTGAGAGGTTTGATCTGATAGTCATAGGACAGCATGTTGCTGAATCCGATGATTTCGGGGACGCAGCGGAAGTGCTCATGGAGCATAAGCGGCTTAAAGGTGGTTGCTGCGATATCGTAGATGGAGGTTTTTGCATTGTACAGCTGTGCATTGGGGATTTTTCCCCGGAGGTACATCTGCTCCAGAGAATCCATTTTGGCCACATCCACACCAACTGCCATGGGACTGACCTGTTTGTCGTCACCGACGATAATCAGCTTCCGCCCCATATACAAAATGGCCAGGGAGGAAATGTCCGACTGACTGGCCTCGTCGATAATGACAATGTCAAACCGGTTTACCTTTGGGTTCAGGCTCTCCAAGGCCTTATTGATTGGCATGATCCATGCCGGAACTGCCGTCTGGCATTTGCTCATCAGTTTTCTTGCTTCCGCTTTGAGTTTCGGTGCGGTTTTGCCCGTTCCCTTGCCGATACGCTTCACCGTCAGTTTCCAGCCCTGAAGTGCTTGGTTCATATCGATATTTGCTTCTGTTCGCCGCAGCAAATGATACCATGCGCACTTTTCTGCGTAGAGTGCGGTGGTTTCCCGATACCTGGCGCTCAGCATAAGGCTTTTTGCCTGCAAATCCCGGAATGGCATAGATGTTATTTCTTCAATGATTCCCTGAAGCTGCTTCCACTTCCACGCATCTTCCATGGAATCCGGAAGTGTACACTCTGCGTGAATACCGGTGCGGTGACGAATGGCATTTGCCCAGTCCGGAGCAACCGGTTCCAGCTGCTTCAGCATATCTTCGCGGCTGCTTTGGAGTGCATAGTCAAAGCCGTCAAACACATCCGCGGACACCTGAGTGGCAAACCCGATTTCAGCAGCCCGGTCACTGGTAGAGGTTTCCGAATTGATGATAAAGGCATGAGAAACCACAATGTGCTTCTTATCCGGTGAAAACCGGTCACGCATATGGCTCGTAACCACATGGTAAGCATCGGTCAGGCTGCCGATGGACTCCCTTTCTTCCGGGTAAAGGCTCCTGACCTTTTCCTCTGTGATCCAGGGCAGAAGGAACACTTCCGTATCGTCAAAAGAGATGACTTTCGGCTCCCGCTCCGCCGCGCCGGAGATATACAGTCCCGCTTTTTCCAGCAGCTGTCCGCAGCTGGACAGCCGCTCCGCGCTGTCGTGGTTCCCGGCAATGGTCAGCACCTTCGTATTGAATTCCCGGCAAATCCGGTTCATGGCGTAGTCGTAAAGCCGAATTGCCGCCGCGGATGCAACAGAACGGTCATACACATCACCGGCCAGCAGCACGGCGTCCACTTTCCGTTCCGAAATAATCCGGCAGATTTCATCCACAAAATAGTACTGGTCTTCCAGAAGATCGTATTCGCCTTCCGTGGCTCCCAAATGCCAATCAGAGGTATGTAAAAAAATCACTGTCTATTGCTGTCCATTCATTATGTTCTATGAGAATGATTGAAGTGCTCCTTGCAGTGCTGTCGGCAGAAATCCGTTTACAGCTCCAGCGAGAATTCCTCCATGGGGTCGAAGTCCGCGAAGTTCTGATTCTTGTAGTCCAGCAGCAGCGCCGTCACATTGGTGCAGTTGTTCTCCGTCGCCACCTTGATAAACTCCGTAATCTGGGCCAGGGTGAACTGGGGCAGGAATGCGGAGATGCCGGTATCGTCCTTTCGGATACGGTCGTAGATTGTCACCCGATCCAGATAGGCGATGATGTGGTTTGCCTTACGGGTAAACCGCTCTACACGGAAGCGTTTAATTTCAAAGCGGTGATCTGGCGAAATCTCATGCCGCAGCCAGTCGATCCGTTGAATGTCGGCATTGCAGTCATCGAAAGAGATGTCAATTTCATTGTGGAAATCTTCGTCCTCCACGTAGATGCCATGCTTGTTCTGTCCCAGAAAGCGGTAATAGGGGATCATGCAGCCCCGATACCGGTCTTCCGTGACGGAATTCGGTTCCACTACAGGCTCCCAGATCTGTTCAAAGGGCTGTTTGATGCCGTTGGCGGTGAACCATTTCTGCCAGTCGGTCACATCGTTCCGGGTCATGTCCATGGGGTGGGCCAAGGCAATTTCGGCATCCCCGATGGAATAGGGTGTGCCGTCGGCGGTCACAGCGCCGGTGTCCGTCAGCAGGAAGGTCTTCCCGTCCTGCACCCAGACCAGCAGGCTGGCAACCTGGCGAAGCAGGGGATTTTTCAGATAGCTTTCCTTCCAGGCAGCCGCTTTTCTTGCCCGTCCGCTGAGAAAATCTTCAAAGAGAATGCTGACCCGGTTTTTGACGATTTTCTTGGCGCTCTTTTTCATTTCGGAGAAGTCGGCATTGGCAGTGGCATACTTTTCTGCATCCGCCCCCTTCTTGGGCAGGGATTTGGCGGTCTTACCAGTGGGCAGCTCCACCAGGAAGTTCAGATCCTTCTGCAGCCGGGCTGTGACGGTCTGATTGCCCAGATCGTAGGTCTTCCCGCCCGTTTCATCCAATCCTATATTGGAGAGGAACTGATCCCGAATGGTGTCCCCATCGGTGCCGCGGATCTTGGCGTACTTGTCCAAGTCGCCGAACTTATCCGCAAAGAGCATCGCCGCTCTGGTTTCGCTGTACAGCGCTGCCATGCGGAAGGTGCGAAGAGGCGGCGCGGCGTTTCCGGATACGGAGGATGCCCATTTGGGCGCGCGCCTGGTCAGCTCCGCCATCAGGGTTTCGTCCGCATAGCGGCAGATGGGATATGCCAGAAACATCGTCTTGCTGCGGCCGATAAGCCCCAGATTTGCATCCGCCAGGGTTCGCAGTGCGCTTTGGAAGCTCTTCTGATCCAGAAGCGCCAGAACCTCCGCTGCGTGTTCACACACCCCAGAGGATGGATAAGCGGCAACCACATCCGGCTGTTGTCCCTGCCATAGCTGCGCCTGCAGTTCCTCATGGGCAGTGAGCAGATAGGCCATTGCCGATTCGGGTGCCTGTGCGCCATCGGTGCAGGTAACCTTTGGCAGGGCAGCGACTTCCAGCCCATAGAATTGCTTTACCGCATTGGTGAGGGACATCATAGATTTCTGCTCCTGCTGCAATATCTCCATGACGGTTTTTTCCGATTCGGAGAGAGATGTTTTCGCTTCGCTGTTCAGCTTCATGATGAGCGAAGCATCCGCTTCAATGGTTTTCAGCGCCTTTGCGGCGGTCTTCAGCGGCTTCAATGCTTCGTAGAGCTGCCGCAGAATTTCCTCGGATGCCTTTTGGGAGAAGATAGTCAAGAATGCCGCTACAGAATTGCATTCCTTTGCGGAGGACTTTCCGGAAAGACGGTCAAGGATGGGGTCGATGTCCTCATCCCAAATGACCTCGGAGAAGTCGATGAGGTCGTTTCCAGCGTCCTCGCTGCGGCGGTAAGCCCAGAAGGCGGTAGGATTGATGCCCTCAGTGCGGATGTCCTTGACCTGGTTGGCAATTGCGTTCTCGAAAGCGTTGATTTTTTTCATGGTGAGTTCCTCCGTTTTTCGTTGTTTTCCCTTTCGGTGTACACATATTCGCTCTGAATCCGCATAATAGCAAGTCAATTTGAAGCCATATATGTACCAAACTATCCGACGGAAAACTGTAAATATTACGGCTCTTTGTACACCGCCATCATGATCCGAATACCGAGTCGGAACCCCGTCTTGAAGCTGTCACAGGAAAGCAGTGTCTCCATATCGGCGCGGTTGGAGAGGTACTGATCGAGTAAGGATCGGGTTTCCTTGTCTAGCCGCTCCTCAAGGATAGCGCTGAGCTGACTCATTTTCTGGTTCAGGCCGTGGAATTCCTCTATGTTTCCGGGGCAGTCTTCCCAGGGGTTGATTTTGCCGTAGAACAGATCTTCCAGAATATCATTGGGCATCCGCGTCACCAACCTTTCTGCAAATGTCAGCGCCATAGGCCACACTCAAGCCGCACCCGTTGTCCCAGGCAACCATGATGCTGCCAATGTCATCGACACCTCTAACAGTGCCCTTTGTGCCGATGGGAGGGGCTTGCGGATCGTCCATCCGCACCAATTCCACCCGGGTGCCAACCGGATACTGGCGGCGGAGCACTTCGACAATAGCCTTACTCGGAAACCGCATCATCCGCCACCTCCTTCTTCGTGCCGGACCTGAAAGCGCTCGATCCGGTCAGGTTGCGGAGCAGAATCTTCCGCTGGGTTTTGTACTCGCTTCCGATGAAGCCCAAGCGGAGGAGGAAGCAGCGAAAAGCGTACTTCTCGTTGTCCACCGGCTTTTCCGTAGCCGTGATCCGCTTGGCGTTCTTAGCCATTGCACAGAGGTTGGCAATGAAGCTCATGTAGGTCTGCACTTCATCCGGGGTGAGGTCTCGGTGAAACCATGGAAAGGTAATGCCGGGGAATGCGGCCTGGACATCTGCCGGGGTGACCCAGTCGGCGGGATTTTCGGAGTGATCGTTGTCACAGTCCACAGGCAGGCAGTCTGAGCCGAGGAAGTTGTCGCCGCTACGGTAGTTGTTCATATACTCGGCGCAGACATAGTCTCGCTTGACCGCATGACTGCAACCCCAAGGAGCGTCAGCTGGGGCTGTTCTTCGGAAACGCCCTCATGAGTAAATGCTCCGAGGTCTGGGTCTTTGGCGACACCATCTCTGACGGCATGGAAGCCGAAATCAAAAGAGCCAAGTGGAAGAACTACCGCTTGCGTTACTTCACCGAAACCTGCGAGGAGGTAAAGAAATGATGTTCACTCTGTACAGTGCAGATTTTATAGGCGCACCCAGCAACTGTTCCTATCCTCACAAATTTGAAATCACGGATGCCGCCACCCTCGCTGATGGGGAATTGCCGTGGAACCGCCTACTATTTCTACTATGAAAAAGAGTCCATTACTACACTGAACCATGCGTTCCTGGCCACGATCCCGGAAAAGGCGGAAGGCTACATTATCTATGCCGACCTGTGCACCATTCCAGCGGAAGAGCTGGCAAAGTATAATATCACATTCAAGAAAATCCCGAGAGATATTGCAAAGCTGTGAGGACTATGCTTGATTTAAAACTAATTGCTGATTTTCGGAATAAAGTCAATGACAACTTGTCGTGGTGTTTTTTCAAATACCGGAACAATAATAACAAAAACCAGTGGAATTGTATTTGTTCGGCAATGGATTGGATAGAGGTTTCCGCTAACTATATCTGCTCTCATGATATCTTTTCGTTGGGTATTGATCAAGGCATCGAACTTTATGCGTTCTTATCCAGTGTTGACATTATCGTGGAGGCAGTTGAGCAGTTACATCGTGTTATTTTTGCAGAAAATAAGAAGATATTTGCTGATGACAACAACTGTTTTCCGGATAATCCCTTTGGTCAGAATGATCGGGTTTATTTCAAGGAACTGCGGGCCTGCTTTGGTGCTCATCCTGTCAGGCTTGATGATCCTGAAGAGCCTGGCAATAAGAGCGCAAAAAGATTTGCGTCTTGGCCCTCAAGAATCGGAAATGGAGATTTTTCTGTAATTCTGTATAGCAATCGGGTTGATGGTAGAAACATTAACCTTGGGATAGAGTTTAAGCAATTAGTACAGTTTCTGAATAAATACTACTCGTATTTGCCTGTACTGACTGAGGCACTAGATTTGCAATATCATAATTTTTGCGAAGAGAAAAAGCAAGAACGATTTACATGTTTTGGTACCCCTCTTGAAAGATTGGTGATCTTAAAAGGTGAGAGTAAAAAACGCCTAAACAATGACTATTACAATCATTCGTGGGCTGAATCCTGTGGTTATTGTGGATGAAAGCCATCATGCCACCTCCACGCTCAGTGTGGAGATGCTGAAAAACTTCAACCCCTGCTTTGTGCTGGACCTGACTGCTACACCCAAGAAAAACAGCAATATTATTTCCTTTGTAGACGCCATCCAGTTGAAGAAGGCAAACATGGTAAAACTACCGGTGATCGTATATAACCGGAAAACGCAGAATGATGTATTTGCCGACGCCATTGGTATTCGCCAGAAGCTGGAATTGCAGGCAGTGAAAGATCAACAAGTCACTGGCCGGTACATCCGTCCCATTGTGCTGTTCCAGGCACAGCCGAAAAACGTCGCTGACAGCACAACGTATCAGAAAATCAAAGATACATTGATTGATGCCGGTATCCCGGAAAATCAGATTGCCATCAAAACAGCCGACAAAGATGAGCTGAAGAATGTCGATTTGAAGTTCCCGGACTGCCCCATTCGGTATATCATTACGGTAAATGCACTGAAAGAAGGTTGGGACTGCCCCTTTGCGTATGTTTTGGCAACTGTGGCCAACCGGACATCTACTGTTGATGTTGAACAGATTCTCGGCAGAGTACTCCGTTTACCGGATACAAAGAAGAATCCCAGCAATATGTTGAATCTGTCCTATGTCATAACTTGTTCTGCGAATTTTTACCAGACTCTGGATAAGGTTGTCGCTGGGCTGAACAACGCCGGCTTCAGCAGCAAGGACTATCGGGCCAAGGATGTGGATTTGGAGATTTCTCCCGAGCCGGAAGACCACACTGGCGGACAGATGGAGATCCAGCCGCCTGTTGCACAAGCGCCTGCCGGAGAGGAGCCGGAACTGCCTTCAGTGGATATGGACGATTTGAAGGCAAAGGTGTCCGCAGCCATACAGCCGAATCCCCCGGCAGAAGATTGTCCTACCCCTGTGGATGATATGCTGAACGATGCTCTGAGCCAAAATGATGCCTATGAAAATGAGATCGCCAATACGGAAGATACAGCAGTGGATGCCGCTCCTTTGGAGGTGCGTGATAAGATGAATGTGTTCAGAATGAACGAGGAATATCGGGAGGAAGCCGCGGCTCTTCGCTTTCCTCAGTTTATGCTGGAAACCGGTCCCAGCCTGTTTAGTGATGGCGAGCATGTGTTGCTGGATCTGGAGCACTTAAGCCACGGATTCACGCTGAAGGACAAAGATGTTCAAATTGACTTCACCACACTTGATGCGGAAATGGCTCGTGTAGATGTGGATGATTCCAAAGAAGCTACGCCAAAGGCATGGAAGCTGGCCGGCGCAGACAGTGCTTTCTTCAAGGAATGGTTTAATGAGCAGCCGTCGAATGTGCGCATGGCGCACTGCAAAGGCTTGATCAAGAGTAAGCTTTCCAAACTGAACTGTATCACTGATAAGGAATTGCAGAGCTATATTGACCGGGTTATCGAGACACTGAACGCGGATCAGCTTGCCGATCTGGAACAATCTCCCTATCCGTATGTTTTGAAAGTCGAGAAAAAGGTCAAAGACCTCCTGGACGCACATCGTGCCAAAGTATTTGATCTCTGGCTGGAGCAGGGTAAGATTGTATGCCATCCGAATTATGCCCTGAAGCCCACCATTTCCCCGACAATTGCGACATCTGTGATTCCTAAGTCGCTATACACCAGCGAAGAGGATATGAACGACTACGAGCGCAAGATGGCCTGGGCATTATCTTCTATGCCTAATATCAAGTGGTGGCACCGGAATATTTCCAGACAGGGATTTATGATTAACGGTTCTACCCATGCCTACCCGGATTTGATTGCGATGACCACTGGCGGAAAGATTTTGATGATTGAAACCAAAGGTGACCACCTGGATAACGATGACTCCAAGGCAAAGGCGAAGATCGGTCAGCAGTGGGATATGCTGGCAGGAAGCAAGTACCGGTACTTTATGGTGTTCCAAAGTAAAGCGCCGGACTTCCAGGGAACATATTCGTATGACAGGTTTATGGAAATCGTTATAGAATTGTAATTCAATAAACACGAGTAATGCAAAGGAGGCTGTAGCCACATGAAGAGAGAAACCATTGCGTTCTCAAAGATAATTTTATCTTCTGAAAACCCCAGACTTGAAGCGTCTTTTAGCGAAGAAGAGACAATATCGAAAATGGTTGCAGACCAAAAGGAGAAACTGATTGAGCTTGCTTCTGATATTGTATTAAAAACATAGAGATAAACCAATACAGAAAATTAAAAAAAATAAACTTGAAGCTCTCTACGGGGCTCAATGCGATTTCTGGTACTAATGGTACATGTAAAACTTCTCTACTTCATCTTGTCGAGAACTCGTTCCAGGCGGTGACAGAGAAGTGCACTTGGGTAAATGATGATAAGTGCTTGCAGATCCTTAAGGCAGTCAATTCTGTCACTAATCCAAAAGTTGAAAGCCTAACCCGTGGAGACAAGCAATATAATGACCCCGCACACGGTGTCAGTGGAATCTTATTTACTGTGAATTATTACGATAGAGAGCCGCTAGGGTTTCGTCGTCATAATTCTTTCATGGCCACACGATTTGCTGTGAAGCCAATGTATAAGCCTAGGAGCGGTGACAAATTACCAAACTGTCCGGTTATTTATTTGGGGTTATCTCGTCTCGTCCCATTTGGAGAGTTTCAGGATGATTCAGCTCTTGCAGGAATCAAAAAGAGTCTCCCGGTACAATATCAGCAAGAAATAAATACGCTGTATAAAGCATTTACCCACTATTCAATCAGCTACACATCCACCCAGCAAATGGGCAATTTGAAAACCCGTGCAGAGTTTTCAAGCGATAAGGAAGGCATTGATTCAAATACTATTTCCGCAGGCGAAGATACAAGAATTCTTTTACCGAGGGAGATCATGAAGCATTACGTAACTGTATAGCTCGATGCCGAAGGAAATGGATAGTAACATATGACATTTGTGATTTAGTGGCGAAACTGTATAAGGAATATCATGGTGGAAAAATAGAAGTCAATTACAGCGCTAAAAATGTACGTAAAGCAAAGGAATATATTTTCTTTAGCCATAATCTCGTAGTTCCTCCAGCCGTTGTAATAGAAGAAGTCCAAAGGAATGCTACTAACGAACCGATAGCTGTATAAACTTACTGTGATTAATTGCGCCCCATTATACCCTTGATTATTTGGGTATAATGGGGTATAATTTTGTATATACTTCTTCTCATAGGAGGCGGCACGATGGAACTGGATAAAACCTTGACCCGCATTGCAAAATTAGAGCATCAAATTGCGGAATTGCCCGCCGGGTCTGTCACAAAGAAAACGGTCAATGGTAAGGATTATTACTACCACCGCTGGACAGAGGAGAAAAAACGTCGGGAGAAATACATTCCCGCAGAAGAGTTAGATTGGTTCCGGAAGCAGATCGAACAGCGGAAGGCGCTGGAAAAAGAGCTGAAGACATTGAAAAAACAACTTCCCAATGCTGCTGTGCCCGCTGCTTCTGCCCAAGTCTTTGCAACCACAGTCCGCACCGGTGCGGCGCTGCGTGCTTTCTCTGCTCCGATCCGAAATTACAAAAAGCGTGCGTGCTTCCAACAGCTGCATAACTATATCTACGGTTCCGTGCAAGATCGGGTGTTCATTCTCTATGGACTGCGTCGAACGGGCAAAACCACTATGATTCGCCAGATTTTTGCCGAAATGTCCGATGCGGAACTGGCGAAGTCTGCCTTCATTCAAACCACCACAAAGAACACCCTCGCCGAGGTCAACCGGGACCTTCAATACTTGCAGACGCAGGGCTTCCAGTATGTGTTCCTGGACGAAGTGACGCTGATGGAGGACTTCATCGAGGGGGCGGCACTTTTCTCCGATGTATATGCCACCTGCGGCATGAAGATTGTTCTGTCCGGCACCGATTCTCTAGGATTCCTCTTTACGAAGGACGAGCAGCTATACGACCGTTGCATCCTGCTCCATACTACCTTTATCCCCTACCGGGAATTTGAGTCCGTCCTGGGGATTCAGGGTATTGACGAATACATCCGCTACGGCGGCACAATGAGTTTGGGCGGGATTCTCTACAACGAAGCTTCCACCTTTGCCAGCAAGGAGAGTGCCGACGAATATGTGGACACAGCCATTGCCCGGAACATTCAGCACTCCCTACGCTGCTATCAATATGAGGGACATTTTCGGAATCTGCGGAATCTGTACGAAAAGAATGAGCTGACCAGTGCCATCAATCGTGTAGTGGAGGATATCAACCACCGTTTCACGCTAGAAGTGCTGACACAGGACTTCAAATCCCACGATCTTGGCATCTCTGCCAGCAATCTGCGTCGGGATCGCAACAACCCCACAGATATTTTGGATCGAATTGACCTTTCCACTGTAACCGAAGGTCTGCGGAAGCTTCTGGAAATCCGCAACAAGCCGGAACAAACCGTTGTACTGGACAACGCTCATGTTTTTGAGATCAAGGAATATCTGGACTTACTGGATTTGACGCAGGATATTGACATTCGCTCCCTGCCGGATGTCAGTCGAAAGTTCAGCCGGACAGTGATTGCCCAGCCCGGTCTCCGCTATGCCCAGGCAGACGCTTTGATTCGCAGCCTACTGCAGGACGAAACCTTTGCAGCTCTGTCCTTATTGGAACGCACCACTGTGCAGGAGCGGATTCTGGATGAAATCAGAGGCAGAATGATGGAAGATATCGTTTTGCTGGAAACCAAGCTGGCAAATCCGAAGAAGGAAGTGTTTGTCCTGCAATTCCCCATCGGTGAATTTGATATGGTGGTTTTTGACCCTGCTGCCGGCTCCTGCCAGGTTTTTGAAATCAAGCACAGCGCAGAGGGGGTTCCCCAACAATACCGGCATCTGATCGATGAAGAAAAATGCGCCCAGACCGAGCACCGCTTTGGCCCGATTACCGGGAGATTCGTACTCTATCGCGGCGAAGACCGAATGCTGGAAAACGGAGTCGTCTATCAGAATGTAGAAGATTATTTGAAGCAGCTGTGAGGAGAACAATCGCCATGGAATACACCAAAGAGGAACTTCTGGAAGCCAAGCGGCAGATTGATTCCACGCTTCACAAGCTGCGGGCGACTATCTTGACTCTGCAAGGCAAGGAAAATCCGGCGCGGTACAAGTCTCAGATTACCCTTGCCCAGCGCCGGGTGAAGGCCTTTGAAATTGCGGTGGCGTTGATTGAAAAAGAATTGGAGTGATGAACTTGGCAAAACGAATTGCGGTATTGTCCGATACCCACGGGCTGCTCCGCCCGGAGGTGCTGACCGCCATTGACGGCTGTGACGCCATCATCCACGGCGGCGACATCAACAAGCCGGAAATCATTGAGCGATTGCAGGAAATCGCCCCGGTTTATGTGGTGCGGGGCAACAACGACAAGGCGTGGGCAGAGCACATCCCCGCAACGCTGACCTTCCAGATTGAGGACTGCCGGTTCTTTCTGGTGCACAACAAAAAGGAAGTGCCTAAAGACCTGACCGGCATTGACGCGGTGATCTTCGGGCACTCCCACAAGTATTTTGAGGAGATTATTGACGGACGACTCTGGCTGAATCCCGGCAGCTGCGACAAGCGCCGGTTCGATCAGGAGATTACGCTGGCGATTCTGATGGTGGACGGCAGCACCCTGTCCACCCAAAAGGTCGTCATTCAGCCCTGATAAGTACCAACAACGAACTTGGCACGATCAAAAAATGTTGTGTTATTCGTTACGAATAGCGCAACATTTTTCTTTTTGCGCTTGCCTTGGAGAAAGTCTCACTTCGTCAGCTCATAGCTCATATCCAGCAGGAACTTAAGCTTCCCCTCCTCCGTGCTACCGTCCAGCGCGATGGTCAGCCAATGGGCTTTGTTCATGTGATAAGCGGGGAAAATTCCCGGTTCTTCCCGGAAGGAGCCGATCAGCCGGGGATCGCATTTTACATTTACCACAGAAACAATGCCATCACCGGGAAGCCCCAGCTTTTCTCTGGGAATGTCCATGATAATGGCAAACCACTTCCGATTGTGACGATGCCGGAACACGGTATTTGCCGGCGACTGCGCCCAGGGGTTCTCCCCCAGCGTACTGTAAACCTCCGCAATATAGCGTTCCAGTTCAGCCCTGTTCATTCCGCGTCCTCGTCCAGCGCTTCCAGATAAAAGCTCACAGGCCGGAAGCCGTCGTTGCAGGAAATCATGGCGGATTTGGGATTCTTCATCCAGCCGTCGTAGAAATCCCCGCCGCCGTGGGCAAGGGTCATTACAAAGGGAGAAACGCTGTCCCAGGCACTGTCGCAAAAGCCCTCCGGCTTGCACCAGCCGTTGGCGACCCAGACCTCCCCCT
The DNA here is from genome assembly GCA_022775085.1 of Clostridiales bacterium. GTDB lineage: Bacteria > Bacillota > Clostridia > Oscillospirales > Oscillospiraceae > Faecousia. Next base: position 48,924 of record JALFJQ010000045.1, on the reverse strand, counting down.
CTTTGACCTCACAGGCGTGATGGATGGGGTTTTCGTACTGCTCCATCAGGTCAGGATAGCAGGTCTTTCGGATGGCGGTGATGCGGACTTTTTTCATGGGAATCCCCCTCCTTTTGCTTCCATTTTAGCCGACAGCACGCCGAATGTAAATAGCTTTCGTCTCAGCAGGCAAGATAAATGAAATCGTAGGTGTCAAGGTTTGCCTGCTCCAGCGCAGCTACCCGGTCATCGGGGTCCATTTTCCGCAGTTCTTCCTCGCTGAGCCCCGCAAGACTCAGCTGATCCCGGAAGGGCTCATACTCCGCGTCCAGCACTTCTTCCTCCTCGTTCCAGTGGAGCAAATCTTCCAAGAATTTGATAATCATCGTCGCAACCTCCCGTTCTTGTCTCTTGTTTCTGCCTCCATTATACCGGGATTCTGTCCCATAAAACGGGTGCAATTCAAGAGCAGGGCGCGGAAAAAGCATCGAAGCATTATCTGCCCCGATGCTTTTCCCTTCGTTTGCGTTGTTTCAGGTCATATTGCCGCTGCTTTTCCACCTCCCGCTGCTGGCGGGTGACTTCTTTGCGTTCCTGTTTGCTTTCTTCCCGCTGCAGCTGCAATGCCTGCTGTGACTTTGTCCCGATTCCGGCAGCGGCCTGCTTTCTTGCTTCCCGCTGTATCCTTTTGGGATTGACCGCTTCCTTCCTCGGAGTCACATCAACAGGTGGACTGAACTTGAGCCGATGGTAATTCGCCAGCACAAACTCCCAGACTTCATAGTCCTTGGGTTCTGCGCCGAAAACCACTCTGCACACCGAAAGCTTACCGCTTTCGATGCGTTCAAAGATTCCCACCCAGAACGGGTCCTCGAAAAAAGCCATCAGCTTTCCGTAATCACTGCCCATAACGAAACCCTCCTGAAAGAATCTGCCACAGGAACGGACAACCCGGAGGGGAAGGTTACTTACCTGAGCTTGGCTCAGACGGCTGGGCTACCTACCAGCTCTAGCACGCCGAGGGGCGCACATTGCGTTTTTATCCTGTGTATTCACGCCGCGCAATTCCCCACGGCGCGGACAGCCGCAAAAGCAAATCTGTCACTGCTATCGTATCACATCGCATTTTTATCGTCAATGAAAACCGAAAACAAGCTTGCGGTTTTCGCTGTACTTCCCTCCGATTTCGTGATAAAATAAGGAAAACAAAAAGGAGTGGACTCCCATGGCAGGAACCTTACGCATCCGGAAACAAAGCATCACCGAAATGGACGTGGACTGCATCGCCAACGCAGCCAACAGCCAGCTCCGGCACGGCGGAGGTGTTTGCGGAGCGATCTTTGCGGCTGCCGGCGCAAGAGAGCTGCAAGCCGCCTGCGACGCCTTGGGACATTGCCCCACCGGCGAGGCGGTCATCACCCCCGGCTTCAGGTTGAAGGCAAAGTACATCGTCCACGCCGTTGGCCCCATCTGGCAGGGCGGCAACTGCAATGAAGAAAAGCTGCTGTATCGCTGCTACCAAAATGCCATGAAGGTAGCCTGCGCCAAGGGCTGCCGCTCCATTGCCTTTCCGCTGATTTCCTCCGGCATCTATGGCTACCCCGTCAAGGACGCATGGCGCGTGGCGATCAAAGCCATTCAGGAAAGCCCCTACGAAATGGACGTGACCATTGCAGTGATCGATGATCGGGCGTTGCAGCTGGGGACTTCCATTCTCTCACAGGAAGCCAAAACCGCCTCACCAGCATGGTGAGGCGACTACATTTTGGGCCGGTATAGACCTGCCTATCGGCGACAGCGCGGCTTACGGAATTTCTGTGACAACTGTAGCTTTTAAGGGCGATTTTTCCCGTTTTTCGCCTCTCTAAGCAGCGAAAATTTTGGAGAGGTATAGAGATAGCGGGGGTAGTAAAGTTGCGGAAACTGTAGTATTTCGGAGATGGGATTTACGGGGGATTTTAGGAAACCCCGGCAAACCATGTGGCTTGCCGGGGTATTTGTATATCAGAATCGGTTTCTTCCTCGGTTGCTGATTCTTGATTCAAATATTTCATTTTAATCAGGAAAGCACAGTAACCGGCTGATGTCCGAATTGGCCGAGTGCCGCCGTGCGCATTTACAGCGATTGGAGAACGTTTCCGGTTTGGGCGACCTGGCCGTACCACCGGAAAGAGTCCTTGGGGATGCGGTTCCCGGTGGGGTAATCGACGTAGATGAGGCCAAAGCGTTCGCCGTAGCCGTTGCTCCACTCAAAATTGTCGGTCAGCGACCAGTGGAAGTAGCCCCGGACGTCCACGCCCCGCTCCACAGCCTGCCCAAGGCAGGTAAGATACCGCGTCAGGAAGTCGATTCGGTCGGCATCGTGAACCTGCCCGTCCAGATAGACCCGGTCATTGCAGCTCAGGCCGTTTTCTGTGATGTAGCAGGGCAGGCCGTAGCGCTCCTGCAAGAAGCCCACGCCCCAGTTCATCACTTCCGGGGTCACCGGCCATTTCATCGCGGTGCGGGGGAAGCCGGGGTATCGGGGCACATAGGCATAACCTGTTCCGTCGGTCCGGACAGCGTTTCCGTTGTAGATGTTGTAGCCCAGTACATCGGGAACGGCATGGATGATGGACATATCCTCCGGGGTGACCTGCCGCACACACTCTTCCAGAGCCGTCCCGCCGCAATCCGGGAATTTTCCCAGGCAGATGGGATCCAGCAGCCAGTGGTGGGTAAAGGACCAGTCATCGTCGGAGACCGCGAAGGTGGCTTCCCGGGCTGCCCGGATATCCTCCGGCGTTTCCCGTTCCGGGTAACACAGCCGTCCCGTGGAAGCAATGCCCACCACAGCTTCCGGGTCAGCCGCCCGAATGGCGCGCTGAGCCAAGCCGTGGGCCAGAAGCTGATTCACGAGGACACCGAACTGTCCGGCAAGATCCAGCTGCTTCCCCGGAGCGTGGACACCGCTCTGGTGGCCAAGGGAGACGGTGCACTGGGGTTCGTTCAGGGTGAAATAGTGCTTCACCCGTCCCCGGAAGTGGGCAGCCATCATTCCCGCGTACCGGGCGAAGGCTTCGGCGGTCTGCCGCTTCTCCCAGCCGTCCCGGTTCTGAGCCGCTTGGGGCAGTTCCCAGTGGTACAGGGTCATGTAGGGGGTGATTCCATTTTCCAGACACGTGTCTACAACCCGGTCATAGTAGGCAAGTCCCGCTTCGTTCCAGTTCCCATCGGCATAGGGGTCGATTCTGGCCCAGCTGGCGGAAAACCGATAGGCAGTCACCCCGCACTGACGCAAAAGGGCGATATCCTCGGCATACCGGTGGTAAGCATCGCAGGCAATATCCCCGGTGTCACCGTAGGCGATCTTGCCGGGGGTATGGCAGAAGGTATCCCAAATGGAGGCCCCGCCGCCGTCCGCGGTGGAATGGCCCTCGATCTGGTAAGCGCTGGAAGCCGCGCCCCACACAAAATTCTCCGGAAAGATCACAGTACCACCTCTACCCGTGCGCTGGGTTCCGTCATCAGGGGAACGACCTCACCGGAAATGGGCGTGCCGTTGACGGTGATGCCCTTTTCCTCCCCGCGGCGGACGTGAATGGTGTACGTACAGCCCCGGAAGCGCCGGGTGACAGTATATTCGTCCCAGTCGTCGGGAATGCAGGGGTGAATGCGCAGGCCATTGTAGTCGGGATAGATACCCAAAATGGCCTGAGAAATGGACAGGAACGTCCAGCTGGCGGTGCCGGTGAGCCAGCTGTTTTTCGCGTGGCCGGGGTTGCCGGATGCACGGCCCGTGACCATCTGGGAGTAGCAGTAAGGCTCGGTTTCGTGAACCTCGCTCTTTTCCTCCAGGTAGGCGGGGCAGATGCGGCGGTAAATGTCGAAGGCCTCGTTGCCCCGGCCCAGAGTGGCCTCGGCGCAGACGATCCAGGGGTTGTTGTGGCAGAACACCGCGCCGTTCTCCTTGAATCCGGGAGGATAGGAGGAAATTTCGCCCAGCTCCACATGGTACTCCGTGTAGCAGGGATCCAGCAGCTCCACGCCGTACTCGCCCAGCAGGCGCTTCCGGGTGGACTCCATGGCCTTCAGGCCCTCGCCGGAGTCTTTGCCGATACCAGCCAGCGTGCAGAAGCCCTGGGGCTCGATGAAAATCTGACCTTCCTTGCATTCGTGGCTGCCGACTTTATTGCCGTTTGCGTCATAGGCCCGGAGGAACCACTGGCCGTCCCAGCCGTCCTTGAGAACGGCTTTTTCCATGTCGGACACGGCCTTGCGGATGGTTTCGGCTTCCTCTTTAAGGCCCAGCTGGTCACACAGAGCCGCATACTCGCCGCCGTACTTGACGAACATACCCGCGATGAACACGGACTCCGCCACGGGGCCTTCGCTGGGGCCGAAGGTCTGGAAGCTCTCCCCCGGCTCCTCGGAGAAGCAGTTCAGGTTCAGGCAGTCGTTCCAGTCCGCCCGTCCGATCAGGGGCAGCTTGTGGGGGCCGAGGTTGTTCAGGGTGAAATTCACGCTGCGGCGCACGTGCTCCAGCAGGGGCACCTCGGTGCCGGGGACATTATCAAAGGGAGTGGGATGATCGAGGATGGAGAAGTCGCCGGTTTCCTTAATATATGCGCACACCGCACCCACCAGCCACAGGGGATCGTCGTTGAAGCCGCCGCCGATGTCGTTGTTGCCCCGCTTGGTCAGGGGCTGATACTGGTGATAGGTGGAGCCGTCGGCAAACTGGATGGAAGCGATATCGATGATGCGCTCTCTTGCCCGGTCGGGGATGATGTGCATGAAGCCGTACAGGTCCTGACAGGAATCCCGGAAGCCCATGCCCCGGCCCGTGCCGGTTTCATAATAGGAGGCGGAGCGGCTCATGTTGAAGGTGACCATGCACTGATACTGATGCCAGATGTTCACCATGCGGTTGAGCTTCTCGTTGCCGGAGGTCAGCTGATAGTTGCCCAGCAGCTGATCCCAGTAGGCGGCTAGCTCAGCAAGGGCAGCGTCCACGGCTTCGGGGGTGGAGAATTTTGCCACAACCCGTTTGGCGGTGTCCTTGCGGATGACGCCGGGGGCCACAAACTTCTGATCTCTGGGGTTCTTGCCGTAGCCCAGCACGAAGGTTGCCCGCCAGCTCTGCCCGGGGGCGAGGGTCAGCTCCATGTGCTGGCAGCCGATGGGATACCAGCCCACAATTTTGGAGAAGGCGCTGCGCTCCTCGCGAACCAGCTGGGGGTCAGACCACTGACCCATGTGGCCCAGGAAGGTGTTGCGGTCGGTGTCCCAGCCTGCGGCTTCCCGGTTCACGCCGTAGAAGGCGTAGTGATCCCGGCGCTCCCGGTACTCGGTTTTGTGGTAGATCACGCCGTCTTCCACCTCGGACTCGGCGATGTTCAGATTGCGCTGATAGTTGGCGGCGTCGTCCACCGCGTTCCACAGGCACCACTCCATGACACCCCAGACGTGAACGGTCTTGGCTGCCTTACTTTCGTTGGTCAGCACCAGATCATGCAGCTCACAGTTTTCGCCCACGGGGACGAAGAAGGTCATCTTCGCGTTCAGGCCGTCCTTGGCGCTGTCGAAGGTGGTGTAGCCCATGCCGTGACGGCATTCATAATGGTCAAGCTCCGTCTTGGTGGGCAGGAAGCCGGGGTTCCAGGCGGGCTTTCCCGCTTCCTTGATGTAGTAGAACCGGCCGCCATTGTCGCCGGGGACGGCGTTGTAACGGTAGCGCAGAAGACGCTGGAGTTTCGCGTCCCGGTAGAAGCAGTAGCCGCCGCCGGTGTTGGAGATCATGCCGAGGAAATCCTCACTGCCCAGGTAGTTGATCCATGGCAGAGGGGTGGCGGGGGTGGTGATCACATATTCCCGCCGGGGGTCATCGAAGTATCCAAACTGCATATGCTTCCTCCTTGTTCCGAAGATAGTACAAAATTCGATAACGTTTAAGTATGCCAATAATCATAGAATAGCGGATATATTTGAGAATTGCAAGGGTTTTTTTACTTTTCATGAAAAAATATTGGGAGAAATAACGCTGCCTTCTGATTTTCGGAGAATTTCGTATGCAATATTCACAGTTTTTCGTAAGTGGAATGTACAGCTTCGCCAAATATTGGGCAGAATGCACTTTTTATAGAAATTATATCTTGCTTTTCCGTGCAACATGGAGTATATTGAAGCTACGAAAACGATTAAGAAATTTTGACACGAAAAGGGGGCATTCGCTCCATGGTTTCCATGAAGGACATCGCCAGGCGATGCGGCGTGTCTGTTGCCACCGTCAGCAAGGCGCTGAACGGTCAGCCGGACATCGGCGAGGAGACCCGTAGCAGGATTTGTGCCGTAGCGGATGAGCTGGGCTATCTGACCAATTCTGCGGCACGGGCACTGAAAACCAACCGCACCTACCATTTGGGCGTCCTGTTTGTAGACGAGCGGCGAAGCGGTCTGAGCCACGAGTATTTCTCGGCGGTGCTGGAGAGCTTCAAGGTCGAGGCCGAGAGCCACGGCTACGACATCACCTTTATCAACCACAATGTGGGCGGCCGTCCGACGACTTATCTGCAGCACTGCCTCTACCGGGGCGTGGACGGTGTCGTAATTGCCTGTGTGGACTTTGACGACCCTCAGGTTCTGGAGCTGGTGGACAGCGGCATCCCGCTTGTCACCATCGACCACGTATTCAACAACCGTCTGGCGGTGGTATCCGACAATGTTTCCGGTCTGGAAACGCTGGTTCGTTATGTATATGAAAAGGGCCACCGCAAAATCGCCTTTCTGCACGGCGAACGAACCTCCGTTACGGAAAATCGGCTGACCGGCTTCTACCGGGCCTGTGAAGACCTGGGATTGGAGGTTCCGCCGGAATACGTCCGGGAATGCGCCTACCACGATCCTGACCGCTGCGCTCAGGTCACCCGGGAGCTGCTGTCCCTGCCGGAGCGTCCCAGCTGCATCCTCTTTCCTGATGACTATTCCTTCATCGGCGGCATGAATGTTCTGAATGAAGCGGGGCTGCGGATTCCGGAGGATATTTCCGCAGTCGGCTACGACGGCATCCATCTGGCAAAGGTGCTGGGTCTGACCACCTATTCTCAGGACACCAGGGCCTTGGGTGCTACCGCCGCTTCCCAGCTGATTCGCCTGATTGAGCGTCCCAAAACCACCCTGACCGACAGAATTCTCATTCCCGGCACGCTGCTGGAGGGGACTTCCGTCCGGCAGATGGAAGGATAACGCCCGTATGATTCACTCGTATGTTTTCGGGAAAAATCCCGTAACAAATATTAAGGAGGAACTTAAAATGAAAAAAGCAATCACCCTGCTGCTGGCTCTCGTCATGGTTCTGAGTCTGGCTGCCTGCGGCGGTTCCACCGCTGCCCCCGCTACCGAGGCCCCCAAGGCTGAGACTCCCGCCGCTCCCGCCGCCACCGAAGCCGCTCCCGCCGAGGAAGGCAAGGTCTTCAACATCTACGCCTGGAACGAGGAGTTCAAGGGCTTCTTCGAGAAGTATTACACCGTTCCCGAAGGCATCACCGTCAACTGGATCATCAACCCCTCTGACGGCGGCGTCTATCAGGACAAGCTGGACGAGGCTCTGCTGAATCAGGCCAATGTGGCGGACGACGAGAAGATCGATATGTTCCTGGCCGAGGCTGACTACATCCTGAAGTACACCGACTCCGAGTTCACGCAGGACATCACCGCTCTGGGCGTCACCGATTTCTCCAACACCTATGCGTACACTGTGCAGGCCGCTTCCGACTCCAACGGCGTTGTCAAGGGCGTTTCCTTCCAGTGTTGCCCCTCCGCTCTGATCTACCGCCGCTCCATCGCCAAGGACGTTCTGGGCACCGATGATCCGGCTGAGGTTCAGGCCAAGCTGGACAGCTGGGACAAGTTCAACGCTGTGGCTGCCGACGCCAAGGCCAAGGGCTACTATATGACCTCCTCCGAGGCTGAGACCTTCCGCGTGTTCTCCAACAACGGCACTGCTCCTCTGGTCAACGACAAGGGCGAGCTGGTTCTGGACGACGCCATCAAGGCATGGCAGGCTCAGGCCAAGGACTTCTCCGACAAGGGCTACACCCTGACCTGCGACATCTGGTCTGACGAGTGCACCGCTCAGATGTTCGCCGACGGCAAGACCATGTGCTACTTTGGACCTGCCTGGTATTTCAACTTCTGCATGGGCAACGCACAGGATCCCGAAAAGGGCTGCATGGGCGACTGGGCTATCTGCCAGGGTCCTCAGGCACACTTCTGGGGCGGCACCTGGCTGCTGGCTGCTACCGGTTCTGACAACCCCACCATGCTGGCTGACGTCATGGACACCTTCATCAACGACGAGGAAGTCTGCTCCAACCTGATCAAGAACGAGGCTCAGTTCACCAACAACCAGGCTGTCAACGCCAAGTTTGCTGAGGATCCCAACTACGGCAGTGAGTTCCTGGGCGGTCAGAACGATGTGGCCGTGTTCGTTGAGCTGGCTAAGAACATCAAGTTCGAGAACAAGACCATCTACGATCAGCTGCTGACCGAGGGCCTGCAGGGCTTCTGGAGAGAGTACTGCGACGGTGCTGTCACCGAGGAAGAGGCCATGGCCAACTACTACAAGTACATCAACGAGAAGTACCCCGAGATCGTCACTCCCTGATGGCTTGTAAAAAATCCGTATAGCGCAACCTGTGGGGCAAGGCGAGAGCCTTGCCCCATTTTCAAATATCCCTTGTCCTGGCTTCAGAACGTGCAACACAAAACCATGATTTGAATCGAGGACAAGGGAAGCTCTGAATAAACCGGCAAGAGCTGGCGGCAGAAGATTTTGGCTCAGCCGAAAGTTCTGATAGTGGAGGAATACTGTATGTATTTCCCGCTTTCAGAACTGCACGGATGGGACAAAAGATTCGCCGACCAGCCGCAGACGATTTATTCAGAGTTTCCCAAGAAAGCAAGGAGGATGTTCTTATGAATCAACTGCGCGAAAAAGCCCCCGTCAAGCGAAAAGGCATCAGCTATGCCAAGTGGGGCTACCTGTTTATCGCACCCTTTTTTCTCACCTATGCCGTTTTCAAGCTCTATCCCCTGTTTCTGACCATCTACAACAGTTTCTTTGAAAACTATCGTTCCGGTCTGAAGCAGGTAGGCCCCAACTTTGTGGGCTTCGCCAATTACATCAAGCTCTTCACTCCAGATGCCAACGGCACCATCGATATTCTGAAATACGCCGGAAATACCGTGGTGCTGTGGCTGGGCGGCGCGATCCCCCAGATCATCATCGCCCTGCTGCTGGCGATTTTCTTCACCAGCTACCGGCTGAAGATCAAGGGCCAGCAGTTCTTCAAAACCGTCATCTATATGCCCAACCTCATCATGGCCTCCGCCTTCTCCATGCTGTTCTACACCCTGTTCTCCAACGTCGGCCCGGTGAACCAGCTGCTGATGCAGATGGGCGTTGCGGAACAACCCATCGATTTCTTCTCCATCAAAATCACCGTCCGGGGCCTGATCTGCCTGATGAATTTCCTGCTGTGGTTCGGCAATACCACCATTCTGCTGATGGCAGGCATTATGGGTATCGACCAGAATATGTTCGAGGCTGCCAACATTGACGGCGCCAGCGCCACCCAAACCTTCTTCAAAGTCACCCTGCCGCTGCTGACCCCCATTCTGGTCTATACTATCATCACCGCACTGATCGGCGGCCTGCAGATGTTCGATGTGCCTCAGGTTCTGACCAATGGTATGGGTACGCCTAACCGCACCTCTACGACCCTGATCATGTTCCTGAACAACTATCTGAAGACCAGCAAGAACTACGGTATGGCCGGTGCCATCTCCGTGATTATCTTCATCGTCACGGGATTGCTAAGCATCGTGGTTTACCGCTCCCTGACAAAAAAGGACTAAGGAGGGAATCAAAACATGAACGAAGTTTCCAAAGAAAGCCGGAAAGCAAAGCATCGGCTCCAGGCCAGCCGGTTCGTGGTGTATGTCATTCTGATCTTCCTGTCCGTGGTGTGCCTGTTCTCCTTCTACATGCTGTTTGTCAACGCGACCCGCTCCAACGCGAACTTACAGGGCGGTTTCCGACTTCTGCCCAGCAACTACTTCTTCAAAAACCTGTACAACGCCTGGACGGATGCCTCCATCAACATTCCCAGAGGTATGCTGAACAGCTTCATCATCGCCTCCTGCACCGCAGTTCTGGCCACCTATTTCTCCGCCCTCACCGCCTACGGCATCCACGCCTATAATTTCAGATTTAAGAAGGCGGCGTTCACGTTCATTATGGCAGTCATGGTCATCCCGAACCAAGTCTCTGCCGTGGGCTTCTACCAGATGTGTGTGAAGCTGGGCTGGACCAACAGCTACCTGCCTCTGATCCTCCCCGGCATCGCCTCCCCCGTGGTATTCTTCTATATGAAGCAGTACATGGAGAGCGTGCTGCCCATGGAGATCGTTGATGCCGCCCGGGTGGACGGCTCCGGCGAGTTCCGCACCTTCAATACCATCATTCTGCCTATGCTGAAACCCGCGCTGGCCGTTCAGCTGATCTTCACCTTCGTGGAATCCTGGAACAACTACTTCCTCCCCGCCCTGATCCTTGACAAGGCAGAGATGAAAACCGTCCCGCTGATGATCGCCCAGCTGCGCAGCGCGGACTATTCCAAGTTCGATATGGGCAAGGTGTATATGTTCATCCTGCTGGCCATTCTGCCCGTTGTGGCGGTTTACATTCTGCTCAGCAAATCCATTATCAAGGGTGTCACCGCCGGCTCCGTCAAGGGCTGATCTGCTCCACACTCTCCCAGAAAAACAACAAGCCCGGTAAAGAAGATATCCTGATTTGCCAAGCTACTGAATCTGCTCCAAAGATTATTCAGTTCCGTATCCCAAATCACATAAAGCCATTGAGATGCCACATTCATCTCTCCTTACGTCAGCGCTGACTCTGCCAGCAAGGTGTATTTTTGGGTAATTGTATCGATATTCATTAATCGGAACCAATCTTTTCCGGCGCTTTCTTTGGCTTGGCATTGCCTCCTTTCAGAGATTTTGGGCATAGAAAAAGGGCATTCCCGTAGTACGGAAATGCCCTTAATCTTGGATAAGGGAAGCTTTATCCGGGGGATATGAATTTGTCGTTAATTTATCACCTCCAAAAATTTGCCTTCATTCTGCTTGATTTTTCGGGTTGGAAAAGGGCGAAGAATCAGGGTGCAGAATTCCAAAAAACGTTGGTAATTCAGGGCTTTCCCGGTTTGTCGTAATTATACCGTAAGGGCCTGCGCAACCAGAGCCATCGAACGGAGCATATCGTTGGGACATACCTACAGCCATGGAGCGTTATGTCCATGTGACCAGTAAGTCTCAGGTAGAAGCCGTACCGTTGTTTGCGCAGAGTCACAGAAATGTCGATATCCCCACGCCATTTGGGTCTAAAAACGGAGCAGAAACATATGAGCTTGCCGCCTGAGTATGGCAGCAAGCTCTGTTCTTACTCCGGTATATACTGATGGAGCCGGTAGACGTAGGAAATGCCGTCCTTCTCCACCGTCAGATACCCCTTATTCACCAAACCATTCAGCACAGCTCTGGTGCCACTGTCGGACATTTGGAGAATGCCAGCGGCTTTTTTTGTTGTGATTTCCGCGTGGTTGCCCGAATGGCTCATCCGTTCCAACAGCTTCTTCTCTGCCTCTGTAAGCGCATTGGCTGCCAACGCCGCATCAATCAGGCAGCGCTCAAAGGCCTCCATCATGAAGGATACAAAGGGAGAAATATCCAGCCATTTGTCCTGCGTACCACCCAGGACTGTCTCAGAATCCGCCAAGCTGCTGTAATAGCCACTGAGTTGGTTGTTGATGGCGCTGGACAGAGGCAGGCTTTTCATCTTCCGATACCCGGCATGGTACAGCTGGGAGGCATTCAGGATTCTTGCGGTTCTGCCGTTTCCGTCACAGAAAGGATGCAGATACGCAAAGTAGAAATGCGCCACAAAGGAGCGAATCAGGTAATCCGCAGAATCCGTTTCTGTGTAAGCAAACCACTGCCCCATAGATTCCGGCAGCTGCGCAGGCTCTGCGGGAACATGGATGACCCGATCTGCAGAACCAACGACAACCATATCGTCTCGGTACAGGGTTCCCCGGCAGTTCTCATTCTCACAGACCCCGTCCACAACCTTCTCCCACAGCGTCCGAATATTCCGGGACGTGATGCGGTTCCCATAGGCGTAACGGCTTCCCGCGATGGTGTTCACCACCATGCGGTCATCCTTGGTCTTTGGATTGTCAAAGCATTCCCGCACCCGCTGAACCATGGTTCTGGCTCCCTCAATGGTGGCAGAGGACCAGGCGTCCAGCAATATGGTATCCCGCGTTCCCCGATGTTCCGGAAGCTGCTGATACAGGGCATCCAGTTCCGCTTCTTTTTTCCGCAGAGCCGCCACGCCGGTCAGAAACAGCGTTTCCCCATGAATCCCGGGTAAGGGCAGCTCCAGCCGGTCCGTCAGTCTGGTATTCAGTTCCTCCCGGGCATCCGCAATTCCCGCCCGCGCCCGGTATTCCAGTTTCTGAATGGTGTCCCACATGGGCTGTCCCCCCTTGTTTTGAGGATAGTGTACCACAAAAGATCGCTGCTGTCTATTCTGACTTGGCATTACACGCGCTTGCGTCCAAACAACCAGAAAGGCTTCTTTTTCAGCCCCAGATAATCCAGCCTGCTTTCAATTGCCCCATAGGTTCTGCCATGCTCTTTTGCGATATCAGCAATTTTCATTTTCGATGCAAATTCATCCCGCAGTTTATCATCCTCTATCTCCGTCCAGGGTTTTCCGGCATTTCGGTTTGGAATTTGCTCCACCCTTTTCTTTTCGGATGTTGCCTCCAACAGCGTGAATAGTGCGCGAATGACATCCGGCGAATTGTACACGCTGTCCGCAGGGAGGATTTCGCCGGTGGTCGGATCCACGCCATCCGCCAACGCCCTCACAATTTCTCTTGCTCTGATAATGTCCATGCTGCCTCCCAAATTATGTTGTTGAAAACAAGGATGCTTCTTGGAGCCTGCTTGTTTCATGACTTTTGTTATGGCTGCCCCCATCAATCCATACCGCCGCTGCCTTTATTTTCGCGCGATTTTCCCCGTTTTTCGCCTCTCTAAGCGGCGAAATTTCAGAAGAAGTATAGAGATAGCGGGACAGGTGCACGTCTGGAAACTGTAGGTTTTCGGAGATACCCATGATAAGTCACTCAATCCGCCAAAAACTTCAGGAAGAGGTCTGCCTGTTTCTGAAGAGACGCCTTGTCCTCTTCCGACAGATTCAAGACATTAGGACACGGAAGCCCCTTTTTTCTCACTTACCTCAAATTATTTTTTCACCGCCCTTGAAAAAGTCCCCTCATAAATAACACTAGGACACGCGAAGCCGAAAAGTCTCACTCGCAGAAAAATTTTTCTTGCTGACCCAAAATGTCCCTTCATAATTACACTAGGACACGGAACCCCAAAAACGCTCAAATGAATTTGAATTTCTTAATTACCCCCTCATAGATACACTGTAGCAAAGCCCCTCCTTTTTTCTCATTCGCTTTCAATTTTTTTGCAACCCCTGCCTTTCTTAGAAAAGTCCCTCATAATACCACTGTTGCAAAGAAGACGAAAAACGGAACTCAATTCTCAAATAATTTTTTCTCTCACTTACTAGGCAGCGAAAAAGCGATTTTGTCCCGCTTGAAATGTAAATATTTTATGAACCTCTTTCCGTCGGCGTTGTCGGTTTTGTAAAAGTCCCCTCAATTGGTAGGCAGCGAAAACGCGGTTTTGTCCGGGTCTGATAGAAAACTTTTTCATTTTTGTATGGTTGAACAAAATACCCGGGCAACATTTGTGAACACTCCCAAACAATGCACGGCGCAGATGGATTGCACCGGCTCAGAATTTGCGGTATACTGTCATTAGGTTTGATGAAGCGCATCAACGCAATGCGGGCAAAAAAAGAACCGCCCGGAATCCGAGCGGTACAAGCGGGAGGTATTGGAGATGGGAGAATTATCGAAGCTGCCGAACATCGGCAAGGCCGTGGAAGCGCAGCTGATTCAGGTGGGAATTGAGACGCCGGAAGCACTGCGAGAAATTGGTGCCAAAGCCGCGTGGCTGAAAATTCAGGAGATCGACCCGTCCGCCTGCATCCATCGCCTGCTGGCTCTGGAAGGTGCCATTGAGGGCGTCAAGAAAACCGGGCTGCCGGACACGGTAAAGGTAGACCTGAAGGCGTTCTATCAGGAACACAAGCTATAAAAAATGGGAGCCGCCCAAAGCGGTTCCCAGTTGCACCCCAATATGTCCAGTGTACCATATTTGCGCCTCAATGTCCATTCTCAGTTTCTCCAACTTTTTCCGCACATTCTTGTGTATCATCCCATCTTGCAAAACAGCGGAACCTGCGGTATTATGAAGATACAAAAAAGGAGTGAGTCCAATGTACTAAGTAATCTCCAAATCCGAAGAAAGCGAGGTTAACCACAGATGGAACCCACCTTTGAAATGGAATAACCCTCGACGGTTGCAGTGAGTAGGCAACAGGTCGAGGGTTATTTCTTTTGCCTTTATGTCAGGATTGCGCTATAATGTTCTCAACCACTACACACAGGCAACGACTCTTGTAGGAGGATAGCTATGTTCCAGGATAAAGTAATCGTCATCACCGGCGGTGCCAACGGCATCGGCAAGTGTATCGCTGAGGAATTTAAGAAAAACGGCGCCCATGTATGCGTCATTGATCAGGCAGAAGGCGACCACTATGTAGGCAATCTCGCCGACAAGGACACATTGGAAGACTTTGCCCGGACCGTCATCGGGAAATATGGTCGGGTGGATGTGCTGGTGAACAACGCGCCGCCCCTGTTCTTGGGGCTGAACGAATGCACCCATGAGCAGTTCCAACAGTCCATGGCAATCGGCGTTACCGCGCCGTTTTACTTAAGCAAACTGTTTGCGCCATACTTCGCTCCGGGGAGCAGCATCATCAATATCTCTTCCTCCCGGGATCGGATGAGCCAGCCCCAGAGCGAAAGCTACACCGCTGCCAAGGGTGGAATATCCGCTCTGACCCATGCGTTGGCAGTCAGCTTCGCCGGAAAGGTGCGGGTCAACTCCATCTCCCCCGGCTGGATCGACACGGCATACACCGTCTACGAAGGCCCCGACGCCATCCAGCAGCCTGCAGGCCGGGTGGGCAATCCGCTTGATATCGCCAACATGGTGCTGTTCCTGGCATCCGACAAAGCCGGTTTCATCACCGGCGAGAACATCTGCATCGACGGCGGTCAGACCCGGCTTATGATCTACCACGGCGACAACGGTTGGACACTGAACCCTTGAACGGTATTGCGATTGGCTGCCGGATGGCGTACAATAGGGACATCGAATTTGCGTCATTGGGCGCATAAGAAGGAGCGTACATTATGAAAAATGTTTTGATTATTTCCACCAGTCTCAGAGGCGGCAGCAATTCAGAGCTTCTTGCCAAGGAGTGCGTCAGGGGCGCGGAGGAAGCGGGCAACCACGTGGAGCTGCTCAGCCTAAAGGGCAAGAAAATCCAATACTGCATTGGCTGCCTTGCCTGTATTAAAACAGGGAAGTGCGTTCAGAAGGACGACGCGCCGGAAATCATGGAGAAGCTGCGCCGGGCGGACGTGCTGGTTTTCGCCACCCCCATCTATTACTATGAGATGTGCGGTCAGATGAAGACCCTGCTGGACCGCATGAATCCCCTGTATTCTTCGGATTACGCCTTCCGGGAGATTTACATGATCGCCACAGCTGCCGACGGCGGGGACGCTACCTTTGAAAAAGCCTACAACGGCCTGCAGGGCTGGGTGGACTGCTTCCCCAAGGCGAAGCTCTGCGGACTGGTAGCCGGCGAGGAAATCGGCGACCCGAAGGACGCGGTGAACCATCCCGATGTGATGGAGAAAGCCTATCGTCTGGGGAAAGAAATTTGATGATGGAATACACCAAAGAAGAACTTCTGGAAGCCAAGCGGCAGATTGATTCCACGCTCCACAAGCTGCGGGCGACTATCTTGACTCTGCAAGGCAAGGAAAACCCGGCACGGTATAAATCCCAGATCACCCTTGCCCAGCGTCGGGTGAAGGCCTTTGAAATTGCGGTAGCATTGATTGAAAAAGAATTGGAGTGAAGGAAATGGCAAAACGAATTGGGGTATTGTCTGACACCCACGGGTTACTGCGTCCGGAGGTGCTTGACGCCATTGCCGGTTGTGACGCCATCATCCACGGCGGCGACATCAACAAGCCGGAAATCATCGCGCGATTGCAGGAAATCGCTCCGGTTTATGTGGTGCGGGGAAACAACGACAAGGAGTGGGCGGAGCATATCCCCGCGACGCTGACCTTCCAGATTGAGGACTGCCGGTTTTTTCTGGTGCACAACAAAAAGGAAGTCCCCAAAGACCTGACCGGTATCGACGCGGTGATCTTCGGGCACTCCCACAAGTATTTTGAGCAGATTATTGACGGCAGGCTCTGGCTGAACCCCGGCAGCTGCGGCAAGCGCCGGTTCGATCAGGAGATCACGCTGGCAATTCTGACGGTGGACGGCAGCGCGCTGTCCGTCGAAAGAATCGTCATTCAGCCCTGACGAGTACCAACAGCGGACTTGCCACGCCCCAAAAATGTTGTGTTATTCGTTACGAATAGCACAGCATTTTTCTTTTTGCGCACACCTTGGAATAAGTTCTAATGCCGGATTATACAGGGGTTCCGACTTCTATCAGATTTCCATCAGGGTCATAGAATCTGACCACCTTTTGCCCCCAACTGTGTGTCATTAGGTAATTGACGTATTCGGTTTCAGGGTAAAGTGTCTCAAGACGCGCTACAAATTGTTCTATGTCAGGTTCTTCAAAATATAATTCAGACTGATTATTGTTTGAAATTATGCTTCTTTTGGTAAATTGTTCCCAGTAACCCGCTTCCTGTAAATACAAGTTATTTGTCAATACCATATTTCCATCGTTGTCTTGAAGCAGTTGAAACCCAAACATATCACGATAGAACTTTAGCGCACGGTTACAATCTTTAACAACAATAAGCGTTCCTTTGTATTTCATATGCGTTTTCCTCGTCTCCGTATTAAATAAAATAGCAGCAAATCAGCGTAGCGCCAATGAAAAGAAGCACCAGTCCCATCGGCAACGGAAACGGATGACCGACAAATCGCATTTCTTTCGGATTCCTGGGGTTGTAACTAATTCTCATTTCTGAATCAATGGGATATTTTGTTTTCCGACGCGTCCGAAAATATGCCTCTTCGGTATAGTTTTTGCCGTCAACCACATACCCCACAACCGGGCGATAATGGGTATGCTCTACACCACAGTACTGGGTATATTCTTTTTTCAGCTTTACGACGGTTGCATCGATTGGCACCCTGCATGTTATGTAAGTCCTAACCTTTGCCGCAAGCAAAAGCAGACCGATGCCGGTAAGTATCATACCAACGATGAAAAAGAACGTATCACTCATGATTAAATCGTCCTCCAACGATATAAGAAAGTGGTCTGAATACTTGTCCGGCGTTCCCGTTCCGCTCTGTTCATTCCGCATCCTCGTCCAGCGCTTCCAGATAGAAGCTCACAGGCCGGAAGCCATCGTTGCAGGAAATCATGGCGGATTTGGGGTTCTTCATCCAGCCGTCGTAGAAATCCCCACCGCCGTGGGCAAGGGTCATGACAAAGGGAGAAATGCTGTCCCAGGCGCTGTTGCAGAAGCCCTCCGGCTTGCACCAGCCGTTGGCAACCCAGACCTGCCCCTCTTCGACTTCGCAGGCATGCTGAATGGGGTTTTCGTACTTCTCCATCAGTTCAGGATAGCAGGCCTTTCGGATGGCGGTAATGCGCACCTTTTTCATGGGAATCCCCCTCCTTTTTCTGCTTCCATTTTAGTCCACTGTGCGCCGGTTGTAAATAGCTTTCGTTTCAGCAGGCGAGATAAATGAAATCGTAAGGGTCAAGATTTGCCTTCTCCAGCGCTGCCACCCGGTCATCCGGGTCCATTTTCCGCAGTTCTTCCTCGTTCAGCCCCGCCATGCTCAGCTGATCTCGGAAGGACTCGTATTCCGCATCCAGCACTTCTTCCTCCTCGTTCCAGTGGAGCAAATCTTCCAGAAATTTGATAATCATCGTCGCAACCTCCCGTTCTTGTTTCTGCTCTTGTTTCTGACCCCATTATACCGGGATTCTGTCCAATAAAACTGGAGCAATTCAAAAAGGGAAGTTTATTGGACATAACTAATCGTAAAATAGGCTCAGATGTCAAAGGAGGGAAAGCGCATGAACTATCTACGGGAAATTAGGCTATCCGAACTTCCAAAATCCTATGCAGGCCGCATCCCGGCAGTCAGATATCTTTTTGAAATGGGAGGCTTGAAGTTCCGGAAGCCTGTAACCTTATTTGTGGGAGAAAATGGGACCGGAAAATCTACACTGTTGGAAGCAATTGCAGTTTCACTGGGGTTCAATGCCGAAGGCGGATCCAGAGATTTTTCCTTTTCCACAAAGGATACACACTCGGACTTAGGAGAAGTATTGACAGTGGTAAAATCGATTTCTCCGGAAGACGGCTTCTTTTTAAGGGCAGAGAGCTTTTATAATACGGCAAGTTACTTGGATAGGAATAGTACACTGCTGCGTTATGGGGGTGTTTCCTTCCATGCGCAGTCCCACGGAGAATCTTTTTTATCCCTGGTGACAAATCGCTTTGAAGGAAACGGTCTTTACATACTTGACGAGCCGGAAGCGGCATTATCGCCCCAGAGGCAGCTTTCCCTGATTGCGGCGATAGACGATCTGGTGAAGCATCACAGTCAATTCATTATCGCTACCCATTCCCCAATCATAATGGCCTATCCAGATGCAGATGTGAAGTTATTCTCCGATAGAGATATAAAAAGTGTCTCTTTCAGAGAAACAGAGCACTACAGGATTACGAAAGCAATTCTTGATAATCCAGAGAAAATGATGCACTATTTACTGGGCAGATAGGGTTGTAATGCCCAAACAGGTATGATATCATTTTTACAATAATCTCGTTGCCTAACAAAAAGGGGTAGTATCAATGGCAAAGAAAACGAATGAGGTATCCAAGAAAAAGGACAAGCCGATTTTTCAGAGTGTCGATTCCCTCCAAACGGTTGTTAACGTTGTAAACGAAGCAGCTTTCGCTTTGAATGAAAAGAGCCGTACAATCAGAGAAAGTGCAATCCCCGAAGTTTTGATGGGAGCTTTGGGTGCAGGTGTTGGTGCTGTTGGCTCTTTCATTGCACTTTATGGCCTTGGAACAGTTGGTCTTAGTGCAGCTGGCATTATGAGTGGTCTGGCAACGGCTGGCGGAGCTGTCTCCACACTAGTCGGTGGCGCTGTTTCCGCTTCTGTTGCTGGCATTTTCGTTCTTGCCGCGCCTGTAGCAGTATTGGGTGCAACGGGTGTTGGTGTTGCTGTGCACTTAAAAAACAAACAGTTGCAGCAAGAAAAAGAGCGAATTTACAAAGAAGCTCTGCGGAAGCATGAGGCTATTATTAAAGCCCTCAAGGAGGAAGTCAACGCAGATAAGGAACGCCTTGATTACCTCCAGAGCCTAAATATTCTGCTCTCTCAGGCTATCAAGGATTTACGAAAGGATTTGGGTGTTGTTGCTTGAGTCGATACAAGTATTCAAAAGTTGAGCAAGAGATTAATAGTGTTCTTCTCCACCAAAGCAACGAACTTGCCTCAATTAACAGACCTGATATGACAGGTGTGGATGAGCAAATCAAAGAAACAGAGGCGCTCCTCAGAAGCATTGGAATAGACCCAAGCTATCGTCCCAGTGTTCCCAAAGATGCTATTGCTCATAAATCTGTTATGGCTGTCCCTTCTTGGAACAGGCTGTGTGAAGAAGCAATACTGGATGTTGGTTCGGAGGTTACTTTGGAATCATTGTTCACAGACGAAGAAATTAAGAACAATGATTTGGCAATTCGGCAACTAAACAAGGAGTAT
This sequence comes from Clostridiales bacterium, assembly GCA_022775085.1. GTDB lineage: Bacteria > Bacillota > Clostridia > Oscillospirales > Oscillospiraceae > Faecousia. The sequence continues at coordinate 28,889 of JALFJQ010000045.1, read as the reverse complement.
AGCGCCATTCACAAACTAGATGCTGTCGATATCAGTATCAGTGCCGTTGCAGCTATTCTCGGCGGTGTTATTGATATTCTGCTTGTTGGAATCCCTGTTAAAACGACCGAGGGGTTAAAAGCTGGGGCATTGTCTAATTATGTTAGAGAATGGTTTGAAAAGCAATACCCCAAGGAAGAAATGGACAAGCTGGTCCAATCCAAAGAAAGCAAGGTTCCTTATGATGCACAGGACAATAGGCATACGACAGAGTATGTCACAGGGTTATCCGCGTATTATCATAGGCTGCTGTCTTTGGGGCATAACCCGCTGTTAGGTTTCCTTTTCGGTGTATTGGATATTCTGAACGGTACAATGACCACCATTGACAAGAACGGAAAGTTTGTTGTTCAAGTTATGGAGAATTATGCCGACAGAACGGAAAGCGATATTTTTACTGCAATCGCAAAACAGATTATTCATCTGAAAACGGATATTAATACCTCAATGGGACTTCCAGCACCATTAATGAGCCTGTTTAATTTGCTCCAGTTCGGCAGTATTGGTGAAGAAGACCAGACAATCGCAGAAATTGTTCAAGGGATGTACTACCAAGGTTACGATTTCAAGCACTTCTGCTCTATGTCTATCCCAACAATGATTGTTGAAGTTGTTGTGCGTTTGTCTTACGGCATAAAACGGCTCAAGGAGGGACACTCAGTAAAAGAATCCATTCCATTTTCTCTAGACAGAGAAACACACCCTAAATTGGCAACAATGGTGTTTATTGCTCATTCCGGTGCAGCGGCAATTAATGCAGGAAAGGTTTACTTTACTGGGAATCCGATGGCAATAAATTACCCCCAATGGATTATGTTTGCGAAATACTCTTATCAACAGCTTAAGTGGTGCTTGATTAAGAAACCTGAACTCAAAAACGACTATGTATGCGGCAAAATTAACGAAGAGCTAGGTATCGTTTACAGGGAGATTGACGAAACATTTCAGAATTATGCAAGAGAAAACACAGTTATTTTTGAGCAATGTTCATAAGGCACACCGTTTTGTAGGTCAATAGAAATAACACGAAAGGAGAGAGACATTATGGCAGGAACTTTACGCATCCGGAAGCAAAGCATCACCGAAATGGACGTGGACTGCATTGTAAACGCAGCCAACAGCCAGCTCCGGCACGGCGGCGGTGTCTGCGGAGCGATTTTCGCAGCTGCCGGTGCAAGTCAGCTGCAAGCCGTCTGCGACGCTTTGGGGCATTGCCCCACCGGCGAGGCGGTCATTACCTCCGGCTTCAAGCTGAAAGCAAAGCACATCGTCCACGCCGTTGGCCCCATCTGGCAGGGCGGCAATCACAATGAAGAAAAGCTGCTGTACAGCTGTTATCAAAATGCTATGAAGGTTGCCTACGCCAAGGGCTGCCGCTCCATCGCCTTCCCGCTGATTTCCTCCGGCATTTATGGCTACCCCGTCAAGGACGCATGGCGCGTGGCGATCAAAGCCATTCAGGAAAGCCCTTACAAAATGGATGTGACCATTGCGGTAATTGATGACAGAGCCTTGCAACTGGGGACTTCCATTCTCTCGCAGGAAGCCCAAACCGCCTCACCAGCACGGTGAGGCGATTGCATTTTGGGGCGGTGTATCTCCGTCTATCGGCGACAGCGCGGCTTACGGAATCTCTGTGACTACTGTAGCTTTTCGGGGCGATTTTCCCCGTTTTTCGCCTCTCTATGAGGCGAAAATTTTGAAGAGGTATAGAGATAGCAGGGGTAGCAAAAGTAAGGAAACTGTAGTATTTCGGAGATGGGTTTTACGGGGGGGGGTTCATGCATACAACTACCCCAATATTATTTCGCTTCAATATCTTGCTTTTGAAATTCGCTCAGATCGACGAAGTCATCCAGCGACTTTGCACACCGCCTGAGATAGTCATGTCCACCATCAACGGAACAGGCACCGCAAGAACAAGTTTTGAAATCGTGAACGGAAGCGGACTCTATAACGTCTCCACAAATCTTACATTGGATTGCATTTCTGAGAATTGACATAATTTCACCCCCTACGGAACAATATCAATGTTATCGGAATAATATTGTTTGAATTATCGGAACAATATGGAAGCTAAAGTGGTGACCGCCTCGGCTGCCCATTGGGAAATCGTAGTATATTGGAGATAGGTTTACAGGGGATTTGGGGTATATGCGGTTCCATGATTTCCGTCACACCTTTGCCACAATCAATTATAGTATCATAGGCTTTCAACAGTATATCATGTATTTCGTAACATTGCTACAAATCTGTGGTACAATTACAGGCAGGCAACATCAAACCTGGAAAGAATCTCCTGCAAATCAGCAGGCAACCGTTCCCTGCACGCTTGCTTCAGATCAGCTGGTACTCCATAATACCCTTCCGCTATGGAACCGGCAATGCAGGTCAGGGTATCACAATCGCCGCCGAGAGAGACAGCGGTGCGAATGACATCCTCAAAAGAATCTCCCTCAAGGAAAGCGGTGATGGCTTCCGGGACGGTTTCCTGACAGGATTCTACATGGTGATAATCAGGTCGAATTTCATCACAGGTTCGGCTCAGATCATAGCCAAATTGCTTCTCGACATAGGCTTTGATTTCTGCCTTGCTGCTGCCGGTTCTGGCTAGGAAGATGGCGGAAGCGGTGGCTTCGGCCCCCTTGATACCCTCCGGGTGATTGTGGGTCACCTCTGCGGAGAGCCGGGCCATTCGGCGGACAGTATCCAGGTCGTCATAGAGCCACGCAACGGAGGATACACGCATGGCAGAGCCGTTGCCCCAACTGTTGTAGGGCTGGGGATTTACACTGTCCAGCCAGTCAGAAAAGCGCAAACCATAACCGGCACCCGGATACCGATGTCCCCATTTTTGCATAGACTGAATCAGCCGCTGGCGAATTACTTCTTCGTTATCAGGTGCGCCCATAAAGGCTTCTGCCACCGCTATTGTCATCACCGTATCATCGGTGAACATGGAATTCTTTGAGAAAAGCGGAAAAACCTTACTCTTATTGCCCATATCAAACTCATAAGGGCTGCCAATGATATCGCCCAAGATTGCTCCGTACATATGCTGCCTCCTAGCCCAGAAGTTTCGACAATAGTCCAACGACAATGATGCCACCCAAAATCCACGGTAGGCACCCACCGTTTCCGGTGGGGCTGTCGTCAGATTCCTTACTGACCATTTCATACAGAAAGTAGTCATCCATCCAGTTGTGCTTTCCCATTATTTTCCTCTTTTCTTGAAGTCCTCATCTACCCGACGCTTCCAGTCAGCGCTCATGGGGCGGCAGGCACGAACGCTGCAAACCGCTTCGTTCATGGCTTCGTAGACAACCGCCGTGCCCTCGCAGTCCGCGTGGTAGTTGGCGGCGCGGTCTTCGGAGATACCGAACCGGGCGGCTTCTCTGGCGGCGTCGATGTTGGCTCCCAGGAACAGGAACTCCCAGCCATATTTCTCCTTTTCATGTTCGATCATCCTGCGCACCCGGTCATAGCTGTATTCCCGGCTGGCGTTCTCCATTCCGTCGGTGGTAATGATGAACAGGGTTTTCTCGGGACGATCCTCCTCCCGGGCGTACTTGTGGACATTGCCGATGTGGTGGATGGCTTTGCCTACCGCATCCAGCAGAGCGGTGCAGCCCCGGACATAGTACTCCTTGCGAGTCATGGGCGGAACCTTCTGGATGTCCACCCGGTCGTGTACAACTTCGCAGTCATTGTCGAACAGGATGGTGGAAACATAGGCATCGCCCTGTTCCTGCTTCTGCTTTTCAATCATGGAATTGAAGCCGCCGATGGTGTCATCCTCCAGACCGGCCATGGAACCGCTGCGGTCCAGGATGAATACGATCTCTGTTAATTTTTTCTTCATGATAAAACCTCCTATAATCTGGCGTGTTTTCACTTACACCCACATTATAGGAGGTTTTGATTTTCATTTGGTCAACTACCAGTGGACATATGAATTACATATATTTCGGGAAAACATTTCTCATCTTCAAAACCACATCAATAATCTGTTCCATCAGGTGAAGGTAGTTGCCCTGATTTCTGAAATCCAATCCTGTTATATAGGTACAAATAACAGATGCCTTCTTGTTATCCAGCCGCCTCCAATCCAGTTCGATACCCAATGATTTTTCAATTTCATTCTTTTGCTGGAATAAGGCATCAAAGATTTCCTTATTATCCGTGATCCAGAGACCTACACGAATCTTATGTTCCTTATTGACAAGATCAATAGAGATACTGGCTTCAGATGAGCCAATAGCAACACTATACCAATGGTCGGTGGTTGCCTTTCGCTTATTGAATGGTTTGCCCTTCGAATCAATCACTTCGTTAAACTGTGTCCAGAATTCCAAACGGCTCTTTTGCGATTCGTTGAGTTCAGCACTTTGGGTAATTGCTTTTACAGTTTTAACAAAATCGTTTGGCTGTTCAATAATCTTGAAATACGGTGCCGGGTCAGAATCACCGATTTTGTATGCGTGAACTTCCAGCAAGAAGAATGAGAGTTCATCGCTCGTGTGTTTATTGAGCCATTCAATTGCACTTGCGTGTTCGTCTCGAGCAGATGCAACAATCCACACTACAACAGCTGCGTCAAGGCCAGACGCATATGTGATTATCTTGCCAAGGTGATCGTGATTTGTAGGCTCAAGCTGATTTTCAATTAGAACGATTTTCCCGGTAATCTCGTCCTTACACAGAATATCGCATCGATAGTTGCCAACGAACTTCTCTGTCTCTACATCCGTGAGTGAAAGGTTTAGTATGTCTCCCAGTTCCTTGATGTTTTCCTCACCTGACAGCCACTTTGAAAAATCATACTGTTCATGGGGCCAGACTTTTCTTATATCCACTTCTTGAAGTTTCCCCAGTTTCATACATTTTGCTCCTTTCATATGATTGCAATCTACCACCGCGGGTTACACGGATCCAAGTAAGATTTGATCAAATTCATACAGGGCTATGTTAATCTCAATAACGTTGAACTGCTTATGCTCAATGAAATAGCGGATGATCAGGTCAAAGGTACTGCTGTTGGTCAACGCAAAACCTGCCCGGCCAATCAGATCCCGGGTGGCATCCAAATCCAACTCCAACGCAAGTGCCAGTGCGATGGCGGTCTGCTTGGAGGGTTTTGCATTGGGATCGTTGATAATCTTGGAGAAGTGCTGTTTTGAGATATTCGCTTTTTTATAGATGGTGGAATTTTTCTGCCCACTCTTTTGAATCAGTTCCAGCAAGGTTTCCGTGAACCCGGCATCTTTCTGTTTGACAAACTCGTCCAACGATAATGGAGCGGAATCGCATACAGATGGGGCACAGCAAACCTCCTCGTAGTCCTCGAGGGGTTCCATTGCCTTCCGCGCCGCATACCGTCCCCGGCGGCGAGTATTTCCAAAACCGCCGTAGGTTTCCTGTTCATAGGCATCCACATAATTTTCATCTATGAAGGATTGGACAGACCTCACCAGCTTCTCCGATAGCTTCAGACTCTCCTTGCCAAATACTACCAGATAGATCTGCATTTCATGCTCCATAAGGAAATCACTGAATGCGGAAATCGCAATCTGCAAAGCCTTTGCTTTGGGGAAGCCATGGTTCCCGGAAGCCAACAGAGGGAATGCAATGGAATCGCAGTTGTTTTTGGCGGCCAAATCCAAACACATATCATATGCCTGCCGCAGCAGCTGGGATTCTCTGTGCAGACCATTCGTCCAAGTGGGGGTAGATGCGTGGATCACATATTCTGCATCCAGATTGAATGCCGGGGTGATGGCGGCACTTCCGGGCTGTATGTAACCAATCTCTTTCCGAGCTTCCAGCAGAGCAGGACCTGCTTTCTTATGAATCGCAGAGTCCACCCCGGCATTGACCCGGGGATAGCGGCTGGCTGCATTCACAATGGCATCCACCCGCATATTGGTGATATCGTTGCGGACGATTTCAAAAGGCATAACGCTTCCCCCTTTGAACGCTTTTTTATAGAATATCACATCTATCGCAGGGAGTCCAACACTTCCTGCCAATACTGAGCTTTTTCGTATGGCAGCAGGCGTGAGTAATAATTCTGGAAATCATTAGAGGGCAATACCAAGACATCCATTTGTCAGGCATCTAGTCCGTTGTTAATGTGCTCATTTTGAATATTCAAATTGTCTTCCGTCTTCCAGATAGGCAGCATTTCACTCTCCAGCAAGGAAACATTCAAGATACTGTCCGCCGTCTAGAACAAATCCAGCATGCTATCAAGATAGATTGCTTCCCGGACATGGAGCTGGTGCTCCGGCTTGGTCATGTAATAGAGCAAAAATTCCAGAATCAAGGCACTGCCAAGGCCGCGGCCTTCGATTTTGAAATTGGAAAAGCCCATGGGGAGGTAAATATCCCGAATGTCCTGGATGCCGATAAAGCACGGATTGGTCATGGCTTTGGAGAATCGATACCCTTCATTTCCACCGGGGGCAGTGCAATGGTGATCTTCACAGCTTTCTCCCAGATTTTTGCGGCTGACATTTTCATAGCATTCCCTTCTGTCGGCGCAGCCGAACCAGCAGCATTCGTTGCACAGAAATTCCACCTTGTCCTTCTGACTTTCCGTCAGGGTGTTCAGTTTGTCAAAGGCTTTGTTCAGCCGAAAATCCGGCACAACATAGCGGAAATCCTCCCGGTTCACTTCATCCAGAAACTGTTGGAAATCGGTCAGCACCTTTGTGGTGGAGGATACGAAATAGAGGTTTGGGTAATTCCTTTTCAGATATTTCAGCAGCAAATCGGAATGGACAATGACGCCATTCCCTCCCGTCTCATTGAACAGGGCGCAGAGGCGGTTGCATTGTTTGTCCGAAAGATGCTCCTCCCGAAGCAGGGAGTTGCTGAAGGTCAGACGGGCGGAAATACCGTATTCCTGCATCAATGCCAGAACTTCTCTGGGGTCATTGTCTCCAAAACCGACGCGTCCCCCGCCCCAGACGCAGTCCGCCGGCGCGCCGTAAAAGGAACCGATGTCACACCAGTCGTAGAAATATTCCCTGCGCTCCCGGAAAAGGGGCAAAAAGACGCGGTAGAGCTCATAAAACTCGAACAGACCGGGAAGATGGTAATGCGCCGTATTCATACCCTTTTCATCACCTTCTCAAATCGAAACATCCCGTCGAAGTCCTCTCCTTTGCTGCTCTCCGGGGCATGGGGATCCGGGTGTTTCTCGTTGAAGAACTCGACAATGTGGAACCCGCAGCGATTCACATAGAAATGAATGTTTCGCTTTTCAAAATAGGGCGTGCAGGTCTGCCAGACTTCCACTTCAGGATACAGTTTTTCGATTTCCCGCCATGCCGCGTAGCCGATCCCTTTACTGTGAACACCGGGCGTCACAAAGAGAAGATCCAGGTCTCCCTGTGTTCCTTCCACCTTTACAACCACGCCGCCGATCTTTTCGCCGTTTTGGACAATCCGATACGCGGCGCCACCATCTATAGACGCTTCAAGGGTCTGCCGGGAGATGATTTCACCATCTTCCTCAAAATGGTCATCCCGCAGGCCAAACTCCTCCATAGCGCCATATCGAAAGGCTTCCTGATTGTCCAGAATGAATTGATTTCTGTCCGCTTCCTCAAGAGGGATCAGTATTACATTTGCCATTTCTTTTCTCCATCATAAATTCCGGTTCTTTCAAAGGCAAGTCCCTTACACTTGCCTTATCCTTGCTTTTCCAACATAGTATCACGGAAATGTATAAACTGCAAGATGACTTCATCAATACAGCTTTCTCTACACGTATCTTGAAGTAATCCGACACTTTTCGGAGAAAGACAACAACATCAGGCATGACATAACCCATTATAACCAATTGACGAATTGGTTATAATGGGTTATACTATAGTTGTACACGAATTGTAATTGTATTTATCAGTGAGTAAGCAAAGCAGCAGGTTTGCGAGGTGCAAATATGAAGGAACAACTGGAACGCATTCAGGAATTGGAAAACTTAATATCAAAGCTCCCACAAGGCAGTATCACCTATAAAACCATTCATGGGAAAAAACAGCCATATCTTCAGTGGACTGAAAACGGAAAAACAAGAAGCAAATATATAAAGATTACAGAACGGGATGCTGTGATGGAGCAGGTGTCTCTTCGCAAATCCCTCCAGGAAGAGTTAAAAACTCTGAAAGCAGAATCCTCTTCTTTTGTGCCAAGGGCTGCTCGTGTTTCTTTTGAAACGAATGTTGTGATCGGACGTGGTCTTTTCGCCATGACCGAGGGTGTCCGCGATTGGGAAAAGCGGGATTGCTTTGAACAACTGCAGAAATACATTAACGGCTCCGGATATGACCGGGTTTGCTTGCTGTATGGTCTTCGCCGCACCGGCAAAACCACCATGCTTCGCCAGGCATTGCTCGAAATGAGCGAAGATCAGCTCGGAAAGGCGGTATATATAAAAGCCAGAAGTGTGGATACCATGGCAGCCATGAATCGTGACTTAAAGAAGCTACAGGAGCTGGGTTACAAATACATTTTCATTGATGAAGTCACGCTGATGCCAGACTTCATTGACTCTGCGGCGTTATTCTCCGATATCTATGCCGCCATGGGAATGAAGATCGTATTGTCCGGAACAGACTCTTTGGGGTTTTGGTTTACCCTTCGTCAAGAGCTTTATGACCGTGCTGTCACCATTCATACAACCTTCATTCCCTTTAGAGAGTACAGTAGGCTTTTAGGCATTGACAGTATTGACGAGTATATTCGCTACGGTGGTACGCTTCGAGCGGGAGAACTCGCCTTCGATGATGCCGATGTGAACGCTGAAGACGCGTCTTTCCGCGATGACGAAACCACGCGCCGCTATATTGATACTGCGATTTGCGAGAATATTCAGCATTCTTTGGACTGCTGTAAGGATGGTCGCTATTACCGCCACTTGCAGTCCCTCTATGATGCCGGCGAACTCACAAACGCAATTAACCGGGTCATCGAGGATATGACGCATCGGTTCGTTCTTCGCACGTTCACCAAGCGCTTCAAGTCCCACGATCTCGGTTCTGCCGCGCAGCTGATGCGTAAGGAAACAGATCCGATGAGAAATTCTGATATTCTGGATCGGGTTAACACGGAAGATGTCACCAAGCGTTTGATGGAACTTCTGGATATCCGCAATCAGGAAAACTTGTCCATTGGTATCACAAAGGCGCATATTGCGGAAATCAAAGAGTATCTCATGGCTCTGGATCTCATTGTTGAGAGTCCGGTCGAAACCTCTGTCGCGGCGGAGCCTCTGGAAGGGATTTTGTTTGCACAACCCGGTATGCGGTATTGTCAGGCGCAAGCATTGGTGTACTCCTTGAGAAACGATCCTGTTTTTGCTGAACTGAGCGAGGCGGAACGGAATATGGTATGTGAGCGCATTCTGGAAGAAGTGCGTGGTCGCATGATGGAAGAGATTGTACTTCTTGAAACGACAAAGGCGATTGATAAAAACCACCGTGTCTTTAAGATGACCTTTGCCGGAGCTGAGTTTGACATGGTGATCTTCAGCGACAAGACCAACTCCTGCGAATGCTACGAGATAAAACACAGTGATCAAATCGCAGAACGCCAGACACGGTATCTAACCGATGCCGAATGCTTGAAGGCAACCGAACGGCGTTTTGGTCCGATTACCGGTAAATATGTAATCTACCGTGGCGAAAGCTGTGAAGTAAACGGTATCCACTATCTGAATGTGGAGGAGTATTTAAAGGGCTTGGCATAATTGTAAAGCGTGGCTATCTGAAATCTACAGATGGCCACGCTTTATTTTACGATTGAAGTGATCCTTCCTCTCCATCCGCTCGGCAGCAAGGAAGTAAATATTTCCAAGATTCTTCGTTCTGTACCGATTAATTGGACTGTAATAAATTATAATAAAGCTAACAGGGCAGTTGATTGCAAAAGTAAATGCAAAAAAACAGCGTAAAAAACAGGGTATCATTTGCATTTACTTTTGCAATCAACTCATAGAAAACCGGGTTCGTTATCTCTGCCTGAATGTCACAAAGGGGTATGCCATTGTGGAGGGGACGCAGCCCTATACCGTTGAGTTCGAATATGAGAATGGCGAGATTCGAAATTTGCTGTGTGACTGCTTTTGCAGCTACCCCTGCAAGCATGAGGTTGCGGCGATGCTCCAGCTGCGGGAATCACTGGCAGTGATTGAAGAGCGGTATTCCGAAGCGTACGCACAGTCCGGCTATTTTGCGACCATCAGCAAGGGGACGCTGTTCTCCTTTGCTATTGATGGTAATGACGGCGGCAGATTTTTGCTATGAACAATGTTTAATGCGGAGAAAAGCATACCATCTTGTATAAAATGCGAGATTGACCACTTCCATTTTCGAAAATATGTGGTAGAATAAATTATTAAAAGTCTATTCTATAAAAACGGAGTGAGTTAAGATGGAATACAGTGTAGACGATATTATTTCTGATAAATTAAAGGAAATGAAACTCGTATACCAGTCGGATTCTCGCCCCTGGATAATTGGATATAGTGGAGGAAAAGACTCCACCGTTGTCGTTCATCTAGCTTACGAGATGTTACATCGCCTTGATCCCAAAGAGCGCAAAAAAGATGTTTACATCGTGTCTTCTGATACGCTTGTTGAGAATCCGCTAATTAAAATATATTTGGATGAAATGCTTCAAAAATTGCGAGAAGCAGCCAAAAAAGATAGACTTCCGTTGCATGTCGTTAAGGTTACGCCAAAACCAGATAACAGCTTCTGGGCAAATGTGATTGGTCGTGGTTTTCCAACGCCTCGTACAAACGGAACTTTCCGCTGGTGCACAGATCGTTTGAAGATCGCACCGAGTGGGGTGTTTATCGAGAAAATAATCAAAGAGCAAAAGACTGAAGTTGTTGTTCTATTGGGCGTACGAAAGGCAGAAAGTGCCGCTCGGAAAAAAAGAATTGAGGGGCGGGAGCTGGTAGACCGTCTGCTAAACCGCCATGAAACAATTAAAGATGCATATGTGTATCCTGCAATCGTTGACTTATCCACTGACGATGTGTGGGATATTCTGATGAGTAATAACAGAAAAAATGCATGGGGTGGGAATAACTCAAAGCTGATAGAATTGTATGCCGGAGCAGATAGTGGTGAATGCCCGTTTGCAGGTTTTTCGTCAAAAGAATCACAACAGCAATCCTGTGGTCAGTCCAGATTCGGCTGTTGGGTATGCACAGTTGTGAAGGAAGACAAATCGTTGAATGGATTTATTCGTTCTGGACATCGTGAACTAATCCCACTTGCAGAGTTTAGACGATGGCTCATGGAAATTCGCGATATCGGTACTTACCGCGAAAAAAAACGTCGTGATGGTACTGTATATCGTACCGCAAATAATGATCTGGGATATGGGCCATTCAATTGGGAAGCACGTAAAATGATTCTCCGTCGTCTGTTGGAAACCCAAAAGACAATTAATTATGAGTTGATTACGGAAGATGAACTGCGCGCAATTGACCGCATCTGGGATGAAGAGAAGGATCTGTCCAGAAGGGCACTAGTAGAACTCTATTACGATGTTATGGGCAAGCGACTCCCGTGGGATGAACTAAAGCGTCCTGTTTTTGATACTGAAACCTGTGAGATGCTTTGTCAGTATGCCCGCGAATACCAAGTACCAATGGAATTACTACAAAATATGATTTTTCAAGTTAATAAATCCAAATATTTTTCAAATACACGTATTCTGCGAGATGCCCTGGGACGCTCTGTTACACAGCAATGGCTCCAGGAAGATGAACTTGTAGAAATACAACAAGGGTAAGAAATATGCAAATAAACAAAGTGAGGCTGTGTAATTTCAGCTCATATTTCGGTGAATCAGAAATAGATTTTTCTACGCAAAAAGGGAAAAACATTATCCTAATTGGTGGGAACAACGGTGCCGGAAAAACCTCTCTATTTACCGCTATAAAACTGGCACTCTATGGACCGCAATGCTTTCATTTTCAAGAAAAAAACAACCAGTATACCCTTAAAATCAAGAATCTAATCAACCATGATGCATTTATGGCAAACCCTGTATATGCATACGTTGAATTAGATATCTCTATCCCTTTAGACCGTATTACAAAAAACTACCGAATTAGGCGTGAGTGGACATACCAGAACAAACGGCTCTTAGAGAAATACTCTGTATTCCAGGACGGTATTCTGCTCGGTACCAAAGACATGGATTTTTTTCAGAATTATCTATATTCTGTCATTCCCCCAAATCTTTTTGACTTTTTCTTTTTTGATGGTGAAGATGTTGGAGAATTTTTCACGAGTGGCAATTATAGCCAGTACCTTAAGACAGCGGTCCTAACATTATGTGGTTATGATACGTTTAGTATTATTAAGAAATTCTGCGCATCTTTTATTAATACATACGAAGACAACGATGAGTACAATACAACTAGAAAACTAATTGAGCAAACGGAGAATCAGCGTATTCGTTCTGAAAAACAAATTGAGTCTCTTCATGTAAAAATTAGCGAATTGGAGGATCGAGTTTCTGATCTGTTGTCACGAAGATCTGCATTAGAAGATAAATTTATTCGGTCCGGTGGATTGACACAAGACGAGCAAGATGTGCTATCCTCTGAGATGAAATATCAGGAACGTATTAAAGAGGACAAAACAAAAAAAATCCGTGACTTCGTAGAAACTACAATGCCGCTGTTCATTGTGAAAAAGCTCGCGGCACAGGCATCTGTACAATTGGACAAGGAAAAGCAGCTCGAGCAATATCGGATGGTGATGTCCAAAATATCCGTAGATATGATCGAGCAGATAATTCGTACGCAGAGTTTGCCGCTTGACAATGACTTTGCCAAACAGTTCGTTGATGGACTTTCACAAGAATTAAAACCAGCATGGAATACAGATGGATTTGTCAGAATCCATGACCTTTCTGAAGAAGCACAACATCATGTCATTTCTATGATGGTTAGGCTGGGTGATTTTGACAGGAACAGACTGATAAAAGCACTTCGCGAAAAGGAGAGGGCCATTCGAAAGTATGACGATGCAGCACGACGTCTGAGATCTGCACTACCCGAAATTGACGCAAACGCATACGTTGCTGAAATGGCACGATTGGAAAATGACATCACACAATACCAAGAATCGGCCCAAAATGCGAAAATTCAGCTCGAAAAGGAACAGAATAATTTAGTTGATACGCAGAAGCTATTAGAGCGGCTTTACAAAGCTCTCCAGTCGCAAGCACGGAATCAGACTGCTTTTATGTACACTGGACGTATTCAGAAAGTAATGGATGCTATGATACAGCATGCGACACATGCAAAATTTGAACAGGTTCAGCGTCTTGCAATTCAAATGTTCCAACAAATCATTCGTAAAGAAAACTATGTTGATTTGATTGAGCTTGATGACAATTTCCATATTAGCCTTTATAAAAGCCAGACATACACTGTTTATGAACTTGCATTGCTGCTGAAAAACATTGGCATGGACGAACTGGAATATCGTTTGGGCAATGCTGGTATGGCTCGTGCAATGGAACTCCTACATTGTAGGAGTAAGAAGGAACTTCGTGATTATTTGACAAAGACTGTAGATTTCTCACAATTTGGATTCGATGATGGTTGCGTGTTAAACCTCTACAAACGTCTTGAAATCAATCAACTTTCCAAAGGCGAAAAACAGGTTTTCATACTGGCACTGTATTGGGCGATTATCAAGTCATCGGAACAGAAAATACCGTTTATTATTGACACCCCTTTTGCAAGAATTGACACTGAGCATCGCGAGCAAATTGCTAAGGTTTTCTTCCCAGGTATAAGCGATCAGGTCGTAATCTTTTCTACTGATGAGGAAGTTGTCGGTCCATACTATGACGCTATAGTGCCTAACATTACGCATGCATATACACTGAACTATGTCGAAACGTCTGGACGAACAGTTATCCAAGATGGTTATTTTCAAGAGGGCCTTGTATGATATTTAAGCTAAAAACTTCAAAAAAAACCCAGGAAATCTTTGAAGAAATAGGTCGGAGCACTTCTCTGAAACCATACACTTTGGTAAAGCATGCTATCGCATGGTCTTTACAAACCAACACACCGATTACAAAATTCAACTCTGATAGCAACGGTCTTGAGCTGAATCGGCAAACAATAACTGGTGAATATGATGACTTTTTTAAAGTAATTATGGAGGAAGTTGAAGGGAAGCATCTATCGGACGACGAATATTTTCCGAAGTACGTTAAAGCCCACATTGATAGAGGTGCTACTATTCTTCAGTCCCATTATAAGCACGCAGGCAGTGTAGACCGATACGTTCTTGAAACTCTTGGTGTAGGTGATACTCTATGATTTATCTGGATAACAGTGCAACTACCCGATTATACCCTGAGGTATTGGCTGCAATGCTCCCCTATTTACAGGAGGAGTACGGAAATCCATCCAGTAAGTATTATACACTCGCAAAAAATGCCCAGCGTGCCGTTGAAGAAAGCCGTGAGGCTGTTGCAAAACTGATTCATGCAACTCCTGAGGAAATCGTATTTACGTGCGGGTCTACTGAAAGCACGAATATGATTCTTAAAGGAGTGGCAGATTATCGGAAATTGTACGAAAAAAAAGGAAACCACATTATTACATCAAAAGCAGAACACCATGCAACGCTCAACACCTGCAAGTACCTCAATGGTGAGCTATATTCAAATCATGATGCATCGTTCTCCCTTTTGGGATCCGTACCGAAAGTAGACCGTGGATTCAGGGTTTCCTTTTTGGATGTAAATCAATATGCTCAAGTTGATCCAAGTGTTTTTGAAAAAGAGATTTGCTCAGATAGTATCCTCGCTTCCTTTATCTGGGGAAACAACGAAGTTGGATCTTTAAACAACATCTCTCTGCTGGGAACCATTGCCAAGCAACATGATGTCCGTTTGCATATTGACGGGACGCAAGTTGTCGGAAAGATGGACATTGATGTAAACCAGCTTCCCGTCGATTTCATGAGCATTTCTGCGCATAAACTGCATGGACCCAAGGGAATTGGTGCTGCTTATATCCATGGAGATATGTACGGATTACCTCCCATTACCTCTTTCATGCACGGTGGTGAACAGGAAAACGGAATGAGAGCTGGCACATTAGCGGTGCACAATATTGTAGGATTCGGAAAAGCTGCGCAGATCGCGCTTCAGCATCAGGAAGAACGTATCCGTGCTCTTAAGAAGCTCGACGCTTCGGTACGTGCACTATTAGAAGCACATTGTAACGTGGAAGTGCTCGGAGACCCCTTCAATCATATTCCTGGATTATTCAGCATTGTTGTTAAAACGAAATCTTTTGACAACGAGAGATTTATCCGTAGAGTTAGTGAAAAAATTGCCGTTTCGACAGGATCTGCCTGCACCGCTGGGATGCCGTCACATGTTCTTCAGGCTATGGGCAGAGAGGATGATGTTTCCAGAGTAATACGTATTTCCCTTTCGGAGAGAAACACGATTGATGATGTCAGGCAATTGCTTGAATTACTGTAACAATGGGGAGTATGCCAAATGAGTTTGCAGTCATTGCCTCTTCACGATATATATTGGAGTGGTGAAAACAATATTATCGAAGAGTTCTATATTCCTTGTTTACGCGAAAGTAAAGAGTACTGCCGCGCGGTTGGCTATTTCAGCTCTTCAATCCTTTGTTATATAGCAAATGGTTTGTATGATTTTATCCAAAATGGTGGCTACATTCGGATCTTGTGTAGTGTAAACTTGAGCAAGGAAGACGAACACGCAATAATGGTTGGATATGATATCCGCAGAATTATCGAAAAAAACATTGCTCCCGAGGTTGATGCGCTGCTTAACTGTACAATTCCTAACGTAAAAAATCTCTGCTGGCTTATTAAAAATAGGCGTCTAGATATCCGAGTATGTCTGAGGAAGAATACCGACAAATCATATGGCCTTTTTCACGAGAAATTTGGAATTTTTAAGGATGGCGTTGGAAATTCAGTTTCTTTTCTTGGATCGATAAACGAAACCATGGGAGGATGGATCAATAATGAAGAGTCATTTGAAGTATCCCAAAGCTGGATTCCAACCTTAAAAAACAGAGTAACACAAAAAGAGGAGCGATTTGAACGTCTTTGGGCAGGAACCGCGGAATCTATCACTACGTATCAGTTTCCTGAAGCTGCACTAAAGAAACTCATCCAATTTGCGCCCGAACATCCTATTGAATATGTGTATCGCATTTCCGCTGGGATACACCCCAATTTTAAGCCTAGAAAATGTCAGGAAGATGCAAAAGACTACTTTATTTCATCTGGTTTCTGCAGCCTTCTAATGATGGCAACTGGTTCGGGCAAAACAAAAGCAGCCATGTATTCCATGAGTCAAATTGATGCGTGGAAAACACTTCTTATCCTCGTTCCAAGCTTAGAACTGCTTGAGCAATGGGAAAAAGATGTCAGGTTATTTTTTCCAGACGAGCTCTTAATTAAAATTGGAACAACCCATCCTGAAGGACGGCGGCTGTTGTTTGCATTAGCACAGGCAAATTACTCGAAAAAAGCAATTATTTTATCCACTTATAAGTCTGCAATCAAAGACTTTTATATGGACAAATGGAAAATGATTCGTTCGAGTTCCTTTGGATTGATTTGTGACGAAGTACACAACATGGGCGCAACAAGCTACCAGCAACTCATGCAACTAGATCCGAGATATCGGATCGGATTGAGTGCTACTCCCAAGCGAAATTTTGACGAAGCCGGTTCACAACTAATTTTGAACTATTTCCAAAATAATTGCTTTGAGTTCTCAATATCCGATGCTCTACGAGCAAAATACTTGGTTGAGTATTACTACCATGTTTTTCCCGTACCAATGGATGATGAATCTTGGTCAGAATACAAAAGACTAACGCAAAGGATCATTAAACTCAGACTGCTGATTGGAGCTTCAAATGATCAGGAAGAAAAAAGCGAATATCAGGAACAGGTCGATACTCTATTGCGAGATAGAGCAAAACTGATAAAGTTAAATACCAATAAAACACAGACTCTGTTGCAGGTATTTGATGAAGTACCCGATCAGGCAAGAGTCTTAATATACGGTGACGACAAAGCACATCTTGCTGAAATATCGAATGAGTTAACCAGCTTAGGGAAAGAACATTTCATATACACTGGTGACCGAAATCCTAAAACCGAACGACCAATTATGCTTTCAGAATTTCAAAAGGGTATCCGAAAAGTATTGCTTGCGGTCGGATGTTTGGACGAGGGTATTGATATTCCGGCTTGCGACGTTGCAGTATTTGTCAGTTCCTCAACATCAGAAAGACAGTTTATCCAGAGAAGAGGTCGTGTGTTACGCACAGCACCGAATAAATCGCGTGCTTGGGTTTATGATTATTTGGTCTACCCGGTATTAGACGGTAGCGTTTCTGATGAGGAACGAAAACGTGCTGTTTCTATGATTTCAAGCCAGTTTGAACGGATCAAGCTGATCGCTGATGATGCAATAAATGGAATACAAGCAAGAGACGAGCTTGAGGACTTCTTAAGCAACCGCCGCTTAAATCCTCTTGACTATTGATAAGGAGAGAACAATATGGCAGATCTACTTTCAACATTAGCTCTCGATAGAAATGTTGATGAAAAACTTGCTAAAGAAATACTCCGTATTGAAAAAGAGCATGTCTACCAGAAGAAACGCCGTACACGTGGTCCAATCAGTGCGGAAATTGAGGCATATATAAAGGAAGTGCGGCAGAATGATAATTAATAAAATCAGATTCAATAATTATCGCGTGTATTACGGTGAAACTATATTTGAGTTCCCTATATCTGGTGAGCGAAATATTAGCATCATTTTTGCTGATAATGATGTGGGCAAAACCAGCTTCTTTATGGGTATCTTGTTTTGCCTATATGGCACAAAAGATGATACGGCACTTTCTGATCTGATAAACATAAATGCCCAATATGAAAAGAATTATAGTGCAAGCGTTTCAATCTTTGCAGAGCATGGATCAGATAAAATCGAAATCACACGTTCTGTTGAACTGAGAGGTAAGGTCTCTGGACTCCCTAAAAAAACAGACTATAAGACTGTACTGACCGTTGTTAAAAATGGGATTCCTGTAACAACTCAAGAGGAGGAGAAGATTGACTATATCAATTCCCTTATTCACCAGGACGCAGCTCAATATTTCTTCTTTGATGGCGAAAAAATCAACGACTATAGTCTGGCAAGTGGATCGAAAGATTCTACAAAATATAAGGATGCTATAGCAAGAATCCTTGGAATAAAAGAAATCGACAATGCAATCGAGGACCTTCAAATTCTTAGAAATGATTACGAAAAGGACCGAGATGCTTGGATAAAAAAGCAAGGGCAGCACCAAACCATACTGCAAGAGAAAGAAGAAATAGCCCGAGTAGTTGAAGACGAGTCAACGTTGATTGCAAAGTATGACAGTGAGATATCAGCAGCTGATGAACGTATCCGGAGATTTGAAGATAAACTCAAGGACTTTGAAGAAAACCAAGGGCGTATAGAACGAAAACAAAGCATTGAATCCAAAATTAAGCGCACTACCGATAACAAAAATGCTTGCGTTCTTGAAAGAGATACATGTCTTCAGAAAAATGCAACATGCATTTTGGGTACTATTGCTTTCAATCGTATTACTCAAACAGAAGAACTTGAACCAGAGGAGTATAGTATCAGCACTTCTGTAAAAGAACACCTGCTCCACCTAATATCTCAGTCACATTGTGTTTGCGGCGAAAAGATGGATGAGCATCGGATTGCAGCGATACAAAAGTATATTGACGAGAACTTCGTCACGGAAGACGATTTATACTTGAAAAATGAACGCAAGCAATTATTCTATGCTATCCGTAAATTTTGTGGGCATGGTGAGGCAAGCAGAAAACGAATCGATGATTTAAACATCCAGATTCTGGAATATGAGCAAGACATCACACAATTGTCTCTGGAACTTGCCAGATTGAAACGTGAGATTGGTAGCTTTAGTGAAGATGCCAGCGAACAGCTTGTTCAGGATATTAACCGGACGGAAAAAAAGCGTGATGAGTGCTTGCTCAAAAAAGGTCAGGCAGAAGAGCGTTTGGGCCAGGCAAAAGAAAAGCTCGCAGAGTTGGAGTTAAAACTGGCTCAATTAAGCTATTCTGATGATGAGGGAAGACGCTGCCAAAACACACTTAACTTGACTGAGAATCTCATTGCACTATTCAACGACTATCGTGAGCAGCTTTTGGAAGACAAAAGAGTGGAAGTCGAGCGAAATGCAACAGAGGTTTTTCGCGCAATTACGAATGCGCCAAAGAAATACAAGGGCATTAAAATCACCAAAGATTATAGCTTGCTCCTTGAACTATGTAACGGTGAAACATATCGGATTGAACCGGGACGTGTTTTGAATCCGTCCACCGGCCAGTCCAAAGTAATCAGCTTGTCGTACATTTCAGGACTGAACAAATCCTCAAATTTTGCAGCACCCATCATTATTGATAACCCCTTGGGCCTTTTCTCAGAAGAACATAAGACCGCAATCGCTGAGTATCTGCCGCACTTTGGAAAACAAATCATATTCATGGTGTCAACAGGCGATCTGACAGACAAATACCGGGACATTCTTAAGCCCTATGTAAAAACAGAGTATTACCTAGAGAACAGAACAAGTGACACCTGGGCAAAGACCCAAATTGCCTATAAGGAGGAATACTGAGTATGGCTCTAGAAGAACGACTGTTGACAATAAAACCCTCAAGTCATATTTCAACAACTGCCTCAAATCAGGCATTTTACGATGAAGTTGTAAACGAGAAGCATCTATTTAAAACAAAGTACCAGATGTATACTTGTGCCATTATGGTTGCAATACTTGAAGGTGCGAATCCTGATTATTCAAAAAAAGACAAGGATATTTGTTTGATTACTAGTTTAGACCAAACCGACTTAGCAATCGTTAAAGGCCTCATTGCACATATCTGTGACGATGTAACTAACGGAACTGAGCTTCTCATCAAAATGAATGCGTATGCCGATGCAGGAATAGAATTATTGAAAAAGAACTATTCTAATAACGATGGACAATTGTTCTTGGAACAGTACATGGACAAATAATGCAAAGGTCTACAGCCACACATATTGTGGTTGTAGACCTTCATTTTATACAGTTGCCTGTTGGCGGATTGGTAAACGAGAATTATAAGCTTCTTGGAGCGCATCTACAATTTGCAGCTCATTTTCTTCAGAAAAGTACTGAGATAAGAAAAGATCGTACTTTTCTTGAATTTGACGTATTACTTCTTCGTCTCTCGTATCCGTTAAATCATGTTCTTGGGATTGTTTAAGTTCATTGAGCTCTTGATAAGACGGCATTGCCTTTATTCTCTCTATGAAAATTTGGATATGTTTGGGCAAACTTCTCCCCGGTACCTGATACCATTTTTCAATTTCACTGATTTTATGGACAATATCAAAACTCCTTAATTCGCCGTTTAATTCTTTAGGGATGATAATGTAATTGATAAGGTGTTTTTTATATCTTACCATCTCTGCTGAAATGGGGCTTAATTTGATTTCTCTTTTCTGAGTTTTAGGTTCTCCAGTGGCATTATCAAATAACAGAGACCCATCTTTTTTCTTTTTGGGTATATTACTCAGTTTCCATATAATCTTATTGTCGTCAGGTATGATGAAGTGTTCCTGATTATGATCTTCTGCATCATGGCGCCTATATTTCTGCACCAGTATTTTTGCTCGCGAATCATAAAAGTCAATAATAGAGTATACAAATGCCTGCTTATTAAAGTCCTTTCCACATTCTTTCAAGGAAAAGCCTTTATCCTGTTGATTCCTCCGAAGCTCTTTTGTTGCCTCAAGCAGATTGTGTACAGAAAAATCTTCCGCGTTTATGGCGTGGCGAACTGTAGTATCAATTATTGATTTACTTTTCTTCTCTGCATTGAGCACAAAAAGCATAGAGTATATGTACAAATCAGAGATAATCACTCTAAGATCATCGAAAGAGATTCTTTCCCCCAATGTTCCTTCATTGTGCTGAACATAAAAAACGAAACTCAGGAACGGAAATTTTTGATATGTTGCAGTGCCTATGGAATCAAGTATTTCCAGCGACTGATTCCGCATAGAAGCTAGTTTCTTTATCTCTTGCCTATGTGCAGCAATTTCAGATGCTTTACATAGACCCTCAAATACATAGTCCTCGTTTTTTATGTTTGCCCAGAATGTTAGAATTGTATCAGCAAAAGAAATCATACTTTGTAACAGATTATTGGTATAATCAATATCCTTTCCTGCCAAAACATGGATATCATTTATTGTTAAATCTTTTGTTACAAGCAACGTAGACTCATCATTCCAGATACCAATCAGAAAATGGTAAATAAACCAACTAAGATCATCTGCAAATACTGGCTTCAAAGACACTGCATTTTTTAGTAATTTAGACCACTGACTTTTAAGCTGTGCATACTCCTCTGCATCATAGTTTTTGAAGCAATGGCCTTTAAAAATATCAGCAGGCTCCAATTTTTGCGCCTTTTCGTTGATATCGAGGAAAATCTGCTCTGCAGATTGCGAAACTGTATCCCCTTCCTTTTTTTTGATAATAACCAGGACAGTACATTCTAGGATTCTTTTGCTCAGCTCAGATAACTGGTCTTCTGAATAAGCGTTTATTTTCTGACGTATGACTGACATCGCATTCTCAAAACTACCCTTTTGAAGGTAGCAGTCATTATCATCAGAAATATTCAATACGATTTTATTATCAATGATGGCAAGATAATCATTCTCCCCCGGAAAGGAAGCATTTTGGCTGGTATCGCCTTTTGCAACAGAATCATTCTTTACTCGTATATTATTATTTGAAAATAAAACTTCACGAATACGTTTTTGTGCAAAACCTTTATTCTCGAGTTTATTATACAGTTCCGCTAAGAAAAGAATGCACGTTGTTATTCTCTGCTGACCATCAATTAAATCATAATGAGACTGACATTCATCTAAAATCAGTATACCCAGAAACTTCTTGCTTTCATATATATCATGAAGCAAACCAACAATTTTACTATCCTCCCACTTATACGGTCTCTGGTATAGTGGGATTACTACTTTGCCTTTCGGAAGCTTGCTTTCGGAGACACTAAGTAGTTCTTTCATGTTTAACACAATAGAATCCATGCAAATCCCTTCTTTTTCTGGAGTAATTAGTCGAAATAGTCCGAATCCAGCTTAAATATTGAGAATTCACCTATTTTTTTCACACCAAGTCCATATTTGAGCATAATATCCGCAAGCATGTCTCCATCAATAAGCTTTATGCTTTTTTGCTGCTGGGAATTGATGTATTTTTGCGCCTCTCGAGTAAATGATGACGTTGTAATAAATACACCCTTTTGAATCTTTTCCATAGCACCAACAAATGCCTGTAAATCTCTTCTTCCAACATTCACAGATTTGTTGTATCGTTTTGCCTGGATATAAATCAAATCCAAACCAAGTTTATCCTCATATATAATTCCATCAATTCCTCCGTCGTGAGGTCCTCCCACAACAATTCCAGAATTCTTATCATAACCATATCCCATTTCAAGGAGCATATCAACAACGAGATGCTCAAAAAAAGTCGGGCTACAGGATTGAATTAATGAAATTAGTTGATTTTTTATTAATGCAGCATGCTCGAGATACGCCTGCTGCATCTTTTCCTCAGGGAGGAGATCACTTGTATCGTATGGCTCAGCTGGTAGTACTTTGATTGGAGAATTATCAATCAAGGCATAGTAATTCGTGTTATTTACACGGCGAATAATTCTGAAATATTTATTCTTTGACGAAGAAGGAAAATTTAATCCATCGCAGTGTTTTCTTAGCTGTCCACGTACAACATTCTGAGGATCTGTTGCTCCAAAAGAATATAACTTTTCTTCAATAATGGCAGTATATATTTCCAGATAATCCATTCCATCCGGATGTGACGACAATACCGCTTTAATAGCCTCTACAATTGTCATTTTTGATTATCCCTTATTCTCTGTTTCATCTGCGATTGTTTTAAAAATCGCTCGACGAAAAAAAGTTGATAGTGATTCTTTCCTGCTATTCGTATGTTCAACAATTCTTTGTTTTTCTTCCGGTGTGACTCTAACCCGCAGCATTTCAAACTTCGATTGATATTTTTTGGTGGCACGTAACTGGGCATCAGTTTGTTTCACAATTCCCACCTCCATTTATATTAGTATAGCCTACATTGTCGAAAAATGGAATATATGGGCACCCATACATTTTGACGTACTTGATATGGGTGCCCATATATGATACAATGTTTGCTAAGGAGGTGATACCTGTGAGTTCCAATAATAAGTTCTTTCCAACAAGTTGTTTTGGTTGTAGCAATCTATATAGCCATTGGTCAATCGATAAACAGTTCTCCGGAGGATGTATTAAATCATTTGGAAATAGTTACTGTACAGGTCTTAGTAAACATAAGCGATTACAGAAAAAGAATGTCTATAGTTTAAGGCCACATTTCTGTCCGCGACTAAATGAGTCTCCAATTCCTAAATCTGATGAAGAGCCATGAGAAAAACAACTCCGAGATTATGCCTGTCTGCCCTACCATTTTCCGGACGTTACTCCAGCGCTCAGAGGTAGAAGCAACCTACTGATATGGCGGGGGATTACGGTATGAAGAGTCTGTAAACTCTGCTGCTTAACTTGAAACCGGTGTGCCTTGGTAGCACAGCCAGAGAGATAAAAACGGTCACAGACTCAAACGTCTGCGACCGTTTTGGCTATCTATATAGTTTCTCTGTTTGGAAGGCCGTATATCCCTCGTAGTAGTAACTATGGTCAATGCCCTTCATAAACATTTCCCGGCTGTTCACCTGATTGGTCAAGGCAGTGCGGAGAACATGCTTGATCTCAATATCCCGGACGGGGCTGCGCTCCATGGCAAGCAGATAGTCCTCTTTGTCAACCTTGCTCCAGTCCACCACCATGCCGATTTCCTTTTTCAGCATACAGTCCAGCCAGATTCGGGTCGCGCGGCCATTGCCTTCCCGGAAAGGATGAGCGATATTCATTTCCACATATTTCTCGACAATCTGGTCGAAGTTGCCCTGTGGCATCTTGTCGATGTTCTGCAGCGCAGCATCCAGATACATGAGAGGGGCAAAGCGGAAACTGCCCTTAGCCAAGTTGACAGTACGGATCTTGCCTGCAAAATCGTAGATATCTTCAAAGAGAACACGGTGGATGGTTTGCAAAGACGCAAACTTTCCCGCCTCCAAGGTATCCAGAACCCCGGATTCAAAGAGCTCCACGGCTTTCTTTTTGCTGATACGCTCCTCTGCTTCCGCAAGCGCAGGAGAAGAGGTGATTCCTAATTTGTTCTCCAGCATAGTGAAACCTCAACAATCATTTGTTGCAAATATTATACCATGAAATGCGGGTGCTTTCAATGCGAAAACACCCGCATTTCATTTTTCTAAAGCATCATTTTCTATGTCTGCAAGGTTGATCACAGTCTTTCCCTGGCGTGCTGCCTTGGCAGCACACTGCGCGGCACCGCCCCAAGAGTGAGTGATGTATGTAACCACATAGTCTGATTGCCGGAGCATCCAGTTATTGCGCCAAGAAATTGCATAGCGCGGATGGACAGATTCTATTCCTTCCGGCAACATCGTATCGGAGTAATTGTCATATTCATTTTGTTTCCCTGGAATATAGGCTAACACAACCGCGTAATTGATCTGAGGGTAGTCTTTCTTCAGTTCTCGCAGAACGCTGCGCACAATTACATCAAATCTGCCTTGGTTGCCGACATAAAACATGTCCACATGATGATTCACAATTAGTTCTTTCAGGGTTTCCCATAGCCTTTCTTTAATCGAGTCCGGACAGTCCTTATGCCCGAAGAATGTACATACACACATAACAAACCCTCACCCCAATAGTATTACCCATATTCGGGTAATACTATTGTAGTATGGGTTTATTATTTAAGTCAACCCGTATTCGGGTAATCCCTCCACTTTTCGTTGTTATCATCATATTAACCCGTGAATGGGTAATGATGTGTGTGAGGGATGCATTATGGAATATTCTGAGATCTATGTAAGAAGAATTCGTCAGCTCTGTAAAGAGAGAGGTTTTGCAATCAACAAACTGGCAACTCGAGCAGGAATTAACCAATCCACTTTGGATAATATCGTTCGCGGTCTTACAAAGGACCCCAGAGCGTCCACTCTGCACAAAGTTGCCCTGGCGTTTAATATGACACTTGCAGAGTTTCTTGATTTTCCGGAACTAAATGATTATTCCTTTCCCGATAATGATGATCAGTCAAATTTCGAAGTAAAATAAATAAGTAAGTGATTGATGCATTGATTTGTATAACGTCCGTTTAATATATCAAACTCTCGCCATTATCACTCATTTGAGAAAAGTATGGAATAAGAGGTCATTATGAATACCGTAGAGTTTATAAAAGAATTTAGCAGCCGTTATGATAAACATTATGAATTCGACTGTGACAGCGACATGGGAATAGTTTATTTCTCGTATTCTATCGACCATTGTTGTGCCCTTGAACGTTTACATCTCGAATTCGATGAAGATATATTTAGCATCTACCGTGACTTCCTATATGAAGACTGTGATAGTGCTTTTCGCGTCATTGAAACTATCAAGGAGGAAAAAGTATTTATTGAAAGCCTACGTCGAATTATTGGACATGAGCCAGAAGTGCAGTATGATGATGGACTTGGATGTCCATTTGTTTCTAACCAAATCGGTTTCTTCGGTATTCCTTTCTCCTGTAATGAACTTAACAAAACAATTGAAATATTGGTCAATGCCTTCCGAATGACCGAAAAACTCTCATTCTACGAAATTGACATAGGAAATGAGGAACAACTAGAAATTGAAGAATATCGAAAACAGATTATGGGGAAATTAAAGAATGCCTCACCATTCTTGTGCAACAAGTACCTAAAAGACCATCCATTAGGAAGAGCGTGCAATTGCAATTCTGAGAATGTGTATATCAGCAGATTTGATATTGCATTAACTGGTGTCGGTTTGAATAATCTGCAGCTATTATCCCATCCACTTAACAAGGTGTGTTCATTCTATTCCGGATTTAAGTATTTTATCACAAAAGTGGACGATAATAGAATAATCTATGACCTAAAAATTGTCAGGGAAGTAATCAATGCTTTTTCACAGGTCGACGAAGAGTGTGACATGGAACCAATGATAAAGTATTCTGTTGATACAAAAGCAAGGTTAATCATTTCGTGCGGAGAGCTGTGGGTTGCAATTTGTCGGGTTGAACCAGAAGACTCTGATCGGTGTTTTACATATGAGAAGAACAGATTGAAAAAAATGGAGAAGGACTTTTTAGCTGTGGCTCCGCATCACTTTTGGGGTAGATCATTTGATTTCACAGGATTAAATGAACAACAATTCGAATCTTTTTGCCGCGACCTATTGCTTTCTTTAGGGTTTATAAATGTCCAAATTCGTGGAAATATCCGTGCTGCAGATGGTGGAGTTGATATTACGGCTGATGAAGAATACTGTACATTAATTAGCTCAGAAAGAAGAAAATGGATATTTCAGTGCAAGCACATGAAGCAGCAAGTCAGCCGAAAAGACATATCTGAAGCACGCGATCTATTAAAGGAATTCCATGCCGATTGCTATGGTCTATTCTATAGCGGTTTTTTCTCTCCTAATACCATTGATAGAATTCGTACAATTAGTGCGGAAGGAGAAATAATAATTAAAGGTTGGGATTATAACGATCTAGAGGTTGAGTTATCAAAAAAACCATCTCTTGCTGCCAAGTATTTTGGATTATAATGTAATATTGTACCTCGAAAACTGTTTTGCTGGACATACAATCAAAAGGCCATTGTATGTCCAGCATTTTGTATTAATTAGTATCGTTTAGAAGATGAATCGACCAATTATATTCACAATTTACCAACATTGTGTTACTTATGTAAAAGAACGCAGGAGTTAGTATAAGATTAATTTCTCTACTATAATCTCCTCCGCCCTAGCTTGGATGCTGTTCATCCTCTGCACCCACGCCATAGGATCGTTTGCTTTCAAGCTCTCGGTAACGCCCTCTGCGGTTTTCATTTGTGCGATCAGCGTTTCCATACGCGCCTGCGCCTGTTCGTTCAGGTCGGCTAGATACGTCCAGAGGGTGCCGGAGAGGATGAGCTGATTGAACCGAATGGGGTGGTATGTTTCCAGGTAGTGGCAGTGCATTCTGCCCCATTTGCCGATGGGGCGGGATTCCTGGGGCAGTTCCAGATTGGGGATGCAGTAGTCCCCCACGGGCATGTAATCAATCTTCATAATCAGTCCTCCCTAACGCCTGCCGACAGGAAATTGTGCCGGTGCTCCGATAGGTTTTGCAGCTGAATCTGGGCATCAAAGCGGCTCTGGGCTTCCATCACCACTTCCGTCAGAATGCCGGGATCATCGTCCCATTCCCGGAGACCTTCCAGATATCGGTTTCGCCGTTTATCATCAATGATGAAGGGCATCACATCGTGCCGCAGGCATTCCTTGAACAGGATCAGCCGACCGATTCTGCCGTTGCAATCCTCGAAGGGAAAAATCCGCTCAAAGCGCACATGGAAGCGCAGAATGTCCCGGCGCTCCACCTCCGTCAGCGCTTCATATTCCGCAATCAGGGCTTTCAGCTTGGAGCTGATCTGTTCAGCCGGCAGCATGAAAGGCACCTTTCGGGAGGATTTGGGGCTTCGGTACTGCCCCGGCGCAACCCGTTTCCGACGGTCATCTACTGTGCCGAAAACAAGCTGGTAGTGGAGATCCTTGATGAATTTTGGGGTCAGCGGCTCCTGCGCATGGTCGAGGATGTAGTCTACGCAGACACAGTGGTTCAAAACCTCCACCAAATCGGACACCTTCATGGGCTCGAAGGACACCGACACCTTCCCTTTGGTGAAGATGGTTTCCACCTGCTGCCGGGTCAGCCGGTTGCTTGCCATGCGGCAGGAGCTGTAGGTCAAATTGATCTGGACATAATTGTACAGCCCGTGATAGCTTTTCTTCTTTTTCTGCCGAAGCAGCTTCTGTGCCAATGCCGGGAGCACCACCGGCTCTTTTACACCCGGTTCTATTTTCATCGGTCTCTTGGCATCTTCTGGGATCAGCCATGCGCCGTCCCTCTGAATCACTCCGGGGATACGCTCTTGCGTGCAATAGCGACGGACGAGTGATACATTTACACCCCACTTTTTGGCGGTTTCTTTTGTTGTCAGGTATTCCATAATTCCATTCCTTTCAGTTGTTTTTGTCGGGTCTGCGCTACACCTAAAAAGTGCGCTACAGATCGTACCGGAACGCATACCGGAATCACGACGAAACACTATGCACCAACTGATATATAATGGATTTTTATGCGGATTTTCTGGACTTATTGGACTAATTGCTGCATAAATATCAAATAATATTCATTACCAAAGCATGGCATTCAAGAGGTCAGCGGTTCGATCCCGCTTATCTCCACCATAAAAGCCAGAAAAAGCTTTGAAAAACCTCATTTTGGAAACAAAATGAGGTCTTTTCATTTCCATTTTTATCCTTGCATGCAGACCTCGCATTTACACACCCCCTGCTTGAATGGTACCCCCACAATCCAGCCCGTGGAGGAACTGGTCGAGGTTAAAATTGAAGTAAATTGTGAGCTTATAGTCCCGGCTCACTTCCACCCGGCGAATCATGGC
>JALFJQ010000043.1 GCA_022775085.1 Clostridiales bacterium | reverse complement strand
AAAAATGGAGTATAGTATGAACACATAAATTTTGTGGATTATTGTATCGTTCACTGTGCATATCTCCCTTTTTTCATAAGCAAGCGTTTTGGCCCTCTTGTTTGAATTAGGGGGGTCTTTGGCGGTGCAAAATAGCCCGATTTACGTACGCACGAACACTCGCAAGGAAACGCCGCTGATTCTTGCAATCTTCTGGCTTTCCGGTATACTGTTCGGTGTTGCTTGCTATTGTGTATCCCCTGAGGATACGGTTTCTTTGATGTGCGGGATCTTTGCGGGTCCTGTGTCGATCGTTGGTGTGCTGAATGCGGTTTTCGTGCCCTTTCTGTTATCTGTTGTTTTTATAGTGCTGTCCATGAAACGGATGCTCATGGTTTTATGCTTTTTTAAGGCGTTTCTGTTTTCATTTGTATCCGTGGGGATTCTTGCGAGCTGCGGTTCCGGTGGATGGCTTCTTCGATATTTCCTTCTATTCGGTGACTGTACGATGCTTCCGCTGTTATATTGGTACTGGGTGCATGCATTCACTGGGTCGGCAAAACACCTTTGGGTTTCGAGCTTTTTTACTTGCTGCTTATTTTTGCTGACCACTATATTGGATTATCGTGTCATCGCGCAAGTGTGCGACAGATTCTATGAAAGGGTAAATTGGTAGGCTGCTACATGCTGGACTTGATTCACGTTTACGAAAATTACCTCATACAGGTAAAACGAGCATCCGGTAATACGGTATCTTCCTATATGCGTGACATTCGCCAGTTCGTCGATTGGCTGGAACGCGTCGTGAAAACCGGCATTCTGAATGCTTCACAACAGAATATCAGCAATTATTTGGACTATCTGCTGGAGCAGGGGAAGTCTGGCGCGACGGTATCAAGAACTTTGGCCAGTCTGAAGAATTTTTATGTGTATGCGGTATCTTCCGGTTTCCTGGAGGTTTCGCCTATCACCGACCAGATTCATATCGAGCGAGGTGAAAGAAAACTTCCTCAGATCCTGAGCGGCAGGGAAGTGGAACTGCTTCTGTCTCAACCGGCTGCAGTAGATCCGAAGGGGATCCGCGATAAGGCAATGCTGGAGCTTATGTATGCCACCGGCATCCGCGTAACGGAGCTAATTGACTTGAATGTAGAGGATGTCAGTCTGGAAGTTGGCGTGATACGCTGTGTCAGCGCAAAAAAAACAAGGGCTATTCCATTATATCCTGCAGCATTGAAGGCGCTGGGCAGCTATTTGAGCGACGCACGTCCCACGATGATTTCAGACGCCTCCGAGAAGGCACTTTTTGTCAATATCAACGGATTCCGCATGAGTCGTCAAGGCTTTTGGAAGATACTGAAATACTATCAGGCGAAGGCTGGTATCGAGAAGGATATTACGCCGCATACCCTGCGTCACAGCTTTGCAGTTCATCTGTTGGAGAATGGCGCTGATCTTGGTGCGCTCCAGGAGCTGATGGGGCACAGCGATATTTCTTCGACACAGCTTTATGCGTCCATGGTGAATAAGAAGGTTAAAACTGTTTACGAAAAATGTCATCCAAAAGCATAAAAAATCTGCCGTTTCCGAAAACGGCAGATTTTTTGCATTGGTATTGAATATTGAATGTAGTACGGGGAAATGGCGCTCAAATACCGGTCATAGCAGCCAGGACATCAACTTCCATCTGCTGGATGCTTTTCTGCATGGCCAGTCCCTCGTCAATGTCAACATCCGTAAAGCCGCCATCATGCGTACAGACAATGCGGTTCGTTTTTCCCTGCAGAAGGAGCTCCACAGCCAGATAGCCCATTTTTGTCGCGTTAACGCGATCGCGTCCGGTTGGGGTACCGCCTCTCTGGATATGGCCCAAAACTGTCACGCGGGGGTCAAGATCGGTGGCCTCTTTGATCTTCGCTGCAATATCGGAGGCGGATCCGGCGCCTTCAGCAACAACGATCATGTAATGTGTGAAGCCGTTAAAACGCGCTTTACGGATTTTTTCCACGACATCCCGCTCGAAATCAATTTTTTCTTCCGGAACCAGGACTGCGGTCGCACCCACGGCCAATCCCACATACATAGCAAGATAGCCGGCGTTTCTGCCCATGACTTCAACAACAGAGCAGCGTTCATGAGACTGCATGGTATCGCGAAGCTTATCGATACACTCGATAGCTGTATTTGCAGCGGTATCGAAACCGATGCAATAGTTCGTGCAGCTGATGTCATTGTCGATTGTACCAGGAATGCCAATCACATTGATTCCGTACTTGCTCAACGCACGGGCGCCACGGAATGTGCCGTCACCGCCGATGGCAATAATGCTGTCCAGACCCAGGAACTTGCAGGTAGATACCGCTTTGCGCTGACCTTCCTCAGTCATGAACTCTTTGCTCCGCGCTGTGTACAGAATGGTACCGCCTTTGTTGATCGTGTGAGATACGCTTTTCTCATCCAGTCTTACAATATCACCGCTGATCAAACCATTCCATCCGCGGCGAATTCCATAGCACTCCAGACCGTGGTATAGTGCGGTACGGACAACTGCGCGAACACATGGATTCATGCCAGGAGCGTCACCGCCGCTGGTAAGTACGCCAATTCTTTTTACGCTCATTATGGTTCCTCCATTCTTACGGATTGAGACAACTCTATTGTAGCTATAAATTGTGAAAAAGTAAAGAGTTAATTCGACTTTTGCTTTGCGATTTTTCATGATTGCGCTTAAACTTCGTACCTTGCTGAACCCGATATTGTCAGTTTGAAAATTGACGATTTTCTCAATTGGACTGTAAATTCTACAATTTTTTTACTTGGATTCCAGGAAGACATCTCTTATTAGAAATACGGTTGAAGCAGACTTTGCCGAATTGCAGGATATTCAATCCGTCATAGGGAAGAACTTGCATCCCCAAGAACCCGAATTATTCCTTGCTGCTCGAATATGGCCTAGATATGCCAACGATGAGAATTGCCGTTCCAGCAACATCCGTTGCATCAGCGGTCAATGGATTTGATGGAACAGCAAAGCAAATGAGCAGCGCAAAAGTAAAGGAAAGTATCCGAAAAGAAAGAGCATTCTTTGACAAGTAGATCACCGTCCGTAATAGAATTTTGAGGGATAGAGAGGGTAGGCAATGACGTTGAATGGGCAGCGTATCTATAAAAAGAACGAACGCAACAAAATAAAAATTTTGTTGCGTTTGAAGAGGAAATGTGTTATGATCTGTATATCAAGCATATTTCGATACAGACAACGTATTAAGGAGATTACAATGAAGCGTTATTCCGATTGCCCTCAGGTTCTGCGGGAGTTTCTGATCTATCATGAAAATATAATGGGCCAGTCACAGCTGACTATATCAGAGTATTATCTGGACCTCAGGATGTTCCTGAGATTTATTAAGCTCATGCGAAATGAAATGCCTGTCAACACCTTACTGGACAATATTGATATTCGGGATGTGGATATTAAATTTATCCGCAGTATTGATACTGCGGATGTCTTTGATTTCCTATCCTATCTGGCAAATGACCGCGCGATCAACCCAGACTCCGCATCTCCTGATTATGGCATTTCTGCTGCGTCACGTGCCAGAAAACTGTCATCCATAAAATCGTTTTACAAGTATCTGACTGTCAGAACGAAACAATTAGAGGAAAATCCGGTTGCAGATCTGGAGTATCCAAAGCTGCGCAAGAGCTTGCCCAAATACCTTACTATGGAGCAGTCTGCGGCTCTTCTCCAGGCGGTATCCGGTCAAAATGAAAAAAGAGACTACGCAATCCTGATGCTCTTTTTGAACTGTGGTATCCGGCGCAGTGAATTGGTTGGACTGAACATATCGGATGTATACGAGGATCGAATCCGTGTTGTTGGCAAAGGAAATAAAGAACGATTTGTTTACTTTGGCAAATCATGTCGGAAAGCGATCGATGCCTATATGGTAGAGCGGAATAAAAAAGAATTATCCGATAATCGTGCCTTGTTCGGATCCAGAGACAATAATCGGATCAGCGTGACAGCGGTTCACAGGCTGGTAAAAAAAGCATTGAAGCAGGCGGGTTTGGATTCCACGCAGTTTTCAGCACACAAACTTCGTCATACAGCAGCGACAATGATGCTGTCGGGTGGTGTTGATGTAAAAACGGTGCAAGAAGTACTGGGGCACGAAAATTTGAACACGACACAGATTTATACACATATCGAAAGTACTGAATTGAAAATTGCGGCAGAAGCAAACCCACTTTCCAAGCTGGATTTCGATAAAAGTTAATAAAAGCTTGAATTGCAACCTATAGTTTCTATAGAAATGAGTGAAATAATGTCAATTGGAGAAAGGATCGCACTGCTACGCACACAGCAGAAATTATCCCAGGGTCAGCTGGCGGAGGCATTAGATGTCTCAAGGCAAGCCATCAGCAAGTGGGAAAACGATCAAACCAGTCCTGATACGCTGCATCTGATCAAGCTTGCTGATGTCCTTGATACAGAAGTGGAGTTCCTGGCGACTGGTCGGAAACCAGTCTATGAAGAACCGCCAATCATATTGAATATGGTGAAAAAAGTTGACCGTGTGGTTGAAAGAGTTGTCGAAAAACCGGTTATTCGGCGCGTTATCCGTGTTAAGTATTTAAGAAATCCGCTGGAATATGCTGCCTTGTGCATCGTAAGCCTGATTATTGGCGTTATTCTAGGGGCAGTCTTATTTTAGACTGCCCCCCTCCCCTCTTTGATTGTTACCCTTTTTATGCAAAAAAGGAAGACACACAAATGTGTGTCTTCCTTTTTGGTGGGCGAGGCGGGACTTGAACCCGCACGTCCGCAGTGAACACTAGAACCTGAATCTAGCGAGTCTACCAATTCCACCACTCGCCCATATCCGTCTATCAACGACTGTGTTATACTATCACATTTACTTTCGTTTGTCAATAGTAAAATTCGATTATTTTCACGTTTTCCATGATCTACTTTCGTTGGTGACAGTCAGGCTAACAGGCATACCGGGCATCAAATATCTTTCCGCAGAACATGTCGGATGGAACCATACAAGGCAACGGTCTTTTCAATAGTATATCCCTGAGACAGAACATTGTTCAGACTGAAAACATTATCTGGGTGTACGGTGCACAAAAGGATGTGCTCCTCTGTTTCCGCAAAGGATGTTTCTGCGCAGCGCATCAGTTTCCTTTGCAGTCCGAGTCCTCTGTATGCCGGATGTACGACCGCTGTGTCCATATTGATAACTTTCCGCAATTTTTCCGGTGAAAAGCCAAGCAGATAGCCATAATTGTATGGTTCCAGGCCGGGATAAAGCATGTCGAAAGCCGCTGCCAACTGCTCCCCATCCATGGCAACCCATAGAGACATGGTTCCGCTGGTCATCATTCTTCGGACTTCGTCCGGTGTGTCCAGATAAAGCCATTCTTTACAAACCATCCCTGCTCTGACAGATGCCATCAGAGTCATCAATGGCTCAACGTCATATTGGGTCCCTTGCGAATTTCGATCATATTCTCGTTTTCTCAACCTTCGGAGGATAAATAATTACTGACACAATACAGAATCTGCCCCTGATATTCCACTCTGGACCAGCCAACGTCTCTGTTGATCCCGGTACGTGTCACATATTCTCCGTTTTTCAGCGTAGCAACAACAACACATCTGGGATCTTCCACACTGGGAATACTGCGCAGATTGACCTCTACTTTTGCAGTAACCTGATCCTGAATCGGCTCAAACTGCGTCTGGATCTCTACTGTTGCGGAGGAGCCGTCACTTTGGGTTCCGGTTGGCTCCGATGTTTCCTCCTCTTCCCCTTCCAACACTAAATAGCTGGTAATAGCGTAACAGGTTTGACCATTATATTCGAGCTTTGACCAGCCGTTCTCACTGATTCCGGTTCTGATGGCTATGTCACCGTGCTTCAGCTGCGCGATTACCACGGCGTCCTCATGTTCCACGCTGGGAAGCTTCCGCAAATTTACCAACTTTTTGGCGGTCACAGTCTGATTGACTGGTGAAAACTGGGTCTGGATGCCGTCATCCGCCTGGGTCTCCTTCGTTTTTTCACTTAAATCCGTAGTTAAATAACTGGATACAGCATAATAGGTCTGACCCTCGTAGAGAATCTTCGACCACCCACTGCTGCTGATAGCGACACGCTGCGCGATTTCGCCGTTATGAAGTGTATCCAGCACCTGGCTGTCCTCACCCTGACTGGGAATGCTGCGCAGATTTGTCTCATCTTTCGCTGTCACCGCTTCAGAAACAGGCGTAAAATCCATAATTGCTTCAACATCGGCTTCTGCTTCCGGCGGCGGCGTCTGATCCTTTGCGGGCTCAATTCCATCATATCCAAAGTAAGCAACATTCATATCCACCGGTATGGAGATACCCGGTATGGAGCCGGTGGTTGAATATTGCCACATATGGTGCGTCTGAGAATAACTGGATGCCGCCGTTGCCGGATAAGGCTCTGCTGGATATTGTGCCACCCAGATTTTATATTTCTCCTCGATCCGGGAGGTCTCCCAGCGATTATCTAGCTCCATATCCCCTTTTGAGGCATAGAACATCCCCTCATACCCCAGACGCTCTATTTCGGATAAAAACGCGAGCGCAGCGTCGGTTCGTTCCTGCTTACTCATTTCGTACTGTCTGCTGGATGTTTCCAGAAAACCCTCGCAGTCGTATACGACCGGGTAGGTAATGGGATATTGCGCAAGTACGTCCGCCATCCAAGCGGCTTCTTCTTTTGCTTCTTCCTCTGATATAGCTGTTGAAAAGAAGTACGCGCCGATTTTGATTCCAGCTTCGGAAGCTTCCTGGAGATTATAGCGGCCGTTTGGATCCGCTTTGATGATCCCATCCGTCTTTCCCCGGTATCCCACACGGATCATGGCAAAATCTATGCCGGACCCAGCGACCTCTTTCCAATCGATCGTTCCCTGATACCGGGCAACATCAATGCCAAATGTCGTTTCCGCCGTCTCGGCCGTGACCCTTTTGTTCTTTCCGCATCCGGATAAAAAACAGCCTGCAATCAGCAGTGCCGAAACCGCGGCTGCTGTCAGACGAAGAACCATTTTCTTTTTCATTGCAAATACCATTTCCTTGTTGGTTTTTCATGGATAGAATATCACAGATCCGCTTCTTTGTCCATACGCCAAACCAATGCAGCGCGTTTTTTCTTCACCGGAGGACTTCCCTTTTCTGACAAAATAGTGTAAAATACATACATTATTAAAGAATAGGAGGATGCACGCTATGCGAAAACTGCTTTCACTTTTGTGCGCTGTTCTGATGATCGCGTCATTGGGTAGCCGCGCATCTGCGGCGGAAACGCCAAAATCCAATGATATTGTGATTCTTTATACCAATGACGTACACTCGTATATAGATGGTCCCATGGGATATGGTACAGTCAGCGCACTGAAAAAGCAGCTTGAAAAGACATATCGGTATGTACTGCTTGTGGATGCGGGCGATCATTTGCAGGGAACTGCTTTTGGATCGACGGACAAGGGCGCTTCGATCATTCAGCTGATGAACAAAGCGGGCTATGATCTGGCGGTTCCTGGTAACCATGAATTCGACTATGGCATGGACACCTTCCTCAAGCGCGTGCAGGAGGCGGAGTTTTCGTATCTTTCCTGTAACCTGTATTGCCAGGACGGCGGAGTACGCGGGGATAATGTGCTGGACGCTTTTCAGGCTTACCATTTTGGAAAGGAGATCGTGGCATTTATCGGCATCACTACGCCGGAATCCATCATAAAGTCCACACCGGCATACTTTCAGGATGAATTTGGAAACTATTGCTACGGTATTGCCGGCGGTGAGGATGGGAAAGCACTGTATGCGCAGGTACAGGCTTCCGTGGACACGGTCCGCAATGCCGGCGCGACAAAGGTCATCGCCATTGGCCACCTTGGAGACGATCTCTCCTCTTCTCCGTGGACCAGCGAGGAAGTAATTGCTAACGTAAGTGGGCTGGATGCTTTCATCGACGGTCATTCCCACAGCGAGATCAGCGGCAGAATGGTTATGGGTGCGGACGGCGGTCAAACGCTTCTGACCCAGACTGGAGAATACCTGAATCATGTGGGCATCATGCTTATTGACTATGAAACCGGAGAGATTCGGTCAGATCTGATCAGCTGCGAGGAGATCCTCCAAACCTCTCAAAACCGGGACGGCACTGAAACGACAAAAGTCACCGGTTATCGGCTGACGTCAGGGCTTTACATGGGGCCGGAGTGGGTCACCGACAATACGCTCTCCTTTTACCAAAACAAGTGGGTCAATAAGGTGAATCAAGCCCTGAAGCAGAAGATTGGAGAAGCCAAAATTACGCTTGACAACTACAATGGCGACGGAACCAGACTGGTTCGCTGCCAAGAGACGAACAGCGGCGACTTTGCGGCGGACGCGCTGTACTATCTGTTCGATCAGATGGATCTGGATGTGGACGCGGCTATCGTCAATGGCGGTGGAATCCGAAATCAAGCGGTTTCCGGCACGATTACGTACAAAACCTGCAAGGACATTCATACATTCGGAAACATTGCCTGCCTGGTGACCGTAACAGGCCAACAGCTTTTGGACGCTTTGGAGTGGGGGTCCCGATTGGCTGGAAACGGCGAAGAATGCGGTGGTTTTCTTCAGGTCTCCGGTCTGCGGTATCAGATCGATACCCAATGGCCGGATTCTACGCAGGCAGATGAAAACGGTATGTGGGTCGGCGGCCCCACAGGCGGATACCGGGTGCATGACGTTATGCTTTTCGATAAAGCTTCCGGCAGCTGGAAACCGCTGGATACCCAGGCAAGCTACAACCTGGCCGGCTACAACTATACGCTCAGAAACGCCGGTGATGGTTTTAACATGTTTTCTTCCGCTGTGAATGTGGTGGATTATGTGATGGAAGATTACATGGTCCTTGCGCGCTATGTGCAGGGATTTGAAGGAAAAACTGTGCTTGCCGACAATTCCCCCCTGTTGGAAAAGTATCCGGATTTTGGGATCGATTACGGTACCGTAAATGGTTCGGGTAGAATTGAGAACGCGCAAACCGAGCATCATCCAGAACCGACCGTTGAGACAATGGCGGCACTTCCCACGGAATACGTCGAAGCTGAAACCCAGCCTGAGCAAGCGGAGTCTGCACCTCCTTCCTTTCCTGTAGTCCCCCTGCTTGTCGCGGCCGTGTCCCTGGCACTGATAATCGGTATGTTTTTCCTTTTGCTGAAAAAGCAAAAAGAAGATCATAATAAGACGGGTATCCATGATTTCCTGTTCTGAAAATCATGGATACGACAACGCCATAAGGCGGTGTCTTCTTGATTAAAATTAACAAGAAATAGTATCGGCTATCGCGAATGAATTGCTATCATAAATGGAGGTCAGTTCACAGAAACTGACCTCCATCCTCTTTATTTGAGCATTTCCAGAAATTCGTCTTCCGTCAGGATTGGGATCCCCAATTCCCGGGCTTTCCGTTCCTTGGATCCGGCATTCTCGCCCACAACTACGAACCCGGTCTTTTTGGAAACCGACCCCGCGACCTTTCCGCCTAAGGCTTCGATTTGCTCCGTTGCCTGCTCCCGAGTAAATTTGCTGAGCGCACCGGTGAGAACGAAAGTCTTACCGAAAAAGCGGGAATCCGTTACCATCCGCTTCGATTCAAAATTAACCCCCGCCTGACGCAGCCGCTGGATCAGATGGATAGACTGTGGCTCACGGAACCACTGGAAGATGCTCTGGGCCGTCACGTCGCCAATATCCGGCACTTCTGTCAATTCCTCCAGCGACGCGTTCATCAGTGAATCCAGATTTCCAAACCGGGATGCCAACACCTTACCCGTCTTGGCACCTACTTGGCGGATGCCCAGTGCGTAAATCAGTCTGCTGACATCCTGCTGCTTACTGGCTTCGATTGCTGTCAGGAGCTTTGCCGCGGCGGTGGAGCCGGAGATCCACAGACTTTTGATGTCCTCCAGTGTCAGGTAATAAATATCCGCCGGAGAATGGATCAGCCCTTTTTCAATCAAGCCCTCTACAATGGCGCTGCCCAGCCCGTCAATATCCATTGCGTCCCTGCTGACAAAATGGGTGATGTTCCGGCTGAGCTGCGCCGGGCATTCCACACCAGTACAGCGTAGAAACGCACCGTCCGTATCCTGCTCCACCTTCGCGCCGCAGGCGGGACAATACTCCGGCAAACGGTAGGCAGCCGTCCCCTCCGGTCGTTTTGACAGATCAACCTCGAGAATTTCGGGAATTATTTCTCCTGCCTTACGGATCAAAACGGTGTCTCCGATCCGAATATCCCGCTGCGAGATAAAGTCCTGATTATGAAGCGTTGCGCTTGTGACCGTAGTTCCGGCCAGCCGTACAGGCCGCACCACAGCCTTCGGTGTCAGAACACCGGTTCTGCCTACCTGGACAACAATATTCTCGATAACCGTCGGCTTGATCTCCGGGGGATACTTATAGGCGGCTGCCCAACGCGGAAATTTTGCTGTACTGCCCAAATGCTCCCGCTGACGAAGATCATCGACCTTGATCACCGCACCGTCAATATCACAAATCAGATTCTCCCGGTTTTCATTGATTGACAGGATTTCCGCGTGAATGTCCTCAATATTGGAAAGCTTTTTGTATGGAATAACCTTGAACTTCAGTGATTTCAGATATTCCAGTGTCTCGCTGTGCCGCGTAAACGCCATGCCTTCCGCAAGCTGAATATTGAAAATATAAATATCCAATCCTCGCTTTGCCGCGATTTTGGGATCCAGCTGCCGCAGAGAACCGGCAGCTGCGTTCCTCGGATTGGCAAACAGGGACTTCCCATCTTCTTCCTGCCGGGCGTTGAGCTTTTCAAAGCTCTTTTTCGGCATAAATACCTCGCCGCGAACAATGAGCCTCGGCGGTGCGTTGTCAAGGCGCATTGGGATTGAGCGGATGGTTTTCAGATTCTCCGTTACGTCCTCTCCAACATTGCCGTCTCCACGGGTGGCGCCGCGGACAAACTGTCCGTCGATGTATTCCAACGCTACGGATAAACCGTCAATTTTGGGCTCCACCGAGAATTGGGTGCTGCCTTCGCTCTCAAAAACCCGTTCCAGGAAAGCGTCCAGTTCGTCCATACTGAATACGTCCTGCAGGCTCATCAGCGGGACGGGGTGGGTCACTTTTTCAAACTGGCTCAAAGCCTCACCGCCAACCCGCTTTGTGGGCGAATCGGGCGCCGCCAGCTCAGGGTAGGCTTTTTCCAAGTCCTCCAGTTCCCGCAGTAAGCGGTCATATTCAAAATCCGGCATCGTCGGATCATCCAGAACATAATATCGGTAGTTTGCCTGTGTCAGCAGGCTGGTCAATTCTACAATTCTATCTTTGGGATTCATAGCTTCCTCCGGTTTGTAAAAAAGTGCTGGGAACATCCCCAACGATCACTGTTTCCGCGACAACAACCTCGCTGGTTACCGAAAAGCTGCTGGTCTGCCCCAATACAAGCACTGCAACATCCACGCTGACGATCATAATCAGCTGGTGCAGTGTCTGGTTAATACCAGCCTGAGAAAAACGACTGGAAAAGGCTGCGTCTGAATTTCGGATAGATAAAATATGCACCGGGATTGAAGGCCCTTTGCCAGAGAACAGTTCCGGCAGAAACAGGCTTCCCAGTGGAATTCCAATATCCGAAGTGTCCAATGCGAGGATCTCATCATTGATCAGATTCAGAATGTCCGTTTTCAGCCGGTTTACTTCGCTCATGTTTGTTTTCAGCGCAGTGATTCTCCCATCAAGGTCCTTCTCAAAATAGACGATCCGATCATATTGGATGATCCCTTCCGCAATCTGTTTGGCGATTGCGTCATTTGTCAGATCCGATGTGGTATTCTTCACCTGGGTTTCCGCAAGATCCCGAATGACCCCGCGATACCGGCTTCGCAGCATCAGAAAAGCCAGGAATACCAGCACCAGAATCATCAGGATCAGCCGAAACATCCCTCGGATTCTCCTGCGCATATCCGATCCCCCCGGAACAGGATATGCGCAGGATGTCAAAAAAATCACAGCTTTTTCATATGGGCAGAGGCAGTTTTAGCCATCAGCTTTTTGGTTCCAATATCATCAAACGCGATCTCCAAAAGAGCATCCCCGCCCATCTTCATCACGGACAGAACCATTCCTCTGCCGAACGCGGCGTGCTGGATCATATCGCCCGCATTCAGATCCAGCAGCGTTACGCTGGCAGAAGAACCAACGGAGCTGCCTGTAAACCTGGGCTGCGGTCTGCGGGCAGGCGCCGGGCGGCTGCTTTGGCTGTATCCGCCGTCATATTCCGCGGCAGCACGGCGGTATCCTCCCTTTCGAATCAGACACTCCTCCGGGATTTCCTTCAGAAACCGGGACGGCAGCGAGGCTGAAGTACGTCCGTACAGCATTCTCTGCCGGGCATAGCTGATGGTCAGCGACTGCTTCGCGCGGGTAATTGCCACATAGCACAGACGGCGTTCCTCCTCCATTTCCTCGGCATCACCAATGGCTCGCATTCCGGGAAAAAGGCCGTCCTCAAAGCCAACAAGGAATACATTGGGAAATTCCAAACCCTTTGCCGAGTGCATGGTCATCATGACAACGGCGTCATCGCTGTCATTGTACTGCTCAAGATCCGTATACAGTGCGATTTCTTCCAGAAAACCTGCCAGCGTTGGCGTTTCCGTATTTTCCATGTAGGACAAAATACTGGATTTCAGCTCTCGCACGTTTTCCAGTCTGGTCTTGTTCTCTTCCGTATCCCTGGCGTTCAGCATATCCACATACCCGGAGCGGATCAGCAGTTCCTCGTAAAAGTCCGGCAGGCTCATACCGTCCTCCAGCAGCTGCGCCAGCTCCTCGATCAGTGCGGAGAATTGCAGCAGCTTCATGGCTGATTTTTCCAGAGGCGCGTAGGAATAAGGATCCGATACCACGCTGTACAGCGGCAAATGCCCGGCATCTGCCAGACGCTGAGCTGTATCGATCGTTTTCGGGCCAAGGCCCCTGGGCGGATTGTTGATGATCCGTCTCAGCCGGAGGTCATCGGCACGGTTGTTGATGACGCAAAGATAGGACAGCATATCCTTGATTTCAGCGCGGTCAAAGAAACGTGTACCGCCAATGACACGGTACGGGATTCCATTCCGCTTCAGGGCAAATTCCAGTGCGTTGGACTGGGCGTTTGTCCTGTAAAGGATCGCATAGTCCTTGAAATGGTTTCCGCCCGATCCGCTTACACCGGAAATCACTCTGCTGGCAATGAAATTACCTTCCGCTCCTTCGTCGCTGGCCTCATACAGGGTGATTGGGTCACCGCGTCCGTTGGCAGTCCACAAACGTTTTCCCTTTCGGCCCAAATTATGAGAAATGACAGCGTTTGCGGCATCCAGAATCGATTGTGTCGAACGATAGTTCTGCTCCAGGCGAATCGTACGGCAGCCGCGGTACTGCTTTTCAAAATTCAGAATATTCTCAATGGTCGCGCCCCGGAAACGGTAGATGCTCTGGTCGTCGTCACCGACAACGCAGACGTTTTCATACCCGCCTGCCAGCAGAGAGGTCAGCAGATACTGCATATGGTTGGTATCCTGATACTCGTCCACGAGAACATACCGAAATTTCCGCTGGTAATACCGCCTGACATCCTCATGCTCCTGAAGCAGCTTCACCGTCACATAAATAATGTCGTCAAAATCCAGGGCGTTATTGTCCTTCAGTCGGGCCTGATATTTTGCATAGCACCGGGCAATGTGCAGTGCTCGCAGGTCACCGCTGCCTTCCGCCCGCTCCAGCATTTCCTCGGAAGACACCATCTTGTCTTTTTCCCGGCTAATGGCTCCCAGTACGTACTTCGCGGGAAAGGTCTTATCATCCAGGCCCATATCCTTGATGATGTCCTTCATGATCCGCTCGGAATCTGATGTATCATAGATGGTAAAGCTGCGGGTATAACCCATCCTTTCAATATCACGCCTCAAGATACGGCAGCAGGCGGAATGGAAGGTCATTGCCCA
This sequence comes from Clostridiales bacterium, assembly GCA_022775085.1. Lineage (GTDB taxonomy): Bacteria > Bacillota > Clostridia > Oscillospirales > Oscillospiraceae > Faecousia. Next base: position 81,290 of record JALFJQ010000043.1, on the reverse strand, counting down.
AATATCCTGTGCCTCCGGTCCAAGGAGTGCGGACAGGCGGTCCCGAATTTCATTTGCCGCCTTGTTGGTAAAGGTGATGGCGAGTATGCTCCAAGGGGCCGCCGGTTCTACCGCGCAGAGTCTTTCGGCACGCAGACAGTCAGATTCAACGGAAGAATCAGCCACGGATTCGAGAAACGTAACATCTTCCTCTGTAATTTCCGCAGGTATCTCATTGCAGTCACTGCCCCGTCCAAATCGCATCAGGTTTGCGATCCTGTTGATAAGAACCGTTGTTTTTCCGCTTCCCGCGCCTGCCAACAGCAGCAGCGGGCCTTCTGTGGTCATGACAGCCTGCCGCTGCATATCATTGAGCTGGGAAAACTGACGCTCAATGTAGCGGCACCGGGCTTTCAGAAATCGTTCGTCTATTTGTTCGTTCATAGTCGCACCAATCCAAAATTGTGATGCGACTATTTTAGCGCATTTTTTCAAAAAGGTAAAGCATTTGTTTTACGCATAATTCGTCAAGGAATCTCAGAGAGAGATTTTGTGCCAGTTCTTTCGTTCCGAAAACGCGGGAATACTGTACGTATTTCCCGTTTTTGAAACTGCTTAAGCTGGCGCAAGAGACCCGTTGAGATCCGCAGACGCTTTTTGTGCGGTGTTGCTTTAGGCAAGCATCTCACGCAGCAGGAAAATGGCTCTCTTCTCAATGCGTGACACCTGTACCTGACTGACATCCAGGATCTTCGCCACCCGCTGCTGCGTCAGGCAGTGGAAATAGCGCAATTCGACCACGGAGCGCTCCCGCTCAGGCAGCTGAGTGATTGCCTGCCGCAGCGCGATTTTTTCAAGCATCTGATCCTCAGATTCCGTGTCGGTCAGCACATCCTCCAAAGAAAACCCTTCCTCACCATTTTCCTGCTGGATAGATTCCGTGGAAGCGGTGGCTGTCTCTGCCAGTGCAATGTCCTCCGGCGAAATGCCCGTCTGTCTTGCGATCTCTTTCAATGTCGGCTCCCTTCCCAGAGACGAAGCCAGCTGGTTCCGGCAGGAACGAATGACTGCCGCCCGCTCCTTTATGCTTCTCGATACCTTTACGGCACCGTCATCCCGCAGAAATCTTCGGATCTCCCCCGCGATTTTCGGCACCGCATAGGTGGAAAACTGTGTACCAAAGGATTGGTCAAACCCTTCCACCGCTTTCAGGAACCCCATGGAGCCCAGCTGGTACAGGTCGTCCATCTCCACGCCTCTGCCAAGGAATCGCCTTGCCACTGCCCAGATCAGGCCGGAGTTCTCCGTAACCAGCTGTTCCGCAGCCTTTTTGTCTCCCGCCTGTGCAAGGCGGATCAGTTCTTCGGACGCGCTCATTGCCGACGCTGAAGCTTCCGGCGCATATGTACCGTGGTTCCTTTTCCAGGCATGGAGGAAATTTCCAAATTGGTCATGAAGCTCTCCATGATGGTAAAGCCCATGCCGCTTCGTTCCCTCCCACCGGTGGTGAACGCCGGCTTTCTCGCCTGCTCCACATCCGGGATCCCGATCCCCCTGTCTTTCACCACAATATCCAGAACATTGTCCTTGAGGATCCGGCAGCGCAGCGTGATATTGCCGATTTTGTCCGGGTAAGCGTGAACAATGCAGTTGGTGACTGCCTCTGAAACCGCGGTACGTATATCTCCCAGCTCTTCCAGTGTTGGGTCCATCTGCGCTGCAAAGCAGGCGACAGCGGAACGGGCAAAGGCTTCATTGCTGGACCTGCTCGGAAAATCCAGAATCATATAGTTTTCAAATTTCATGATACCGCCTCCCTGATCTCCACCAACTTGTCAATTCCCGATGCCCGGAATACCCGCATGGGCTGAGGAGCAATTCCGGTCAGCAGGAGCTTTCCTTCGATCTGCGTCATATTCCGCAGCGCGTTGATGACCACCGCAATCCCCGAGGAATCCACAAAGGAAACCTCCCGAAAGTCCAGCACGCAAATCTCGGGCATATAGGCTTCAATTTTTGCCGCGATTTCCTGAATGTACGCCTTTGCGCAGTGATGGTCTATTTCGCCGGTCAGGGCGACTGTCAGCCGCCCTTCCTCCAAAAAGCTTGTAAAGTGCATGAAATTACCTCCTTATTTGTGTCCCTTTCAGTATAAAAACCCGTTTTCGATTTTTCAGTCGAAAACGGGTTTGTTTCAAAATAAAAGCAGGGCGCAAATCATCATTCTGCGCCCTGCGATTGGAAATGGATTTAGTTGGACAGTTTCTTCATGGCCGCTTCGCTCTGCTCCAGCTGAGCGATCAGGTCACGGGTCTTTTGGGCCTTCTGGCGTTCTGCCTCCACGACTGCCTCCGGGGCACGGGAAACGAACTTCTCGTTGGACAGCTTTCCTTCCACGGAAGCCAGGAATTTCCTAGCGTCTGCCAGTTCCTTGGCGATCCGCTCCAGCTCCTTCGCCACATCTACCAGCTGTCCCATGGGGATATACAGCTTGGCGTCGGCGGTGGTGATAGTCACCATACCGTCCAGATTCTCCGGCTCCGCAGTAAGCAGTGTCACGGTATCGGCGTAGGCCAGTCTCTGGATGAAGCCCTCACCCTCAGTGTACACCTGAGGCTTATTGGTCAGGATATACAGAGCCGCCTTCTTGCTGGGCGGGACGTTCATTTCTGTCCGGCGGGCACGGATGGCGCGGATGGCTTCCATAACGGACTCCATATGGCTCTCCTCGGCGCTGAAATCCAGCTCCTGGCGGAACACAGGCCACTGAGCAACGATCAGGGCCGGGCCTTCGTGGGGCAGGCTCTGCCAGATTTCCTCGGTAATAAAGGGCATGAAGGGATGCAGCAGACGCAGGATCTGATCCAGAACGTACACCAGCACCTGCAGGGCAGTCTGCTTGCGGTCAGCATCCTCAGAGTACAGCCGGGCCTTGGTCAGCTCGATATACCAGTCGCAGTAGGTGTCCCAAATGAAATCGTACACCTTCTGAACAGCAACGCCCAGCTCGTACTTTTCCAGATTTTCGGTCATCTCGGCAATCAGGGTGTTCAGCTTGGACAGAACCCACTTGTCGGGGATTTCCAGCTTGTCAGCAGCAGGCAGCGCGTTGACAGCATCCTCGCCCAGGTTCATCAGCACATAACGGGAGGCATTCCACAGCTTGTTTGCAAAGTTGCGCATAGCCTCACACTTTTCCGTATAGAATCGGGTATCATTTCCGGGAGAGTTGCCGGTGATCAGGTTCAGGCGCAGAGCGTCGCAGCCGTATTTGTCAATCATTTCCAGCGGGTCGATGCCGTTGCCCAGAGACTTGGACATCTTACGGCCCTGGTTGTCACGGACAAGGCCGTGGATCAGCACTGTGTGGAAGGGCGTCTTTCCGGTATGCTCACAGCCGGAGAAGATCATTCTGGCGACCCAGAAGAAGATAATGTCATAGCCGGTGACCAGCACATCCGTGGGATAGAAATAGTTATAGTCCTCGGTATTTTCGGGCCAGCCCAAAGTTTCAAAGGGCCACAGAGCGGAGGAGAACCAAGTATCCAGCACATCCTCCTCCCGGGTGATATTTGTGCTGCCGCACTTTTCGCACTTGCAGGCATCCTCACGGGAAACGGTGATATGGCCGCAGTCGGCGCAGGTCCAGGCGGGGATCTGATGGCCCCACCAGAGCTGACGGGAAATGCACCAGTCGCGGACGTTTTCCATCCAGTTCATATAGGTCTTGCTGAACCGGTCGGGAACGAACTTCGTCTCCCCTTCCTTCACCACACGGATGGCTTCCTCAGCCAGAGGCTTCATCTTGACGAACCACTGGGCGGAGATGATAGGCTCCACGTCCTGGTGGCAGCGGTAGCAGGTACCCACATTGTGGGAGTAGTCCTCCACCTTTACCAGGTATCCGCCGGATTCCAGATCTTCTACGATCTGCTTGCGGGCTTCATAGCGGTCTAAGCCTTGATACTTGCCGCCGAACTCGTTGACGACACCCTTGTCATCCAGAACCCGGATGACCTCAAGATTATGCCGCAGACCCACTTCAAAGTCGTTAGGATCGTGGGCGGGAGTCATCTTGACGCAGCCGGTGCCGAATTCCATCTCGGCATAGTCGTCGGCAACGATGGGAATCTCCTTGCCCACCAGCGGCAGAATGACCTTCTTACCGACGATGTCCTTATAGCGCTCATCGTTGGGGTTGACACAGACACCGGAGTCGCCCAGCATGGTCTCAGGACGAGTGGTGGCCACGATCACCTCACCGCTGCCGTCCGCCAATGGATAGCGGATGTGCCACAAATGGCCGGGCTTGTCCACATACTCCACCTCGGCATCGGACAGGGCGGTGACACAGTGGGGGCACCAGTTGATGATCCGGCTGCCCTTGTAGATCAGCCCTTTTTCGTACAGGGAGACAAAAACCTCCCGGACAGCCTTGGAACAGCCCTCGTCCATGGTGAACCGGGCACGATCCCAGTCGCAGGAGGCGCCCAGCTTCTTCTGCTGCTCAACGATCCGGTTTCCATACTTGTTCTTCCAGTCCCAGACCCGCTCCAGGAATTTTTCCCGGCCCAGATCGTAACGGGTCAGGCCCTCCTTACGAAGCACTTCCTCCACCTTGATCTGGGTGGCGATGCCGGCATGGTCAACGCCGGGAACCCACAGGGCGTTATAGCCCTGCATCCGTTTGAACCGGATCAGGGTGTCCTGCAGGGTTGCGTCCATGGCATGGCCCATGTGCAGCTGTCCGGTGACGTTTGGTGGGGGCATCACAATGGTGAAGGGCTTTTTGCTCTCATCCTTCTCTGCGTGGAAGTAGCCGCCATCCTGCCACATCTTGTAGATACGGGACTCGACCTGCTGAGGCTCGTAGATCTTTGGTAACTCTCTTGCCATTTTCTTTCGCTCCTTTGTAAAATAAGAAACGCCCCGAGTCACAATGACTCAGGGCGAAAGACTTTCCGCGGTACCACCTGAATTCCCTTTCGGGCGCTCAAAGCTGCTGTAACGGGCATACCCGTACTTCCCTACTGCATTCAGGAAATCCGCTCCCGGGCGACCATCCGCTTTTCACCGCATACCCTCACACCAGCCGGGCACTCTCTTTCCGGTTCAGGAAGCGGAACCTCCCCATCGTTGCGTTTACTTGCTTAAGTTAGCATATTTTCCGATGAATGTCAACCAATTCCTTTCATTCTTTTGCGTTCTTCCTCTTTCATACTTGACGTTTGCCCCCGCAGTCAATATAATACCCTTTAGAATACTAATATTTTGCGAGTGATCAATATGAAACTATCTCTTGTTGTTCCCTGTTACAATGAAGCGGAAAATGTATTTTCGTTTCAGGATGCCGTAATCTCCGCCTTTGCCGGCTGCGGCTATGAATATGAAATCGTGTTCATCAACGACGGCAGCCGGGACGCGACGCTGCACAATCTGAGAAAGATCCACGCCGCGCAGAAGTGTCCTGTTCAGGTCATCTCCTTTTCCCGCAATTTCGGCAAAGAGGCCGGGCTTTACGCCGGTTTGGAGCACGCACGGGGAGAGTATATTTCCCTGATCGATGCCGATCTGCAGCAGAGGCCGGAAATTGTCCGGGACATGGTTCACATTCTGGACAAAGAGCCGGATGTGGATGTGGTTGCTGCCTATCAGGACCGGCGCGGAGAGGGCAAGGTTCTTTCCTTCTTCAAGAAAAGCTTTTACACCCTGATCAACAAGCTTTCCCGTGTATCTCTCCAACCGGATGCCAGTGATTTCCGGACTTTCCGCAGAAGTGTCCGTGACAGTCTGCTGGAGCTTTCTGAGTATCACCGCTTTTCCAAGGGCCTGTTTGCATGGGTTGGATATGAAACCAAATTCATCCCCTATACCGCCTGTAAGCGTGCCTCCGGCACCACGAAGTGGAGCTTTTGGAAACTGGTGGAATACGCTATTGAAGGGATCATTGGTTTCTCAACCGCGCCGCTTCGGCTGGCCACCGTTTTGGGGAGCATGACCGGCATTGCCGCAGTCCTTTATCTGATCTGGGTCGTCATCGAAAAGCTGGTGTGGGGCATTGCCGTACCTGGCTATGCAACGATCATTACCCTGATTCTGTTCTTCAGCAGTGTTCAGCTGTTCTGCATCGGAATCATTGGAGAGTATGTCGGCAGAATCTTTGAGCAGAGCAAAGACCGCCCCATTTATATTGCCAAAGAGGTATTGGACTATCCCGGAAAATGATATAAATTCCCCGCAGACATTTTTCACTGTCTGCGGGGAAACCTTTTCATTGAACCTCTACCACCCGGATGTCATCCAGAGAATAGTCAGATTGTGTCATGACAATATCCGCAATCACAGCCACATCAGACTGCTGCAGTCCACCCTCCGGAGAAGAAACAGCGACCGAGATTCCTTCCCCGGACATATACGCCACGCAGTCGGCATATCCCTTTGCAATGACCAGACTCTCGATCTGCGCCTCACTCAGCGCGGTCTGCACGATTTCATCCAGTTCCATGGCGGATTCCAGATCCTTCGTGCTTTCGCTGCCGCTGTATGCCATCGCTTCCTGAAGAAGATTTACGGCATTGTCCCTCGCCTGCTGCCGCGACAGGCGAACCGCCGCAAAATAATCCGAGGCGGTAGTATCTTCACCGGACGCGATTGCCTCCATATCCCCACTAAGTACCAGCGTATCCTCATTCATGACTTTTTGTGTATCCAGCGCGTCCTCAAGGCTTGCCGCCGTGTTGTCCTCCGTATACAGCCAGTTGACATAAATTCCCGCGCATACTGTGACCAGAATCGCGGCAGCAATCAGGTTCTTCTTCCAAATTTTCATAAAAATGCCTCCATTCATTTCATTTTCAACACACTGATGCGGTCTGAGGTAAGTCCTGTCGCGCTTTTAACGGCTTCCACTACCGCCAGCCGGACAGACGCGTTGTCTGCCCCCTGACATACAACTACCGCGCCCAGATACGTAGGTGCCTTTATCTGCCGGATCAAACCTGTTTCTTCCCTTCCGTTTCCGGAAACCAGAACGGTTTGACGGCGACTGTTAGCGCTGTCACTTCCGGAAACCTCCTCATCGATCTGGTAGACCGTCTCCTCTCCCGCTGACTGCGTAAGCAAAACGGATACCTTTCCCGCGCCGGAAATCTTTCCCAGAATCTTCTCCAGAGATTCCTGGACGGATACCTCGGTGCCTACAGGTTCGGAAACCGATTCTTCTTTCTCACCAACCGGAAGCATCAGAAGAATGATTCCAGCCAGAAGCACCATCACCGCGAGTCTGTATTTTTTAGCCAGATTCAGAATTGCGACTTTTTTTGTTACCCAATCCATTCCTGCCGCTCCCTCGGTATTCCTAACTCAGAGGCTATGATTTGTGTCAGCCTGCTTTTGTTCAGGGGAGATACCGCACCTGTAAGCACCACAGATTCCGGAAGGTTATCTTCTCCCAGCATGATCTCTGCCTGTATCTCTGTGTCCATCTCTGCGGCTCTGTTTGAGATATATGTTTCCGCCTGCCGCATTATGAATTCCTGCCTGATTTTTTCGGCGGCTGCGACTCCCTCCAAAACATTCTCTTCCGCCTGCCGGCGGATCTGCGGCAGCATGAATTCCCATTGCAGCTCCCGTCTGCCGATGATCGGCTGGAGCAGGATCAGGGTCATAAACAGTCCGCACAGCATTCTGATGATCTCACCGCTGCCGATGCCCTCAGTCAGGCGGATTACGACCCCACTGATCAGCGCGGCCGCCACTACACGGATGACATATTCGCGCAGCCCGTCCATCAGGTCATTCCCCTCAGAAAGCAAACCGTACTGATCAGCAAAAGCAGACAGCAGCTCCCTGTCATGGCAAGGATCAGCCCCATGGCACTGGAAAACACATCGATCAAGCCGCTGATCCCTTTTGGATCCAGGACACCGCAGACCGCCCCGGTCCCTTTTAGGACCAGGTAGTGTGCGCCGATTCGGATGAAAGGATCCAGAAGGATTGCCAACGCGGCGAGGATTCCATAGATACCAGCTGCGTTTTTCATGGTTCCTACACTGACCAGCACCGCCTCCGACGCGTCGGACAGGATCCCGCCCACAACCGGTACAAATGTGGAAATGGTGACTTTTGCCGCCTTCACAGCCGCCGCGTCCGTTGTTCCGCTGACGACACCGGTAATACTCATATAGGCGGTATATGCAATCAGAATCGTCTTTAGGCTCCAGCTAAGGATTCCCTTTATCATATCCAGCAGCTTCTTCAGAGTCTCATCTCCCAGTGCGTATGCTCCTATCCCAAGGGCCAGGAACAGGAAAACCATTGGGGTAAACAGTCTGGCAATCAGACTTCCAAGAATTGTGTCAAACACGGTCGTTCCCACATACAGCGCTGTTGAGGACGTTACACCGCCCTGTGCGGCCAGCGCCGCCGCCATTACCGGCACCAGCAGCTGCCCATAGCTGCTCAGTTCCTCCACAGTATCACACCCCAAACGCAGCATGGAATTTGCAGACGTCAACAGCAAAACAGAAACGATCACAGCGCCTGACAGGTTCACCATGGCCCTGGAAATTCCGGAAAACGTGCGAAGAAGGCCGATCAGCACTGCGGACGCAATCAGTCCGGTACTGAGTTTTACCGCTTCGGCAAGATCCGGGCGAATTCTGGAGCACGCTTTTTTCAGCAGAGCCGCTGCACCGGCGCCAAAATCTCTGAAATCAGCGGGCATCAGGCTCTGCCCAGAGTCCGGCACTTCCGGCGCGGTAAATTCAGCGGCGGAAGCGGGTACACAAAGACACAAAACGAGCAGAAATGGGATAAGCAGCCGGATCATAAGCCACTGATCAACTCCTTGATGATCGTCATAAGTGAACGGAGCATGGGGACAGACAGAGACAAAACCACTGCGCCGCCCAGCATTTGCAGTGTTTTTCCCAACGAAGCATTCCCTGCGTCTGCGCAGACGGCAGCGGATATTTCCGCTACCAGTGCGACTCCAACCGCCTTCAGCAGCGGTCCAATCACCCCCTCCGGCAAATCGCAGAGCTGCTGAAGTTCCCAGAGAAAGTCCAGCACCGGCTCCAAAATTTTCACCGCGGCACCGGCAGCGACGCAGCATACGACCATACCTAAAATCGTTGCGATGTCTTTTTCTGTTTTCCCCACCGTCAGGCAGAGAATGACCGATAAAAGAATGACCGATGTGATTTTCCAAAACTCACTCATCAGAACTCAAATAGATTCTTCACCAATTCGAATAATTCCGCAATTTTCTGAGCCAGAATCATAAGCACCACGACCAGCCCCGCCAAACTGGTCATGGTGGCCTGCTCTTCCCGTCCGGATCTGGAAAGCACCTGATTCAGGATGGAAACAATAATTCCCACCGCGGCAATTTTGAAGATCAGATCAATATCCATTCTATACAAGAAGGATCACCAGCGCCGCGCCGGCACACAATCCCAATGTCTGATAGCTGCGCAGTCTGGCATCCCGGTTCTGTTCCAACCGGGCAATTTCCCGTCGGCAGGCATCCTGTGCTGCGTTCAGACCCTGTAACTGTCCCGGCAGGTCAAAGCGGCCCAGTGTCTGTCCCAGTATCCGCAGCGGACGTCTCAGGCACGGCGGCAGATCGTGGCATTTTTCCATTGCTGAGTAAATGCAGCTTTCCGCATCCGGCTCCGCCTGCCAGTCCAGTTCCCTGACCAAATTCAGGAAAACATCCCGCAGCACACCGCTGGTGTCTTTCGCGGCCCTGCGCGCAAGCTCCGGCAGCGGCGTTAGCCGGTATTCCAGTTCCGAAGAAATCATCCCCAACGCTGCCAGCAGCTGATACAAAAGCCTTTCCCGCTGCCGACAGCCGTGGGCAATACTGAAACCAAAGCCGCCGCAGCTGATGAGTACAAACAGCGCTCCGACCCACTTACTGTTCATGATTTCACCCTTTCAATCTGATACGACTTGTCCTTACGGAGCAAAACAATGACTGAAAAGACATTCCAATTGATCAGCTCCCGATACAGATTTCTTATTTCGAAATCCCGCATAGAGGACGCATGAGCCGTAGCAATCAGCCGGACACCGCAGTTGGCAGCCCGAATGACACTGGCGCAGTCCTCTTCTGCCGTGATTTCGTCCATTGCGATATACTCCGGACCCATGGTCCGAAGGAGCATTTCCAGCCCCCGGGATTTTGAAAAACCACTGAGAACATCCATACGTTTTCCCCGTGCGATTCCCTCCGGGAACAGCTCTCCCCGCTCGTCCACTACGCATACAATCCGTTCATTTGCAATGTTTCTTGCCAAATCCCGCAACAACGTCGATTTTCCCCATCCGGGCGCTCCAAGGATCAGAACGGACTCCCCCACAGCCGGTATTTTCCCGGAAATACCCGGATAATCTCTGGCTACACGGATACTTAGTGAGCGGATATTTTGAAAGCTCCCTGTCCGGTCATCGCCACAGGATACCGCATCCCCACAGATTCCGATCCGATGCCCGCCTGGGGCGGTGATATAGCCCTGTGCGGCCGTGGCGGCACACCACGGGGAATAGCGGCTGGCAGCATTGACGATATAATTCACTTCCTCCTGCCGAACAACGCCTCTGAGCCACACGCTGCCGCTGCCGGTAATCATCTCCGGGGGCGCATTGACCCGAAGCCTAAGCTCCTGAAGTTCCTCTCTTCCCAAAGGGTCAACCTGCGTACTGATTTCCTGCGGCAGCACAGACAGCAGCTGCTTCCACGCACAGATCATTTGCATCACTCCTGGCACAGCCTATGCTGCCCAGCGCTGGATTATCACAGAAAAAGCCACTCCGCGTTTTCACGGAGTGGCTTTCTAATTTTGTCATTTCTTGTTCTTTTTGTAGATAATGTTCAGGCCCTTCAGCAGCAGATCCTTTTCCAGGATGATCTCCCGCCTGCACAGGGGCGTAATAAACTGGGCAAGACCGCCGGTGGCGATCAGAGTGCAGCGGTGGCCAAGCTCTTCTTCCATCCGCTCCACCAGCCCGTCGATCATGGCTGCGGTTCCGTACATCATACCGCTGCGCATACAGTCCACGGTGTTTTTGCCAATGACCTGTTTGGGCTGATCCAAGCTGATTCCGGGCAGCTGCGCCGCGCGGCTCGTCAGCGCGTCCAGAGAGACCCGCACACCGGGGATAATCACGCCGCCCATGTAAACATTGTCCGGCTCCACCGCCTCAATCGTTGTAGCTGTACCCAAGTCCATCAGAAGCAGCGGCGCTTTATACTCCGCCAGAGCCGCTACCGCGATCACGATTCGGTCGCTTCCCACCTGAGAGGGAACATCAACATGGATGTTCAGTCCTGTTTTCAGACCTGGCCCAACGACCATAGGTTGTTTCCCAATGATTTTGATGACACCTGTCCGGACAGAGTTAAACACCGGTGGGACCACTGAGGAAATAATACAGTCCTCGATGTCAGAGCGTTTGACGCCGTATGCCTCCAGCATACTTTTGATTTCCACACCGTACTGGTCTGAGGTTCTGGTGCGGTCCGTTGCGATACGGGCTTTAAACAGGATCTTGTCGTCGTGGACACAGCCAATCACCAGATTCGTATTTCCAATGTCAATTGCCAGAAGCATACGTTTTCCTCCTTATCGTTTCTTCATCCGTTCCGCCAAATGCAGAAGAGCCTTGCCGATCACCGTCACCAGAACCGCGGCGATGATTGCCTCAGGAATACCGGAAGCGGTCACAGTACCCATGACAAGTCCAAATACCGCAGTAATGGCTACGTTCTTTGCCTGGGCGTACTGCTGAGCCAGCAGCAGGTAAATACTGCCCATGACCAGGATCGTATGGCAAATCGTCGCGAAAGCCGCTGTCACCGGCAGTGCCAGATAATCCTGTTTCAAAACCCGCTTCATACCCTTCCAGAGCCAGCCTGCGATCACGCCCAGAAGGATACGGCATCCCAATGCAATCCAAAGACTTTTCAGAACACCGGGCAGGCCTTCTGTGGTCATAAAGGGAGAGAAGGCGAAAGCCAGCAGTCCGGGAGATGTGGTATTCGCCCAGATAGAGCAAAGGCCAAATACGCCGCCCAATACCGCTCCCGCGGCTGGCCCCAAAAGGACAGCGCCAAGAATGACCGGGATGTGCATGGTTGTGGCTTTGATCACAGGCAGCGGAATAAACCCAATGCCGGTTGCGCCCATCACCAGCAAAATTCCACAGAACATTGCCAGTGTCGCCATGTAGCGGGTGTCCATTTTCTTACAGTTCATATTCAATTACCTCCTGCTGCCGTTCCTCACATAAGGATACAGCGCAATGTTTTCGGGCTTATGCCCGACGCTCTATTGTAGCAGAGCATTCCTCAAAAAACAAGTGGAAATCTGCGCTTTACATCGGGAAGCATTCCGGCTATAATGTACGCAAATGGGAACGATTCTGGAGGAAACCATATGCTGAAGAGAAAAACTGTTCTGTTGGGCGTAACCGGCGGGATTGCCGCCTATAAGGCAGCGGCACTTGCGTCCGCGCTGGTGAAACAGCATGCCGCCGTAGAGGTTGTCATGACGCGGCACGCCACCGAATTTATCACGCCGCTGACCTTTGAGCAGCTCACCGGGCGCAAGGCCATGGTGGATACCTTTGATCGGAATTTTGTCCATCAAGTGGAGCACATCTCTCTGGCCCAGCGTACCGACCTGGTGATCATAGCCCCGGCGACCGCCAATATCTGCGCGAAGCTGGCCCACGGTCTGGCTGACGATATGCTCACGACGACCGTATTGGCTTGCCGCTGCCCCAAGCTCATCGCTCCCGCCATGAACACCAATATGTACGAAAATCCTGTGACGCAGGACAATCTGGATACTCTGCGCCGCTATGGATGGGAGGTGATCTCCCCTGCCAGCGGGCGGCTTGCCTGCGGCGCCGTGGGTCCCGGAAAGCTGCCGGAGCCGGATGAACTGTTACAGCACGTTCTTTATCATTTGGCGATGTCTCATGATTTGAAAGGGAAACAGGTACTCGTCACCGCCGGCCCGACACAGGAATCGCTTGATCCCGTTCGATACCTTACCAATCATTCTACCGGGAAGATGGGCTATGCCCTTGCCCGCATGGCAATGCTTCGGGGCGCGGATGTCACCTTGGTATCCGGCCCGGTTTCCATTGCGCCGCCGCCCTTTGTCCGGGTTGTTCCCGCAGTCTCCGCACAGGATATGTTTGCGGCAGTTACCGCCAATGCCCCCAAGTCTGATTATATCTTCATGGCAGCCGCGGTGGCGGATTACACACCTGTCCAGTATGCGGATGACAAGATCAAGAAACATGACGGCTGTTTGCAGATTCCTTTGAAGCGGACACAGGATATTTTGGGGTATCTGGGGGAACATCGCCGGGACGACCAGGTTATCTGCGGTTTTTCCATGGAGACCCGGGACATGCTGGAAAACAGTCGGGCAAAGCTTCAGAAAAAGCGGGTGGATATGATCTGCGCCAACAATCTGAAGGTGCCCGGTGCCGGGTTCGGCGTGGATACCAACGTCATCACCATCATTACACAGGCAGGCATCACAGAGCTTCCTCTGCTGTCCAAGGATGCGGCGGCAAACGCCATTCTGGATCAGGCAATGACACTTGTCAAGGAATAACGATTCGGCTGTCCGGATTTTCCGGGCAGCCGATGTTTCTTATAATGCGGTTTCGATGGCTTCCCGAAGATTCCGCACCCGGTAGACCGTCAGCCCCTTGGGGATCTCCACCTTTTCCGACCCGCTTCTGGGAATCATACACTTTCGAAAGCCCAGACGGGCGACCTCACCAAGACGCTGACTCAGGTGAGATACAGCTCGAATTTCGCCGGTCAGGCCCACCTCCCCGATGGCGACCAGATCATCGGCAATAGAAGCGTCCCGGTAGGATGAAGCGATCGCCAGCACCACAGGCAGATCAGCCCCCGGCTCATCCAGATGCAGGCCGCCGATGACATTGATATAGGCGTCAAAGGCGCTGAGCTTCATCCCTGCCCGTTTCTCTGCCACTGCCATCAGCAGAACCGCCCGATTGAAGTCAAAGCCGTCTGCCGCGCGGCGGGGGACGTTGAAAGTCGTTTTGGCAATGAGTGCCTGAACCTCCGCCAGAACAGGCCGGGTTCCTTCCATGACACAGGCAACACAGGTACCGCTTGCTCCCTCCGGCCTGCCTTCCAGCAGCATCTGGGATGGATTCGGCACTTCCATAAGGCCGGTATCTATCATTTCGAATACGCCGATCTCATTTGTCGAGCCGAACCGGTTTTTCGCTGCCCGCAGGAGCCGATAGGAAGTGTTGGGATCTCCCTCAAAGTACAGCACGCAGTCCACCATGTGCTCCAATACCTTGGGGCCGGCAATGTTGCCGTCTTTATTGATGTGGCCGACAACAAAAACCGTAATGCCCTGCGCCTTGGAGATCTGCATCATGGTCATAGTGCAGTCTTTCACCTGAGATACGCTGCCGGGGGAGGAATCATTGTTTTCGTTGTACAGGGTCTGGATGGAATCGACGATCAGAATATCCGGTTTCATCTCGTCCACGGTATCCACAATGTCCGAAAGCCGAGTTTCGGAAAGAATGTACAGCTCTTCAGGAGACACCCCAAGCCGCTCCGCCCGTAGTTTCAGCTGGCGCTCGCTCTCCTCACCGGAGACATACAGCACCCGCCGTCCGGCGCACAGGCTGTCGCAAATCTGGAGCAGCAGAGTGGATTTTCCGATACCGGGCGCGCCGCCCACCAGTACCAGAGAACCCGCCACCGCACCGCCGCCAAGGACCCGGTCCAGTTCCCCCATACCGGTGGAGAAACGGATCTCTCCGTCACTGTCCACCTCACGGATACGCTGGGGTCTGCGGCTCATTCCCACTGGCGCGGCCTTCACCTTGCCGGGAGCAACCGGTTTCTCCACATGCTCTTCCATGGTATTGTAGGCGCCGCAGCTGGGACAGCGGCCCATCCACTTCGGCGTTTCATTTCCGCAGTTGGTACAAAAAAAGACCGATTTTGTTTTTGCCATATGGTATCCTCCGGCAGATTCTTGATTACCTGAGATTATACCAGTTTTGTGTTGTTCGGTCAAGTGTTCGAAAGGTATTGATGCAGCGTAGCCGCCAATACACAGCAAAGCTTTTTCTGGTAGTCCGTGTTCCGCAGCATTGCCTCTTCCTGAGGATTTGACAGGAAACCGCATTCAACCAATACGCCTGCGCATGGGATGTTTTCCAGAAGGTATACACCGCTGACAGGTTTGCTCTTTCGGTTGCTGCCCGGATTGAGTGCGGCAACCAGTTCTGCTTGCAGCTTCTGGCCCAAATCCTTGCTTCCCGCCGTTTTAGCATAGAACACCTGTGCGCCGCTGTACCTGGAATCGCTGAACTGATTTTGATGGATGCTGACAAGCAGCGCGTTGCCAGTTTCGTTTACAATTCTGACCCGCTCCTTCAAATCAGAAACTTTTTTCTGAGCAAGGGTGCTGCCGGTCGTGTAGATCGAAACATCCGATGTACGGGTCATGCGTGTTCTGTATCCCAGCAGATGCAGCAGGTCATCCAACCGTCTGGAAATCGCGAGATTGTATTCGCTTTCCATCCGTCCCGTACAAGAAACTGCGCCGCCATCCTCTCCCCCATGACCGGGATCGATCACGATGCAGTGTTTCCGCACGAACGGCAGTTCCTCCGAGATCACGGTCACCACCCTGCTCCCCCAATACGCACACAGAAGCATCAGTACCATTGTCGAAACACAGAACAGATAATAATTCCACCTTTTCAAATGCACCACCTCCTGCCATTTTTATGCGGCAGCATCCCTTCTCTGAACATCCCGCCGGGAGAAAACATAGTATGGCACGGACGAAAATCCGACTCTATCTTTCAGGAGGTATGGAAATTGGACAGACAAACTCAGGAGCCGTCCTATCGGGACGGACGTTTACCTGCCATGGCACCCCTGGCGAATCCTTACGTTCCCTTCCAGATGGAAAACCCCGCAAGATATGAAGCGAAAAAGGGACTGGTGCGGGGCACCCTTTTCCCCGGTCTGGATCTTCCATTTATGGGGATGGTCAACCAATCCGAGCTGCCGCCGACCACGCTGGCGGAACTGCAGGCGCTGGGCTTTGCCGTGCAGGAGCTGGCGCTTTATTTGGACACGCACAGGGACGATATGGAGGCGCTGTCACTGTACCGGGAATACCAGCAGATGTACGATAAATGCAGACAGCTGTATATCCGCAGGCACGGCCCTCTTAACCATGGGATGCCGTCTGAATCCGAGGGCTACAGCTGGCTGGATGACCCATGGCCCTGGGAATACTGCGGAAATAAGGAGGCGTAATCATGTTTGTATATGACAAGAAGCTGCAATATCCCGTAAAAATCGCAAATACCAATCCCCGGCTGGCTGCGATCATCATTTCCCAGTACGGCGGGCCTGACGGTGAGCTGGGTGCTTCGCTGCGCTATTTATCCCAGCGCTACTCCATGCCCTTTGACGAGCTGAAAGGACTGCTGACGGACATCGGTACAGGCGAAATGGAACGGCACCCACGCGGAACACAGTTATTCTGGATTTGCTCTGTGATAAATCAGGCAGTAGACCCATGTTTGGGGAAGATGGTTGATCTTGATTTCCAATGTGCCATCCTTATGTACAACCATTGTCTGGAGAACCGCCTTATAAAATGGCTCAGAAAACTCCTCACAGGAAACGATTGACCTGATGCTCCTGCTGATTTCGGATTGCCGTTGTGACGCAGTGGGAATTTGGGCCCGCTGACAGGCGCAAAGCTTCTTCTTCATCATAGCAATCTTCGCATCGTACTGTACTTTTGCCTGCCGCAGTTCCTCTTTCGTTATCAAGCCTGACGCGAAAGCATCGATGGCGGCCTCTTTTTTCTTTTGCTGCTGGTCGATCTGCTTTCTGAGCCGATCCGGGTTATCCAGCAGATCTGCCTCAGACGCAATTGCGGAAACCACGATGCCCGTAAGATTTTGAATGATCCATTCAAAGTCGGCAGGAATGCTTTTGAACACTTTCGTTAATAGTTCCACAGCAAGATCGTCCCGAATTTGCTTTCCAACATCGCAGCCAATCTCATTTCCCCTGGCATCTGTTTGTTTTTGTCCGAAACGGGATGCCGTATAGCATCCCCATCGCATATAGGAAGACCCGCTTTTTCTGGTTTTGCGTCTTGAAACAAATCTGGCGCCACACTCAGCACAGACCATTTTCCCGGAAAATACATATCTGGTGGAATGGCCGGAAGAACCGGATCGGTTCCGATTCCTTCGCGTAAGCTCTTCCTGTGCCGAGTTCCACAAAGCCCTTTCAATGATTGGCTTATGATGATCCCGAATGATAATCCGTTCCTCCTGACCGGTGTTTCTCTTTTTCTCATGCGTCAGATAGTCCGGTGTAATACTCTTCTTTTGTATCAAATCTCCGACGTACTTCTCGTTCCGCAGAATCCTGACGATGGAAGTGCTGTTCCACATCACGCTGCCAGTGAACGTTTTGATGCCGGCTTCCCGCAATTCCCGTGCAATGGCGGAGGTTCCTTTCTTTTCAACCGCGTATTTCTGAAAGATCATTCTGACAATTTCAGCGCCCTCCGGATTGATGGTGAGCTTGCCGTCATGGACGTCATATCCCAGCATGGAGGTGCCAAATACGACTCCCCTCTCCATCTGACGGGATTGGCCCCATTTGACACGGGAGGAGGTCTTTCGGCTCTCTTCCTGGGCAATGGAGCCCATGATGGACAGCCGCAGCTCCGCATCCGGGTCCAGAGATGTAAAGCCGTCGTTCATAAAAATAACGCCTACCCCCAAAGCTTTCAGCTCTCTGGTATAGGCGATGGTATCCAGCAGGTTCCTGGAAAACCGGCTGACTTCTTTTGTGATAATCATGTTGAACTTTCTGCGGTAGGCATCGTTGATCATTCTGTTGAACTGCGTGCGTTTTTTGGTGGAAGTGCCGGTCGTTCCCTCGTCAGCATAGATTTCATACAGTTCCCAGTCCGGATGTCTTTCAATGTACGCGCGGAAGTAACGCTGCTGTGATTCAAAGGAGTTAGCCTGATCTTCACTGTCTGTGGAGACGCGGCAGTAGCTTGCCACTTTGATCACTGTTGTTCTCCTCCCTGCCCAGCTGCAGTCAGGGCCATTGCCCGGCGCTGCTCCTTTAGGGCATCCTGCGCATATTTGAATTGCATTTCGGTAAGCGTTCCCTGCTCCTTCAGAGCAAGCAGCACTCCCTGCTGAAATTCAAAATAGAATTCCGGATCGGTCTGCCTGGTAATGGGCCGATCATTGCCGACACGGACAAATTTCGTAGTAGTATACATTCAACTCTCCCCTTTCTGCGTTAGATATATGATTCCTTGGCGCAGATAAGAACCCGGCTCATACTTCCAGACAGGTACGGAGCAGTCCTCTCATAGTTCCATTTTCTCTGCCGGTGTGTTTGCTGTCCGGCATTGACATTTCCAATATCCGGTGTTAATGTATAAGGGAATTGTGCTGCAAGTTTGTACATTACTGGGTCCTGCAAAAGCAGAACCCGGTAACGATACCTTCGTTTATGCGGAAACGGCAGAACGTATAAGCACTGTTAAAGCAGATGACACAATGCAAACAGAAAAAACAGATAAACAAATCGAGGAGGATACGAAATTGGTTACTTGGAAGAATATGGATACCCTGGCTGCTTACTCGGAACTGCAGGCGGCAGACAAGGTCTGCGTCGCGTGTGCCATGAGCGGTGAAAACGGTGCAAACCGTGTGAAGAATTACACCGTGCCCATGGGTGCGGGTATGGATTTCAACTTTGCCGCGCGGCCTGTGGATGACGCGATTCTTTCCATTCTCGAGAAATTCGCCGCTGAGCAGCAGCTGGTGGAAAAGTTTGCCGCGCTGTACAATGGCGAAGTGATTAACACCGGTGAAAAGCGTCTGGTGCTGCACCACCTTTGCCGGGGTCAGCTGGGCGATGACGTGGTGGCTGACGGCGTAAACAAGCGCGAGTTCTATGTAGGCGAGCAGAACCGGGTCGCGGACTTCGCAAACAAGGTTCACGCCGGTGAAATCACCAATGCTGCCGGCGAGAAGTTCACCACCGTCTGCCAGATCGGCATCGGCGGTTCCGATCTTGGCCCCCGTGCCATCTATCTGGCCCTGGAGAACTGGGCAAAGGTCAACAACACCTTAAAAATGAAGGCTGCCTTCATCTCCAACGTTGACCCCGACGACGCTGCCGGTGTCCTGAGCAACTTGGATCTGGCCCACACGCTGTTTATCCTGGTATCCAAATCCGGCACCACGCTGGAGACTCTGACCAACGAATCCTTTGTTAAGAACGCCCTGGCGGAGGCCGGTCTGGATGCGGCCCATCATATGGTGGCTGTCACCTCCGAGACCTCTCCTCTTGCAAAGTCAGCCGACTATCTGGCTGCTTTCTTCATGGACGACTACATCGGCGGCCGGTTCTCCTCTTCCTCCGGCGTGGGCGGCTGCGTGCTGTCGCTTGCCTTTGGCCCCGAGGTGTTCGCCGATTTCCTCAGCGGTGCTGCCGAGGCTGACCGGCTGGCAGCGAATCCCGACCTGCGGAAGAACGCGGCCCTGCTGGATGCTTTGATCGGCGTCTACGAGCGCAATGTGCTGGGTTACCCCACCACCGCCGTTCTGCCCTACTCCCAGGCGCTGAGCCGTTTCCCCGCCCATCTTCAGCAGCTGGACATGGAGAGTAACGGCAAGTCTGTCAACCGCTTCGGTGAGCCAGTAAACTACGTTACCGGCCCCGTCATCTTTGGCGAGCCCGGCACCAACGGTCAACACTCCTTCTATCAGCTGCTGCATCAGGGCACGAACATTATCCCCCTGCAGTTCGTCGGCTTCCGCAACAGTCAGATGGGCAGCGATGTCCTGATTCAAGGCAGCACAAGCCAGCAGAAGCTGTGCGCCAATGTTGCCGCGCAGATTGTAGCCTTCGCCTGCGGCAAGGATGACACCAATCTGAACAAGAAGTTCGAGGGCGGCCGTCCCTCCTCCATCATCATCGGCGACAAGCTGACCCCCCAGGCTGTGGGCGCTCTGCTTGCTCACTTTGAGAACAAGGTCATGTATCAGGGCTTTGCCTGGAACATCAACTCCTTCGATCAGGAAGGCGTTCAGCTGGGTAAGGTTCTGGCTAAGAAGGTTCTGGCCCATGACACCGACGGTGCGCTGAAGGCTTACAGCGACCTGTTGAATATCTGACAGAAACACAAATCACCGCAGAATAAGGAACACGAATGTCGGCGTCTGGTTTCTAAGTGGGTGCCTTTTTGCTGCCAATATAGGTACAGAAGAACTGGGACACCTGGAAATGATCGGCGCGATTGTGCACCAGCTGACAAGAAGCCTGAATGATTCCCAAATCAAAGAAGCCGGATTTGCACCTTATTTCGTTGACCATACCATCGGTGTGTATCCCACAGCCGCTTCAGGCAGTCCCTGGAATGCTGCCAGTATGGCAGTCAAAGGTGATCCCATGGCGGATCTTGTGGAGGACCTGGCCGCTGAGCAGAAAGCGCGGGTCACCTATGACAACATCCTGCGCCTCAGTGACGACCCGGACGTAAATGATGTGATCAAGTTCCTTCGTGAACGGGAAATCGTGCATTTTCAGCGTTTTGGCGAAGCTGTACAACTGCTTCGTGAGAAGCTGAGTCAGAAAAATGTGTACTATATGAATCCAGCGATGGATATGTAGCGGAAACAGATAGAGGCATCAATACCCAATTATTTAGTTAAAAGCGAAGGGGTATAGCAACTCATGGGCAATGACAGCGCACAGCAAAGCGAAGACAGGCTGTGCGCTGTTTTGCTGCCATGATGGCATATTCGTCGGTCTTTCGAAAACGATCAATAACCTTCCGCCTGTCATCTCCCGCTCAGCTATGAGATAATATCCCAAACTTCGCACCTTGCTGAACTCGATATTGTCAGTTTGAGAAGTGTCCCTGAAAGAAGCCATCTCCAAGATGGCCTGATTTAAGGCAACACCGCACAATGGGAGCAGCGGGCTTCGGCGGATCTTTTGCCCCAATCGTGCAGCATGAAAAATGGGAAATACATCCAGTATTCCCGCATTTTCCATACTTTCGCTTGGGCCAAAATCTCTCGCCGAATTTCCTTGCCCCATTATGCGGCGTTGCCTTAAGTATCAACCGCGTATCAACCCGGTATCAACGCTCAAAAATCCAGCAAAAACACACAGCTTTTAGCATAAGAAAAACGGCCAATTTCCTAAGAAATTGACCGTTTTGGTCCGAGTGTCGAGATTCGAACTCGAGGCCTCTTGAACCCCATTCAAGCGCGATACCAAACTTCGCCACACCCGGATATTTTATTTGCCGCTCTCTTGGCGACTTCGATATATTACCACATAACTTCTAAAAATGCAAGTACTTTTTTTACTTTTTTTCAATTTTTTTGTTTTCTCCGTTTGGCACCTAATAATCCATGCCAAACGGAGAAAATCGGGAATATCCCGAACTATTTTACATCTTTTGTTTGACAAAGTACATGCCGGAACCGGACAGGCATATCTTCTCCGGGCAGGAAGCCTGAGAGGCTTCCGCTGTCAAATTCATCAGGCTGTGTGTAACACTGACCACATGAACCTTTACAATGACCTGTTCTCCCGGGTGCAGCGGACGGTGGTACGAAATGCTCATCTGAACTGTAGGCGCAATGTCGTTGCCTTCCTTCAGGCAACAGGATACAAAGCCCATCGCCTGATCCAGGATCGTAGCACACAGGCCGCCATGGAGCATGCCGGCGGAATTTCGCATCCAGGGCATAGTCTCGCAGGTCATTACGATGTCTCCCTTGTCCTCCCCCACTACCTCAAAACGCAGCATTTCGGCGATGGAACCGGGGATGCTGGCATCTACCTGCGCAATACGGCGCCGCACCTTCTCAGCTAAATCAATACACTCATTCACCGCGTTCGCTGCTGACTACCTTTCCGATGTTCCAAAGATGGGCCACCGTCCGCTCTGCTTCTTTTTTCTCTTCCTCGCTATTGTACTCCACATAAATGGTATGGGCACTGCAGTCGCAGCACTCAACCTGAACATTCCAGCCGCCTTCGTGCATGATCATGCCCGCACCGCGGCAGATGGGGCAGTCCTCCAACAGGATCATTTCATCCATTTTCGTTTCTCCTTATCTGAAAATCATTTCGTTCATATCAAATAACTCTTCCCGGAAGCAGCGGACATAGTCCGGAGCCAGTTCGGGCAGGAATTTGGCTATGGCAGCGCTTATCTGCATTGGATTCAGGGACGGATTCTGACAGCTATGCAGGACAGCCAGCTCCACTTCCCTATCATCAGGCTTACCCACCGAGAGACTGCGGAGCATCGGAATGATGTCCTGCTGAGTAACGCCGTTTTTGCCTTTCTTTTCAACTACCAGCTCAGGCCGGGAAAACAGGCTCTGAATCTGCGTCACGGCATCCTCGGGCAGTGGTCTGTCATATTCCAGAATCAAACGGCTTTGCAGCAGGGTAAGGTTTTTGAGCTTCTGTCCCTGGTTGTAGACTTCCCGGATATGAACGCCCTCAATCAGCGCGGCGTTCAGTTTCTCACGGATTTCTTCGCAGGCAACTGGCTGCTCCAATTCAAAGTCCAGCAGCTCACATTTGCTCTCCACGCCAAGGCTCAGAGGCAGAGCAATGGAGACAGACGCTCTGGGGTTGAAGCCCTGTGTATGGGTCAGGGGCAGGCCCGCCCGCTTGAAGGCCCGCTGGAACACCCGCATGAGATCCAGATGGGAGATATACCGGGCATTTCCCATCTTTTCAAACAGCGCTCTAGGCATCGCAGGCCACCTCCCTCAGCAGGCAGTTGGCACCGCACCCGGCACAGCCGTGGCGGCAGTCGGGGGTCACCTGTCCTTCGTAGGCCCGATGACGTTCCCGCTTCAGGAAGTCTTTTCTCACGCCCACATCGATAGTATCCCAAGGCAGAATCTCGTCCTCACCATAGCCGCGGGTGGTATAGAAATCCTCCTCTATCCCGCACTGGCAGAAAGCGTCATACCACTTGGCGTAGTTGAAGTATTCATCCCAGCCATCCAGTCTCGCGCCGTTTTTCACAGCCGTCTCAATCACCGGCCCAAGACGGCGGTCACCTCGGGCAAATACCGCTTCCAATCTGCTCAAATCCGGGCTGTGGTAGTCGTAAACGATGGATTTGGAATAGAAATGGGATTTTAGCAGCCTACAGCGGCGCAGATACTCTTGAGGCGTGATCTGCTTCTCCCACTGGAAGGGCGTGTGGGGCTTGGGCACAAAATAGGCCGTGGCCACATGGACACGAAGGCCCCGCTTCTTGTTCGAGGCGTTTTCCTTCCAAGCCTGAATGACCTTGTAGACCAGCTCGGCGATACCCAGCACATCCTCGTCAGTTTCCGTTGGCAGGCCCAGCATGAAATAGAGCTTGACGTTGTTCCAGCCCCCGGAAAAGGCCTGAGAGCAGGTGCTGAGGATCTCCTCCTCCGTCAGATTTTTGTTGATCACATCCCGCAGTCGCTGGGTGCCTGCCTCCGGAGCGAAGGTCAGACCGCTTTTGCGCACCGTTTGCAGTTTCTCCATCAGTTCCCGGGAGAAATTGTCGGCCCGCAAAGACGGGACGGACAGGTTCACCTTATTTTCCGCGCAATAGGGAATCAGCTGGTCTGTCAGCTCTTTCAGGCCCCGATAGTCTGAGGTGGAAAGGCTGGACACGTTGATCTCATTGCCGCCGGAATATTCCAGCGTCTCCACTGCCTGACGGTATAAAACCTCCGGACTTTTTTTGCGGACAGGACGGCAGGAAAAGCCAGCCTGACAGAACCGGCAGCCCCGAATACAGCCCCGGAAGGCCTCCAGATTGGCCCGGTCGTGGACGATTTCCGTGGAGGGAACGATCATCTTTGTGGGAAAATATGCACTGTTCAAATCCTCGACAATGCGCTTTGTGACAGTTTCGGGTGCGCCCTCCAGCGGGATAATTGCTTTCAGCGTACCGTCCTCGTTGTATTCATGGCGGTAGAAGCTTGGCACATACACACCGGGAATCTTCGCAACCTCTTTAAGGAAGGTATCCTTGTCCCAATTCCCGGCCTTGGCCCGGTCGTACAGGGATACGATCTCCACGGTGCTGTCCTCCCCTTCTCCCAGAGAAAAGAAGTCGATAAACTCTACCAGCGGCTCCGGGTTGAAGGCGCAGACGCCTCCCGCAAAGACGATATTTTTTAATCCTTTTCGGTCTTTGGCATGGAGAGGAACCCCGGCCAGATCCAGCATATTGAGGATATTGGAATAGGCCATCTCATAGCCGATGGTGAAAGCGATCATATCAAAATCCCGGACGTTTGTCTGACTTTCCAGCGTCCACAGGAGAAGTTGGTTTTTTCGCATTTCCGCTTCCATGTCCCCCCAGGGGGCGAAGACACGCTCACACCAGACGCCGTCCATCTGATTCATCACGCCGTACAGAATGCGCATTCCCAGATTGGACATTCCAATCTCATAGGTATCCGGGAAACAGAACGCCACTCGCACGCGGGTCTGGGGCAAATCCTTTTTCACTTCTCCCCACTCTCCGCCGGTATAGCGGGCGGGCTTCTGTACAGCCGTCAAAATCCGCTGTTTCAGTTCGGTCATAGCATTACCTCTTTGTTTTTGGTAGAGCTATTGTACAGCGAATCAGGATGATTTGCAAGGAATTTTTGCGGCCAATAGTCTGGAAAAGACAGGCGCGCAAATCAGGACAGGAAGCACGCCGTCCTTTCGGCAAATCAGCCATGACAGTGCCAGGACAAGAATACCGCAGAGGATCAGGTATTCAACCATACGCATGATTCCGTCAGCCCGCCGTGGAAACAGCCGCCGCAGCAGACAATGCAGCATTCTGCCGCCATCCATAGGATACACAGGAAGCAGGTTGAACATCCCCTGAACCAGAGCACATAGAGCAATCTTTGGGCAAATGCGGCACAGGGAAAGAAGCATAAGGCTTGCCGCCGGGCCGGCAACGGAGCAGAGAAACTCCGCTCGTTTTTCCAAAGGCCCCGTATGAATTTGTGCTCCGAAAAAACCGATAGCAACAGAATTGACTTGGACTCCAGCCATGTAAATCGCTGCAAGATGACCAAATTCGTGAAATAATGCAGCAAAAAATGCAGACAGAAGCCAGTCCGGCGGAAGCAGGAGCACCAGCGCGGCCGCCATCAGATAAGCAGAAGGCTGAATGTAAATCATCCGGCGATCACCTGCTGGCAGAAAGCCAGCAGGGCATCCTCAAGAGGTGCCCCAGCCTTCAGCTGGGAGAGCATATTGTCTAGGGATGCTGCCGTGACAGCCGCATCCCCTGGAAAGATGATTTTCAGAAGCAATGCCCTCTGGTCTTTCAAAACAGTATTGAAAAGCAGTACCGCAATCAAACAAGCGGAGAAAATCAGAATGGGATAGCGGCCTTTTTTCGTTTTTTTCTCTCTGAATACGGATTGGTAGTCAATTCTGTAGCCCATGAGATCACCTCGGAGCAGTATATTCCGAAGAGTGAGGTAGTATACATTAGGCTGTATTTTTATCAGGTGGATTTGGGGCCTTTCATCTCTTAGAATGTGCACTCGCCAGGCATAAAACGGAAAAGCAGATACACCCAAATGAGTGTATCTGCTTCCTGGTGGACCCGAAGGGATTCGAACCCTCGACCCCTACAATGCGAATGTAATGCGCTCCCAGCTGCGCTACGGGCCCGTGATTACCTGAGTATTATAGCGTTGGGATCGCCGGTTGTCAAGTTTTTTCTTCCCTTTTTCCGAAAGATGTGATATGCTGTTGGGCGAGACTTTGTAAGAAGGAGCGAACCAATGCTGACCATCAATGAAATTCTGGCTCAGGAGCTGGGTCAGAAGCAGGAATATGTAGATAATGTGGTGCGGCTCATTGACGAGGGCAACACCATCCCCTTTATCGCCCGCTACCGCAAGGAGCTGCACGGGGCCATGGACGACACCACTCTGCGGAATCTGGAGACAAGGCTCACGTACCTGCGGAATTTGCAGGATCGCCGGGACGAGGTGAAGAAATCCATCGAAAATCAGGGCAAGCTGACTGAGGAGCTGTCTGCGGCAATCGATGCCGCCGCCACCATGACGGAGGTAGAGGACCTGTATCGGCCCTATAAACAGAAACGGCGCACCCGTGGCTCCATTGCCCGGGAAAAGGGGCTGGAACCTCTGGCGGAAGCCATTTTCGCCCAGGACGGCGCCGATCCTTCCGAATTGGCAAAGGCCTATATTGACCCGGAGAAGGGCGTGAACACCGTTGAGGAAGCTTTGCAGGGTGCCAACGACATCATCGCGGAGAACCTCTCTGACGATGCCGACATCCGCAAGTCCCTCCGGGAACTGGTCATGCGCCGGGGTGTGTTTACCTGCAAGGCCGCAGATGATGCAGAGGAAGACGGCGTATATAAATTGTACTACGACTTCTCCCAGCCCGTCCAGAGAATGATGGATCATCAGATTCTGGCCATCAACCGGGGCGAAAAGGAAGACGTGCTGAAACCCAACGTGGCTCTGGTGGGCAATGAGGGCGCGGCGCTGGTGTGCCGGGCGGCGCTGAAGCCCACCATGAACGTGTCCGCCTTTGTCCGGGCGGCGGCGGAGGATGCCTATGAGCGGCTGATCTTCCCCTCCATCCAGCGGGAAGTGCGCAATGAACTGTCCGACAGGGCCTACGCCGGGGCCATCCACAACTTTGCCCTGAACTTAAAGCCCCTGCTGATGCAGCCCCCGGTGAAGGGCTTTGTGACCATGGGACTGGACCCCGGCTACCGCAACGGCTGCAAGGTGGCCGTGGTGGACGCTACCGGCAAGGTGCTGGATACAGCCGTGGTCTACCCCACCTTCAGCGAGCGGAAAAAGCAGGAGGCCATTACCATTCTTTCCGGCCTGATGCGAAAGCACGATGTGCGCCATATCGCCATCGGCAACGGCACCGCTTCCCGGGAAACCGAGGCCATGACCGTGGAGCTGCTGCGTGCCTTCCCGGAAGCCAGCTATATGATCGTCAACGAAGCCGGCGCTTCCGTGTACTCCGCCTCTCCCCTGGCCGCCGAGGAATTTCCGGACTATGACGTGAATCTGCGCTCCGCCGTGTCCATTGCCCGGCGCTTGCAGGATCCTCTGGCAGAGCTGGTAAAGATCGACCCCAAGGCCATCGGTGTTGGCCAGTATCAGCACGACTGCCCCCAGAAGGAGCTGGACGCAGCACTGGGCGCGGTGGTGGAGGACTGCGTCAACGCCGTGGGCGTGGACGTGAACACCGCCTCCAGAAGCCTATTACAGCAGGTCTCCGGCCTGACGGCGACTACCGCTAAGAATATTGTGGCCTACCGGGAGGAAAACGGCCCCTTCACCAGCCGTGCCCAGCTGAAAAAAGTGCCCAAGCTGGGGCCCAAGGCATTTGAGCAGTGCGCCGGTTTCCTCCGGGTGCCCGAGAGCAAAGAAGTGCTGGACAACACCGGTGTCCACCCAGAATCCTACGCCGCTGCCAGCGCGCTTCTGAAACTGCTGGGCTGCAAAAAGGGGGACAATCTGTCCGATCTGACCCGGAAACTGGAAGAATACGGCCTGAACAAAGCTGCTCAGGAGTGCGCCGTGGGCGAACCTACCCTGCTGGACATTGCCAGGGAGCTGAGCAAGCCCGGACGGGATCCCCGTGACGAGCTGCCCGCCCCCATCCTGCGCAAGGACGTGCTGGAAATGAAGGATTTGAAGCCCGGCATGGAGCTGACCGGCACCGTCCGCAACGTCATCGACTTCGGTGTCTTCGTGGACATCGGCGTCCATCAGGACGGTCTGGTGCATATCTCCGAGGTATGTAATCGTCGTCTGCGCCATCCCAGCGAGATGGTCAAGGTGGGCGACGTGGTGAAGGTCGTGGTGCTGAATGTGGACGAAAAGAGGCACCGGATCAGTCTTTCTATGAAGCAGGCAAGTAAGTAAGTAAGGCTAAGCGGTGTGTCAAAACTGACGCACCGCTTTTCTGATAAATATAATATTCTTTATGTCTGCTATACTTGACATTTTGTCAGACTTATGATATACTCCCCTCAGAAAGTGAGGTGGCGCTATGCCAAAGAATTTATCGGTCAAGGTCGCACGGGTACAGAAGGACATGACGCAGAAAGATCTTGCTGCCGCCGTGGGCGTGTCCCGGCAGACCATCAATGCCATTGAACAGGGGGAATACAACCCCACCATCAAGCTGTGCCGGGCTATCTGCCGGGTGCTTGGGAAAACACTGGACGAACTTTTCTGGGAGGATGATTTTGATGAAAAAGAATAATCTGGACGAAATGCAGGAGCAGGAGCTGCTGAAAATCGAGCACAACGGCTGCTGGCTGGCCTTCTGGGGGCTGCTGGCGGTCATGGCGATTCAAATGGTGATGGGTGTTCCGGGTACGCAGATGCTGGGCGAGTGGATCGTATTTATGGTTTTGGCCCTGTACCTCGTCATCGCCTGCCTGCGAAAAGGCATCTGGGATCGGCACTTAAAAGCCAACCGGAAGACGAATCTAATTGTGAGTCTGCTGGCGGGCGCGGCTGCGGGAATTCTCATCACTGTGAGCAATCCCTACCTTTCCGAGCCGCTGGACTATGTGCTGGTTGCGGGCATTAGTGGTGGATTCACCTTCCTACTGTGCTTTGCGGCGCTGTCAATCAGCATGAAGCTGTACAAAAAGCGCAGAGAAAAGCTGGAGCAGGAATGATCCATAAATTTGATCGGGCAAAAAACGATGCTTCTACCGTAGGGGTCGATGCCTACATCGACCCGCAGTACCACGCTGCGATTTTCATTTCTTTTGAGGCGAATGCGATACATTTACGAAGGGGCGATGTGGGCATCGCCCCCTACAGTCTCTATATAACATCTTACCGCCGTGGTAAAATCACGGCGGCTTTCTGTTATGTAAACCTGAAATGTTAGGAAATTGTAACGTTTTCTCGAATACTTGACTTTATTGGGCGCATAATGTATAATTGCTGGAGATTCTCTCGAAATGGAGCAATTTTTATGAAAAAAGCCACCAGATTTCTGGTATCTCTGATGCTGGGCCTTCTGATTTTTGCCAGCGTTTTCTGGTACCTGTTCATTTATGACCGGGATTTCACCCGGGATACCTTGCTGAGTCAGGCGCGTTTTCAAGCGCTGCACGGCAACTCCCGCCTGTCCTCCTGGTTCTATGATGCCGCCTACAACTTCTCCGGACATGATGAAAATGTTGCCATTGAGCTGGCCAATCAGTACAAAAAAGTCGGCAATTATACGAAGGCGGAGCTTACCCTCACCACCTCCATCCACGACCAACCCACTGTTGAGCTGTATACCGCCCTTAGTAAAGTCTATGTGGAACAGGATAAGCTCTTGGATGCTGTTCAGATGCTTGGCAGCATTTCCAATCCGGCGATCGCGCAGGAAATTGACGCTCTGCGCCCCACCGCTCCTGAGGCCGATCAGGAACCCGGCTTTTTCAGCCAGTATATTGATGTGCATCTGTCTTCCAACGCGGACACCGTGTACTACACAACTGACGGTACCTATCCTTCTGTTGAAGGTTCTGTATACGATGGAGGAATCTCTCTGCCTGCCGGTGAGACCAAGGTCTGCGCCATTGCGGTGAATAAGGACGGTCTGGTCAGCCCGGTGACGGCCCTGGACTACACCGTCACCGGTGTGATTGAAAAGGTGGAATTCACCGACGCGGCTATGGAAGCCGCCATGCGGGAGCTGATCCACGTCAGCAGCACCAGCACCGTGTACACCGATGCCCTGTGGGGCATTACGGAATTCACCGCACCGGAGGACGTGAAGGACTTCTCCGACCTCAAATACCTACCCAATCTGACAAAGCTGACCATTCGGGAACAGAATATCCCAACGCTGGAAAGCCTGTCTCCCCTGTCAAGGCTGGTGGTGCTGGATCTGACCGGAAGTACATTCCCGGCAGAAGATCTGCAGGTTCTGGCATCGCTGCCCTCCCTGTCCAGTCTGACCATGGCGGAGTGCTCCCTGAGTACCATCGCCGGCTTGGAAAATGCGGCGAATCTCACCTATCTTGACCTGCATGACAATACGCTCAGGAATCTGGATGTTCTCGAAACCATGCCTTCCTTGGCAGAGCTGGATCTGCAGCACAACGCGGTCACCGACCTGGGCAAGCTCAGTGGACTGGACAAGCTGGTGAAGCTGAACATCGGCTTCAACGCGGTGACAACACTGGCTCCCCTGAGCAGCTGCACCCGCCTTACCTGGCTGAATGCCGACAACAACCAGATTACCACGCTGGACGGTGTAGACAAGCTGACGGCACTGACGGATTTCTCTGTGAACAACAACAAGATCGTCGGCGTTTCCCAGCTTGCGGGCCTGACTGCGCTTCAAAACTTGGGCATTGCCAGCAACAGCGTTTCGGATATCACCATGCTGAATGGTCTTACCAAGCTGCAGAGCTTTGATTTTTCCGGCAACAATGCCATCTCGGAGCTGCCCGACTGGCCCGACGGCTGCGCCCTGACCACCATTGACGGCTCCTACAACACCCTGACCAGCATTGACAGCCTGCGGAATATGCAGAATCTGACTCACGTCTACATGGACTACAACCAGATTACCAACATTGATGCCTTGCAGGACTGCTACTGCCTGGTGCAGGTCAATGTGTTCGGCAATGCCATTGCGGATGTGTCCGCCCTGAGAAGCAAGGACATTATCGTAAACTACGACCCCACAGCAGCATAAAAGTACGCGAAAGCGGCGGTTCACCAGAACCGCCGCTTCTTTTATTTGTTGTCGAGAATCAGACGCAGAGCCGCTTCAATGGTCTGATTCCGTATCTCTTCCCGGCTGCCGGTAAACTGGCAGGCAATCACCTTCGATGCACGGCGGTCCTCGTAGCCAATGAAGACCGTCCCAACGGGGTGCCCGAATTCATCCCCACCGGGGCCGGCAAGGCCTGTAACGGATACCGCCACATCCGCCTGCAACAGCTTTCGCACATTGAGCATATATCCCGCAGTCCATGTGGATACTGCGCCGTATCGTTCCAGTATTTCAGCTGGAACCCCCAAAACATGCTCCTTGACCCAGTTGGTGTAGCAGATGACGCCGCCCTTGTAGACCTCAGAGCTGCCGGGAACCGCCGTCAGCGCCGCTCCGATGCCGCCGCCGGTGAGGCTTTCCGCGGTGACCAGGGTCTTCCCTTTCAGAGTTTCCAGAACCTCATAACACAGGTTCGTCATCATAGTAGTTCACCTTGATCTTTTCGATATTTTCCAGTGCCCGGGTAATGAGGGCTTCCCGGTCCAGCTTTTCCTCCGCGTGGAGCACCTGGCCCAGGGTGGGCTTGGTCTTGGGGTGCTTGGGGGTAAACACGGTGCAGCAGTCCTCATAGGGCAGAATCGAGGTCTCCATAGTGCCAATCTTCCGGGCTATGGTGATGATCTCCTCCTTGTCCATGCCCACCAGGGGCATAAAGATGGGAATGTCCACCACCGCCCCGGTGACGGTCATGGCTTCCATGGTCTGAGAGGCTACCTGGCCCAGATTCTCGCCGGTGATCAGGGCGCCGCAGCCGTCATTTTTCGCGATGCGCTGGGAAATCTCCATCATGAACCGGCGCATAATTAAGGTAAAGAACTCCTCCGGGCAGTCATCCCGGATAGCTTCCTGAATTTCCGTGAAGGAGACAACATTTACCGTCATTTTTCCCGAATACTTTGTCACAAGCCGGGCCAGCTCCACCACCTTGTCCTTAGCCAGCTGGGAGGTGTAGGGATAGGAGAAGAAGTGAACGGCTTCGATCTCCACGCCCCGCTTGGCAATCATATAGGCTGCCACGGGAGAGTCGATGCCGCCGGACAGCAGCACCATGGCTCTTCCGCCCACACCGGTGGGCAAGCCGCCAGCGCCTGGCTGGGCCGGGCCGTGGACATAGGCGGCAAAGTCCCGAACCTCCACATACACGGTGTACTCGGGATGGTGCACATCCACCTCCACACCGGGATGGGCCTCAGCCAGCCGACCGCCGATCTCCTGTGACAGCTGGATGGAGGTCATGGGGAAGCGTTTATCGGAACGCTTGGACTCCACCTTGAAGGACTTTGCGCAGTCCAGATCGTCCCCCAGATAATTTTCAATGGCTTCAAAAATGGCATCCACGTCTTTTTCGCAGGGACGGCAGCGGCACAGGCTGACCACGCCAAAAATGGAGCGGCAGGCCTCCCATGCCTCATCCACGTCCGCATCCTCGTCCATCGGCTCAATGTAAACCGTGGACTGCATGATGTATACATCAAAATTACCGTACCGCTTCATCCGGCGGCGGACATTCTGCCGCAGACGGGACTCAAACTGGCGCTTGTTTGCGCCCTTCAGGACGATCTCGCCCAACTTTAATAAGAAGATTTCTTTCATTTCATTACCTCGTTTATTTTAGAGTGGAGTGTGAAGTGAGGAGTGTGGAGTGATGGTATCGCCTACGGCGATGATTGAATAAGCATCTTCACTCTTAACTCTTTCCAAGGTTCACTGCCCGGTACTGGATGGCCTCGGCGATGTGCTGGGGCTGGATGTCCTCGCTGCCGTCCAGGTCCGCAACGGTGCGGGCTACCCGGAGGATGCGGTCATAGCTTCTGGCGGTGAGGCCCATGACCTCGAAGGCGTTTTTCATCAGAGACGCGCTTTCCTCACTGAGGGCACAGTAGCGGCGCATTTCCTCCGGACCCATCCGGGCATTGCACAAACCCGTGCCGCCAAAGCGCTGGTTCTGGATTTTCCTAGCCTTGTCCACCCGCTGCTTGATGGCGGAGGACGGCTCTGCTTCGGCTCTGGCACGGAGTTCCTCAAAGTGTACCGCCGGAACCTCCACCACAATGTCAATCCGATCCAGCATGGGACCGGAAATGCGGCCGCGGTAGCTTTCCACTTCCCGTTCCGAGCAGCGGCACCGGCCGGAGGGGTCACCGTACCAGCCGCATTTGCAGGGGTTCATAGCGCACACCAGCATGAATTCCGCCGGGTAGGTCACCGCCCCGGAGACACGGGAGATAGTCACCTTTCCGTCTTCCAGAGGCTGGCGCATCAGGTCAAGGGTGTCCTTCCGGAATTCCGGCATTTCGTCTAAGAAGAGCACGCCCTTGTGGGCCATGGAAATTTCACCGGGCCGGGGATTGGTGCCGCCGCCGGCAAGACCGGCATTGGAAATGGTGTGATGAGGCGAACGGAAGGGCCGCCTTGTCAGAAGGGGCTGCTTTGCGGTGAGAAGACCCATAACGGAGTAGATTTGACTGACCTCCAGTGCCTCCTCCCATGTCATGTCCGGCAGAATAGAGGGCAGGCGCTTGCTGAGCATACTTTTGCCGGAACCGGGAGGGCCGATGAGCAGCACGTTGTGGCTGCCCGCAGCGGCAACCTCCAGAGCCCGTTTCACGTTCTCTTGCCCCAGCACGTCCTTAAAATCCAGCTCTGGTGCGGGATTTCTCTCCGGCATCCATGGGGGCTGCTCCATGAATTCTGTCTCCCCATTCAGTCCATCCGCCAGCTGGCGAATGGACGTTATGGGAATAATGGCAGGTCCACGGGCCAAGGTAGCTTCCGCAGCGTTTTCTGCCGGGACAAACAAAGTCTGGATGCCGGCCTGTTTTGCTGCCAGCGCCATAGGGAGAACACCGGAGACTGGGCGGATCTGTCCATCCAAACTGACTTCCCCCAGAAACGCACTGTCGGAACGGGGACGGCGGATGCTTCCCAATGCGCTGAGAATTCCAAGGAGGATCGGCAGATCGTAATGGGTTCCCGTTTTTTTCTGGCCCGCCGGAGCCAGATTCACTGTGATCCTGCTGGCCGGAAAACCAAGGCCGCTGCTCTTGGCTGCCGCCCGGACCCGTTCCCGGGCCTCCTTCACCGCTGCGTCGGGCAGACCCACAATGTCAAAACCGGGAAGGCCATTGGAGATATAGCACTCCGCTGTTACAAGACTTCCCTGAATTCCTGAGATACCGAGCGTTTTTACACTGCAAATCATAACAATTCCCCTTTTCGTACCCCATTATAATGGGATACCCTAAAGATTGCAAGCACAATCTGTTCTGAACCGTTTTCCCGCCGCCGCATCCGCTTTCTCAATCGCCCGGTGCCCTGTTGGGATTTTACACGAAAAATTCAAAACGGAGTCGTTTCATGACTTTACAAACTGACAAAAAAGTGGTATGATAGGAACGACAAAAATTGAATACTTTAGGAGGTATTTCATTTTGGCTAGAAAATTTAAGACCATGGACGGCAATACTGCTGCCGCCCACGTCAGCTACGCGTTCACCGAAGTAGCTGGCATCTACCCCATCACCCCTTCCAGCCCCATGGCTGACAACGTGGACCAGTGGTCCGCTGCCGGCCGTAAGAACATCTTCGGCAACACCGTCAAGGTTGTGGAGATGCAGTCTGAGGCTGGTGCCGCCGGTACTGTGCACGGCTCTCTGGCCGCCGGTGCCCTGACCACCACCTACACCGCTTCTCAGGGCCTGCTGCTGATGATCCCCAACATGTACAAGATCGCCGGCGAGCTGCTGCCCGCAGTGTTCCATGTGTCCGCCCGTACCGTCGCCGCCCAGTCCCTGAACATCTTCGGTGACCACTCCGACGTGTACGCCTGCCGTCAGACCGGCTTCGCCATGCTGTGCGAGACCAACGTGCAGGAAGTCATGGATCTGGGCGCTGTTGCCCACCTGGCTGCCATCGAGGGCCGTGTTCCCTTCATCAACTTCTTCGATGGCTTCCGTACCTCTCACGAGATCCAGAAGATCGCTATCTGGGACTATGAGGATCTGAAGGAAATGGTCAACATGGATGCCGTTGAGGCTTTCCGTAACCACTCCCTGAACCCCGAGCGTCCCGCTATGCGCGGCTCTCACGAGAACGACGATATCTTCTTCCAGCACCGTGAGGCCTGCAACAAGTACTATCAGGCGCTGCCCGCAGTGGTCGAGAAGTACATGGACAAGGTTAACGCCAAGCTGGGCACCAACTACCAGCTGTTCAACTACTACGGCGCTCCCGATGCTGACCGCATCATCGTCGCCATGGGCTCCATCAACGATGTGGCTGAGGAAGTCATCGACTACCTGAACGCCCACGGCGAGAAGGTCGGCGTTGTGAAGGTTCGTCTGTTCCGTCCCTTCTGCGCTGAGAAGCTGCTGGAGGCCATTCCTGCCACCGCCAAGAAGATCGCTGTTCTGGACCGCACCAAGGAGCCCGGCTCTCAGGGCGAGCCTCTGTATCAGGACGTGGTTATGGCTCTGGCCAAGGCCGGCCGCAGCGACGTGACCGTCATTGGCGGCCGTTACGGTCTGGGCTCCAAGGACACCCATCCTGCTTCCGTGTTCGCTGTGTACGAGGAGCTGGCTAAGGACGCTCCCAAGCATGAGTTCACCATCGGCATCGTGGACGACGTGACCCACCTGTCCCTGGACGAGAAGGTCTCCCCCAACACCGCTGCCGAGGGCACCATCGAGTGCAAGTTCTGGGGTCTGGGCGGTGACGGCACCGTTGGCGCCAACAAGAACTCCATCAAGATCATCGGCGACCACACCGACAAGTACGTGCAGGCTTATTTCCAGTACGACTCCAAGAAGACCGGCGGTGTCACCGTGTCTCACCTGCGCTTCGGCGACAACGCCATCAAGTCCCCCTACTACATCAACAAGGCTGACTTCGTGGCCTGCCACAACCCCTCCTACATCACCAAGGGCTTCAAGATCGTTCAGGACGTCAAGCCCGGCGGCGTGTTCCTGATCAACTGCCAGTGGAACATGGAGGAGCTGGAGCATCATCTGGATGCCGCTTCCAAGCGTTACATTGCCAACAACAACATCCAGCTGTACACCATCAACGCCATCGATCTGGCCATCAAGGTCGGCATGGGCAAGCGCACCAACACCATCCTGCAGTCCGCTTTCTTCTCTCTGGCCAAGGTCATGCCCGCTGAGGACGCCATCAAGTACATGAAGGACGCCGCTGAGCACTCCTACCTGAAGAAGGGCCGTGACGTTGTCGAGAAGAACTGGAATGCCATCGATGCCGGCGCTACTGCCTACACCAAGATCGACGTTCCCGCTGCCTGGGCTACCGCCGAGGACAATAAGCCCGAGACCGTTCTGGAAGGCCCCGCCGACACCGTCAAGGTTGTCAAGACCATCCTGAACCCCATCGGCAAGATGGACGGCTACAGCCTGCCTGTTTCCGCCTTCGAGGATCTGGCCGACGGTCAGTTCCCCCTGGGTGCTTCCGCTTACGAGAAGCGCGGCGTTGCCGTTACCGTTCCTCACTGGGACGAGACCAAGTGCATCCAGTGCAACAACTGTGCCTATGTCTGCCCCCACGCTACCATCCGTCCCTATGCTCTGACTGCTGAAGAGGCCGCTGCCGCTCCCGCAAACGCCCGTCTGGTGGATGTGAAGGCCGGCAAGGGCAAGGGCGTCTACAAGTACACCATGGCCGTGTCTCCTCTGGACTGCATGGGCTGCGGCGTCTGTGTCGGCGTTTGCCCCACCAAGGCCATTGCTATGGTTCCCCAGGAGCAGGAGCTGCCTGAGCAGGATGTCTGGGGCTACATGGTCTCCAAGGTCTCCGAGAAGAAGGATATGCAGGACAACACCGTCAAGGGCTCTCAGTTCCACAAGCCTCTGCTTGAGTTCTCCGGCTCCTGCGCCGGCTGTGCCGAGACCAGCTACGCCCGTCTGGTGACCCAGCTGTTCGGCGATCGTATGTACATCTCCAACGCCACCGGCTGCTCCTCCATCTGGGGCGGTCCCGCCGCTACCTCTCCCTACACTGCCAACGCTGAGGGTCATGGTCCCGCCTGGGCCAACTCCCTGTTCGAGGACAACGCTGAGCACGGCCTCGGTATGTACACCGCTCAGGCTGTCATCCGCGAGTCTCTGGCCAACAAGGTCAAGACCGTAATTGAGAACACCTCTGACGAGGAGCGCAAGGCTGTCTGCCAGAAGTGGCTGGACACCTACAACGACGGTGAGGCCAACAAGGAAGCCACCAAGGCTCTGGTTGCCAACCTGGAAGCCAACGTCTGCTGCGACACCGAGAAGGACATCCTGTCCAAGAAGTCTTACCTGTCCAAGAAGTCCGTGTGGATCTTCGGCGGCGACGGCTGGGCTTACGACATTGGCTTCGGCGGCGTTGACCACGTTCTGGCTCAGAACAAGGATGTCAACATCTTCGTCTTCGATACCGAGGTTTACTCCAACACCGGCGGACAGGCCTCCAAGGCTTCCAACATCGGCCAGGTCGCTCAGTTCGCTGCTGCCGGTAAGGAGACCAAGAAGAAGTCCCTGTCCGAGATTGCCATGAGCTACGGCTATGTCTACGTCGCTCAGGTCGCCATGGGCGCTAACCCCGCTCAGACCCTGAAGGCCATCACCGAGGCCGAGGCTTACAACGGTCCCTCCCTGATCATTGGCTACGCTCCCTGTGAAATGCACTCCATCAAGGGCGGCATGACCAACTGCCAGGCTGAGATGAAGAAGGCCGTTGAGTGCGGCTACTGGAACCTGTTCCGCTTCGATCCCTCTAAGGAGACCGGCAAGTTCCAGCTGGACAGCAAGGCTCCGAAGGACGGCTATCAGGAGTTCCTGATGAACGAGGCTCGTTACAGCCGTCTGACCCGCGAGTTCCCCGAGCGCGCTACCGATCTGTTCGCTAAGAATGAGGCTGCCGCGAAGGAGCGTTGGGAGCACCTGAACAAGCTGGTTGAGATGTACAAGGACTAATTCCCTGTACGCCTCTCCCCCTAACCTAATATTCGCCCCCGGGAAACCGGGGGCGAATTTCTTAAAGAAGGAGGACTGCTATGCTTTGCACTATCATTGACATCCGGGGCGACTACGCATTTGTCAAATACCATGATACCGGCGTTGTCTCCGAGGTAGCTATTGCCCTGCTCCCCTTCGGCGTGGACGTGGGCGATGTGCTGAAATTTGAGGATTACGAATTTTCACAGGTATAAAGAAATCCGCTGGCTTTCGTCAGCGGATTTCCCTATTGATTCTTCTGATTCTGCATTTGCAGGAACTTTTCCTTCATTTTCTGCAATCTCTGGCGTTCCTTACGCTGCTTTGTGCGATTAAACCGGGACTCCAACTCCGGGGGCTGATTTTGGAGCTTTTCCGCCGGGATACCACGCTCTGCCAGACGCTTATCCGTAAACTCCCGCAGCAGGGCATAAATCACCGAGGTCACAGGAATCATCAGCAGCATACCGCCCGCGCCCATCAGGTCGCCGCCCACGGTGACGGCCACCAGCACCCACATACCCGGCAGGCCGATGGAGGTGCCCACCACTCTGGGGTAGATCAGGTTGTTTTCCAGCTGCTGGATGACAAGGAACATGATGACAAAGGTCAGCGCCTGTAAAGGGTTATTCACCAGAATGAAAAAGGCACCCAGAATGCATCCCACAAAGGCACCCACAACGGGAATCAAAGCAGTCACCGCAATTACCACGCTGACCAGCGATATATAGGGCATTTTGAAGATGGACATGGCCACGGCGAACAGGCAGCCTAAGATACAGGCTTCCAGACACTGACCGGAAATGAAGTTGGAGAAGGTGGAATTGGTCAGCCGCAGCACCCGGATCACTTCATCGGCGTGCTTCTCAGAAACAAGCGAGTACAGAAGCCGTCTTCCCTGGCGGGCCAGTATTTCCTTTCTCGCAAGGCAGTAGATGGCAAAGGCAATGCTGACAACCGTATTGATGATGGCACCGGTGACGCTGCCGATGACGCTGACCGCGCCACCCATGACGGTGCTCATCTGGTTGCTCAGAAAGCCCAGCGTCTCAGTTAAAATCCCAGACCAGTTAAGGCTTTCCAGATTCAGGGTTTCCTGTATCCACGAACGCATTTCGGGGTGGTCCTGCATCATCACCATGAGCCTTGCCGCCAGGCTATCAATAAACACGGGGATAGTCTGGGACAGGGAGGCCACTGTCAGACGAATCTGAGGGACCAGCAGATCAAAAACGAACATAACGATCAAAATCAGGCACAAGATCGTCAATACGATAGACAGAATCCTACGCAGTCCGCTTTTGCGTATGTCCGCTAATTGTCGCTCAATGGCCCGCATCGGTACATTGAACACAAAGGCAATACCCGCCCCTATCACAAATGGGGAAAACAGGCTCCAGACCGCACGAAAAAGCACAGTCGCCCGGGCAGTGTCCAGCACCAGCCAGGCAAACAGAATACAGCAGGCAATCAGCACAAACAGCTTTTTTATGACACTTTTATCAATTCGCACACCGTCACTCCCTTTTTTCTCAGTATAACGGGAATTCGCACAAAAGTCCAATGAATAAGTTGTTAATTTTCCCCTAAAAGCTTACGAAGATCGTCGCAGAGGGCATCCACCGCCTCTGGTTTGGTTGCCCAGCTGGTGCAGAAGCGGACGGCGCGATGGGCTTCGTCCACACGCTGCTGCTCGCAGAATACGTATTTTTCCGAGAGTTTGCCCAGCACCACGTCAGGCAGAATGGGGAACAGTTGGTTTGTAACGCCAGGGACTAAGAACGGCACATCCAAGGACAGCAGCGTGTCCCTCAGGCGGTCTGCCAGAGCGTCGGCGTGGGCGGAAATTTCAAAGTAGAGATTGTCCATCAACAGCGCGTCAAACTGCACTCCCAGCAGGCGGCCTTTTGCCAGCATACCACCGTGCTGCTTGATGATGTAGCGGAAGTCCTCTTTCAGCGTCGGGGTCGTGATCACCACAGCTTCACCGAACAAGGCGCCCACCTTGGTACCGCCGATGTAGAACACGTCGCACAGGCGGGCGATGTCGGGAAGGCTGACGTCATTGCCTTTTGCCATCAGGCCGTAGCCAAGCCGGGCACCATCCAGAAACAGGTACAGTCCCAGCTCCCGGCAGGTTTCGCTCAGGGCGGTCAGCTCCGCAAGGGTGTATAGCGTGCCCAATTCGGTGGGATTGGAAATGTACACCAGCTTGGGCTGCACCATGTGCTCAAAGCTGCCGTCGCTGCGGTGGGCCTCCACAGCCTGTCGGACCTGCTGGGCAGTGATTTTGCCGTCGGCCGAAGGCAGCGCCAATACCTTGTGGCCTGTTGCTTCCACGGCTCCCGTTTCATGGACGTGAATGTGTCCGCTTTGGGCGCACAGCGCTCCCTGATGGGGCCGGAGGGCAGCGGCAATGACGGTCATGTTGGTCTGGGTGCCGCCTACCAGAAAGTGCACAGCCGCATCCTTCCTGCGGCAGAGGGTGCGAATTTTTTCTGCGGCCTGGGCGCAGTAAACATCCTCCCCATAACCGGGCGTCTGATTAAAATTCGTCAGCGAAAGCGCTTCCAGTACCTTGGGATGGCAGCCCTCCGCGTAATCATTGTTGAAATAAATCATAGATTTCTTCCTTTCTTTTCCCTGATTTTCTTATTTTATACCCTCCAAAGGCCTGTGTCAATAAGCATATTGCCAAGTTCGAAAGCATAGGATTTTCCAGCAACACAGCATCGGAGGGGAGCCTATGAAACAAGATCTGGAGGAGCGAGCCTGTGAATTGGCTGTGTACATGATTGAAACCGGCGCTACCGTACGCGCGACCGCAAAGCACTTTGGGATCAGTAAATCCACTGTTCACAAGGCCCTGACTCAACGGCTGAGGGCCTGTAACTACACGTTGTATCTTCAGGTTCGCAAAGTCCTTGACCGCAACAAGCAGGAACGGCATATCCGGGGCGGCATGGCAACAAAGCGGAAGTATAAACGCCAAAACGAATCAGTTTAGCATCCTTTCCTAACGCGAAAATAACCGGCATCCAGTCGGATGCCGGTTTCCCCCGCAGATCAGGTGTAGGTCTTAATAATACCCAGGGCGATTTCTTTTTTCGATGTACAGCGGTCCATGGCCTGCTTTTCAATATGCCGGTGAGCATCGGATTCATTCATTTTCAGCTGTTCGATCAGGATCCACTTTGCCCGGTTTACCAGGCGGATCTCTTCCATCTTCTCCTCCACAGACAGATTGATCGTTTTCATTTTGCGCAGACGCTCCCGGGCGGAGATCATCCATTTCAGGCATTGGCGGAGCGTGCTGGCAGGAAACGGAACCTGCAATGTGAAAACGCCGTGAGAGGTCACCCGTTCATTCACCTCTTCAAAGTTCTCCGGGCGCAGCAGAAGAAGAACCACCGTATCTGACCGGCCGCAGGCATCAATGGCAAATCTAGTTCCCGGATCGTCCGGCAGAGGCGCATTGATAATCACAAAATCATAATCCCGTGACAGCAGTTCCCTGCGTGCGGCGGCAACGTTGCTTGTAAAACACACCGGGTAGTATTCCGAAGGCGGCAGCATGGGCA
This sequence comes from Clostridiales bacterium, assembly GCA_022775085.1. Lineage (GTDB taxonomy): Bacteria > Bacillota > Clostridia > Oscillospirales > Oscillospiraceae > Faecousia. Next base: position 39,795 of record JALFJQ010000043.1, on the reverse strand, counting down.
TCAGGGCGTCATCAAACCTGTGCTGATTGGAAACCACCAGCACACCGTATGTTTCTGCACCGAAAACCAATCGGACTCCCCCCTTCTCCCATTATCAAAAATCAGTGCCTGCAATAGTATTCAATCAGCGATTCCGGCAAGTGGTCACGAATGAAGCTGCTGTCCTCCGCACGCCTGCTGGCGGCGTTCAAAGACAGGGGCAGCGTCTCCATATCCCAGACATCCTTCGGACCGGCAGTATACAGGTTCACATTTGCCTTTTCGGGAAGAATGATCTGATTTTTCAAACCATCCAGGCCAGCCCAGATCAGAAGTGCGAACGCAATATAGGGGTTGGCCATACAATCCGGGGAACGCAGTTCCATGCGGCGGTACTCGCCGGAAGCAGCCGGGACACGAATCAGCATAGAACGGTTATTATTCGACCAGGAGATATATTTGGGTGCCTTGAACACACCCAGCCGGTTATATGACTGCACCACAGGATTCAGAAAACGGGTCATATCGGCCACATGGCGCAGAATGCCGCCCATCATATAGTGCATCTGATCGGCGCTGCTTCCCTTCACCGACATATTGATATGGAACCCGCTGCCGGGCTGATCCGCAATGGGCTTGGGAGAAAAGTCCGCATACAGGCCATTGCTGGCGGCTATGGTTTTCACCACAGTGCAGAAAGTCACCGCGTTATCCGCGGCAGTCAGGGCATCGGAATACCGGAAGTCGATTTCATTCTGCCCCGGTCCCTGTTCATGGTGAGATGATTCCGGCCGGATTCCCATCTGTTCCAGCGTCAGGCAGACCTCCCGGCGGACATTCTCACACTTATCTTCCGGTGAAACGTCCATATAGGTTGCCTGGTCATAGGGGATGTGCGTCGGCTCGCCGTTATCATCAAGCTTAAACAGATAGAATTCCAATTCCGAGCCGAAGGAAAAGGTATATCCGGCAGCCGCGGCATCTGCAATCGCCCGTTTCAAAATGCTTCTGCTATCATGCGCGAACACATTCCCTGCCTGATCTGTGATCGTGCAGAACATTCTGACCACTCTGCCATGTTCCGGACGCCAAGGCAGAACCGCGATCGTAGCAGGATCCGGACGCAGGAACAGGTCTGAATTCACCTCATCGCAGAAGCCGTCAATGGCAGAGGCGTCGATCGCAATACCGTATTCAAACGCGCGCTCCAGCTCGTGAGGCATGATGGAAATATTCTTATGCCGTCCCTGCACATCGCAGAAGGCAAGGCGAATGAATTTCACATCCTCCTCCTGGATAAACTGTATGACTTCCTGCGGAGTATATTTCATACGGATACCTGCTTTCTATGAGATTGCAATTACGCAGAATCTGGGACGGCGGTTCTTCCGGGACCGGTGTTCCAGAACGGATGTACCGCCGTTTTCATGGAATAATAGGATTATAGCAGACCTTCCGCTCATTTTCCAGACCTTTTTTCAAATTCTGCGGATAAGCGGCAAAATTCGACAAAAAATGCAGAAAAGCATCTTCATATGGGTACTATTCCCCCATTCAAATCGTCTTCTCTTCTGACTGCCATTATATTCCAAATGGTATCTGTTGTCAATCTGTCCAAAGCCTAAAAACTTTTTTTGTGCAGGGTGTTGACAAACAGAATAATTTGTTGTAAAATGCACCCCGTAAGGCAAGGATGTCTTTGAGCAAAAGCTCACAGGCATCCTTGTCTCTTTTTTATTTCTCTTATGTACAGATGAAAGGGTGTTAATTATGGGTACTATATCCGATTATTTTGGCTGTCTGGTCTTTGATGACCGCGTGATGAAGGCAAATTTGAGCTCTGATGTTTATCAGTCTCTTCGTAAGACCATTGATCAGGGTGCGAAGCTGGATGCCAGCGTAGCCAACGCTGTTGCCGCTGCCATGAAGGACTGGGCAATCGCCAACGGTGCTACCCACTTTACCCATTGGTTCCAGCCTCTGACTGGCATTACTGCTGAGAAGCACGATAGCTTCATATCCCCCGCTCCTGATGGTGGTGTGATCATGGATTTCTCCGGCAAGGAGCTCATTAAGGGCGAGCCGGACGCTTCCAGCTTCCCCTCCGGCGGTCTGCGTGCCACCTTTGAGGCCAGAGGCTACACCGCCTGGGACCCCACTTCCTACGCGTTCATCAAGGGCAAGACCCTGTGCATCCCCACTGCTTTCTGCTCCTATGGCGGCGAAGCGCTGGATAAGAAGACTCCCCTGCTGCGCTCCATGGAGGCTCTGAACCGTCAGGCCATGCGGATCCTGAAGCTGTTTGGCAACGAGGATGTCAAATGCGTCCGTACCTCCGTTGGACCTGAGCAGGAGTATTTCCTGATTCCCAAGGAAATGTATGACAAGCGCAAGGATCTGATCTACACCGGCCGCACCCTGTTCGGTGCCAAGCCGCCCAAGGGTCAGGAAATGGATGACCACTACTTCGGTGTCATCAAGCCCGGAGTTGCCGCCTATATGGCCGATCTGAATGAGGAGCTTTGGAAACTGGGTATTCTGGCAAAAACGGAGCATAACGAGGTCGCTCCCGCTCAGCACGAGCTGGCCCCCATCTACACCACCACCAACGTCGCCACCGATCACAACCAGCTGACTATGGAGATCATGCAGAAGGTCGCCTCGAAGCACGGTCTGGTGTGCCTGCTCCACGAGAAGCCTTTCGCCGGTGTCAACGGCTCCGGCAAGCACAACAACTGGTCCATTGCCACCAACACCGGCGTGAACCTGCTGTCCCCCGGCGAAACTCCCTACGAGAATGCCCAGTTCCTGCTGTTCCTATGCGCGGTCATCAAGGCCGTTGACGATTATCAGGATCTGCTGAGACTTTCCGTCGCCACCGCCGGCAACGATCACCGTCTGGGTGCCAACGAGGCTCCTCCCGCAGTGGTATCCATTTTCCTGGGCGATGAGTTGATGGCAATTCTGGATGCCATTGAGAATGACACCCCCTATGCCGGCACCCAGAAGACCACTATGAAGCTGGGCGTGGATGTGCTGCCCAGATTTGCCCGGGACACCACGGATCGTAACCGTACCTCTCCCTTCGCTTTCACCGGCAACAAGTTTGAGTTCCGTATGCTTGGCTCCTCCAACTCCATTGCCTGTGCCAATATGATGCTGAACTCCGCCGTAGCGGAATCTCTGAAGATTTATGCGGACCGTCTGGAGGGCGCTGAGGATTTCGAGACCGCGCTGCATGAGATGATCAAGAAGACCATCAAGGATCACAAGCGCATCCTGTTCAACGGCAACGGTTACGACGAGTCTTGGCTGAAGGAAGCCGAGAAGCGCGGCCTGTGCAATTACCGTACCACGCCTGATTGCATGCCCCACCTGCTGGACGAGAAGAATGTAAAGATGCTCACCTCTCACAAGGTCTTCACCGTTGCGGAGCTTGAGTCCCGCTGTGAGATCATGCTGGAGAATTACTGCAAGACCGTCCGCATCGAGGCGACCACCATGATCGATATGGCCCGCAAGCAGATCCTGCCCGCAGTCGAAAGCTATGTCAGCGATCTGGCAAAGTCTGCCGCCGCCAAGAAGACCGTTGTTCCCACCGCCGCCTGTGCCTACGAGACTGGTTTGATCACGAAGCTCTCTGTCCTCACGGATCAGATCGCAGAGAAAACCGATGAGTTGGAGGCCGCTCTGCTGGATCTGAACGGCATCGCCGATACCAAGGAAGAGTCCTTCGCCATTCGGGATACCATTCTCGGAAAGATGGCCGCTCTTCGTGCCGTAGCAGATGAGGCTGAGACCCAGACCGCTGAGAAGTACTGGCCCTTCCCCACTTACGGCGAGCTGCTCTTCGGCGTTCGTTAAATCGCTACCCTTTCATAGCTGCCAAATGCCGTCCCGGACGGCCCGTGGGAGGGGGCTGACCACCCCCTCCCGGAAAGCGGCTTATGTTTTACATTATTAAAGTACTTTCCCGGTTTGAGCGTTACGTCCAAATCGGGAAAGCCAATTTGGGGAGTTCTTGAGGCTCCCGGGAAAAAAGAGAAGAACCAAATTATAAGGAGGTAAGATTATGAGTGAAGTATGGAGTGTTTGGTATCTGATCGGTGCGGCATTGGTATTCTGGATGCAGGCTGGCTTTGCAATGGTGGAGGCCGGCTTTACCAGAGCCAAAAACACCGGCAATATCATCATGAAGAACCTGATGGACTTCTGCATCGGCACGGTTGTGTTTATCCTGATCGGCTTCAGTCTGCTGATGGGTGAGGATTTGTTTGGTTTCATCGGCAAGCCGGGATTCGACCTGTTCACCGCCTACGAAAGCTTCGATTTCTCCAGCTTCGTATTCAACCTGGTTTTCTGCGCCACTACCGCAACCATCGTATCCGGCGCCATGGCAGAGCGGACCAAGTTCCTGTCCTACTGCATCTATTCCGCAGTGATTTCCGCGCTGATCTATCCCATTGAAGCCCACTGGATCTGGGGCGGTGGTTGGCTGGCCAGCCTTGGCTTCCACGATTTTGCCGGTTCCTGTGCTATCCACATGGTCGGCGGCATCTCCGCTCTCATCGGCGCCAAGCTGCTGGGACCCCGTATCGGCAAGTTTACCCACGACGCTTCCGGTAAGATCGTAAAGATCAACGCCTTCCCCGGTCACAGCATTGCTCTGGGTGCTCTGGGCGTCTTCATCCTTTGGCTGGGCTGGTATGGCTTTAACGGCGCCGCCGCGACTTCCGTTGGCCAGCTGGGTTCCATTTTCCTGACCACCACCGTTGCCCCCGCTGTTGCCACTGTCGTGTGCATGATCTTCACTTGGGTGAAGTACGGCAAGCCCGATGTTTCCATGTGCCTGAATGCTTCCCTTGCCGGTCTGGTGGCCATCACCGCTGGCTGCGATGTGACGGACTGTCTGGGGGCTACTGTCATCGGCGCTGTTGCCGGTGTGCTGGTGGTATTCGGTGTGTGGCTGCTTGACCACAAGCTGCGCATTGATGATCCCGTTGGTGCTGTGGCTGTTCACTGCATGAACGGTATCTGGGGCACCATTGCCGTTGGCCTGTTCGCTACCAGCACCGCTCCCGGCTACGCAGTCGCCAACGCTTTCGGTGAAACCCTTACCGGTCTGTTCTACGGCGGCGGCTTTGAGCTTCTGGGCCTGCAGTTGCTTGGCTTTGCCTCTGTGGCTCTGTGGACTGTCGTTACCATCACCATCACCTTCCTGGTTATCAAGGCAACCATCGGGCTGCGCGTTACCAGAGAAGAGGAAATCACCGGTCTGGATGCCACCGAGCACGGTCTCCCCTCCGCTTACGCCGGCTTCGCTATGCTGCCTGACGTTGTGGATGAGGATGTTCCCGTGGTCGTCAGCGGTGACGTACCTGCCGCTGAGGCAATCCCCGTCAAGAAGATGCCTTCCTTCGAGGACGGCACTACTCCCAAGATGACGAAGGTCGAGATCATCTGCAAGGAATCCCGGCTGGAGAATCTGAAGAACGCAATGATGACCATTGGTATTTCCGGTATGACCGTCTCCCATGTCATGGGCTGCGGTGTCCAGAAGGGCAAACCCGAATACTACCGTGGTGTTCCTGTGGAGGCCAGCCTGCTGCCCAAGGTACAGGTTGACATTGTGATCAGTAAGGTTCCCGTTCGCACCGTCATCGAAACTGCGAAGAAGGTCCTGTACACCGGCCACATTGGCGACGGCAAGATTTTCGTGTATGATGTTGAAAATGTTGTCAAGGTCCGCACCGGTGAAGAAGGCTTTGATGCCCTGCAGGATGTAGAATAAAAAGCCCACGGGAGAGCTGCGGAAAGCAGCTCTCCCACGGGTTGGTTTTAAGGAGGAAACAGATATGTGTTCCATTATTGGTTATTGCGGAAAGCCCCTGGACATGGCAGCGTTTCAGGCGGGCTTTTCCAGAACGATTTCCCGCGGTCCTGACGATTCCCGCATTCTGAATGTGGGGCAGGGCGTTCTTGGTTTTCACCGCCTTTCCATCATGGGTCTGCACCCGGAAGGCATGCAGCCCTTTACATTAAATTCCAGCGCCGTTGTCTGCAACGGCGAAATCTATGGCTTTGAAAAATTCCGCAGGGAACTGCGTGGAAAATACACCTTCAAAAGTGACAGTGATTGCGAGATTCTGCTCCCGCTGTACTTTGAGTACGGCGTGAAGATGTTCTCCATGCTGGATGCCGAGTACGCCTGCATTCTGTATGACGGCGAAAAGGAGCAGTTCATTGCAGCTCGGGATCCCATCGGTATCCGTCCGCTTTATTATGGCTACGATGAGGCCGGCACCATTGTATTTGCCAGCGAACCCAAGAACCTGATGGGCCTTGTGAAAGAGATACTCCCCTTCCCCCCCGGACATTACTACGCTGACGGTAAATTCGTCTGCTACAACGATATTGCCGCAGTGGATTCCTACTGCCATGACGATTTGGAAACCGTCTGCCGTAACATTCACGACAAGCTGGTGACCGGTGTTCAGAAACGGCTGGTGGCGGATGCCAAGGTTGGCTTCCTGCTCAGCGGCGGTCTGGATTCCTCCCTGGTGTGCGCCATTGCCGCCCGGGAGAGTAAAAAGCCCATCAAAACCTATGCCATCGGCATGACCGGAGATGCCATTGACCTGAAATACGCCAAGCAGGTAGCAGATTTTATTGGCAGCGACCACACAGAAGTAATAATTTCTAAAGAAAAAGTGTTGCAGGCTCTGGAAAATGTGATAGAATTACTGGGGACGTTCGACATCACGACCATCCGTGCCAGCATCGGTATGTATCTGGTCTGCAAGTACATCCATGAAAACACGGATATTCGTGTCCTGCTGACCGGTGAGATCTCCGATGAGCTGTTTGGCTACAAGTACACCGACTTTGCCCCCTCCGGGGAAGCCTTCCAGGCAGAAGCCCAGAAGCGAATCCGGGAGCTGCATATGTATGATGTGCTTCGTGCTGACCGCTGCATCAGCGTCAACTCTCTGGAAGCCCGTGTTCCCTTCGGCGATCTGGATTTTGTCAAATACGTCATGTCCATTGACCCGGAAATGAAACTCAACAGGTACAATAAGGGTAAGTACCTGCTTCGCCATGCCTTCGAAGAGGGCGGCTATCTTCCCCACGACATTCTGTGGCGGGAGAAAGCAGCTTTCTCTGATGCCGTGGGTCACTCCATGGTGGATTATTTGAAGGAATATGCGGAATCCTGCTATACCCAGGAGGAGTTTGAACTGAAGCGTAAGAAGTACACACACGCTCAGCCCTTTACCAAAGAATCGCTGCTCTACCGTGAAATCTTCGAGAAATACTACCCCGGTCAAGGTCAGATGATCGTGGATTTCTGGATGCCGAACAAAGAGTGGGAAGGCTGCAATGTAAATGATCCTTCCGCCCGCGTTCTGTCCAACTACGGTGACAGCGGAAAATAATTAGGAGGAACAAAGAAATGGAACAGAAAGAGCAGCTTTATGAAGGGAAAGCAAAAAAGGTTTTTGCAACGGATGACCCCGAACTCCTGATCGTGGCATACAAGGACGATGCCACCGCATTCAATGGCCTGAAAAAGGGTACCATTGTGGGTAAGGGTGTCATCAACAACAAAATGAGCAACCGCCTGATGGCAATGCTGGAAAAAAACGGCATTCCTACCCACTATGTTAAAGAGCTGAGCGACCGGGAGACGCTGGTCAAGAAGGTCAGCATTGTGCCTCTGGAGGTCATTGTCCGCAATATCTCCGCAGGTTCTTTTGCCAAGCACTACGGCGTGGAGGAAGGCATCGTATTTGACCAGCCCACTGTGGAATACTCCTATAAGAACGACGCGCTGGGCGATCCCCTGCTGAATACCAGCCACGCTCTGGCCCTGAAGCTGGCTACCGCTGAGGAGATTGAAGCCATCCGCACTTACGCTCTGCGCATCGATGAACTGCTGAAGGCCTTCTGGAAGACCTGCGGCGTGACTCTGGTAGACTTCAAGCTGGAGTTTGGCCGTCTCAGCGATGGAACCATCGTACTGGCTGATGAGATCAGCCCTGATACCTGCCGTCTCTGGGATGCCGCTACCGGCGAGAAGCTGGATAAGGACCGTTTCCGCCGGGATCTGGGTGGCGTCGAGGAGGCTTACGCCGAGATCATGCACAGGCTGGAAGAGCACCTGTAAGGAGGTACGAAAATGGGTAATTCTGCGATTGTAGGCATTAACTGGGGTGACGAGGGTAAGGGCCGCATGGTTGACCTTCTGACGGACCGCTTTGATGTGGTCGTTCGTTATCAGGGCGGCGGCAACGCCGGTCACACCGTGGTGAACGAATCCGGTAAGTTTGCCCTGCATCTGCTTCCTTCCGGTATTTTCCGTAAAAATGTCGTGAATATTCTCGGAAACGGTGTCGCACTGGATCCGGAAAGCCTGTGGAAGGAAATCGAAGATGTCACAAGCAAGGGTGTTTCCATCACGCCGGAAAACCTGAAAATCAGCGACCGCGCCTCCCTGCTGCTTCCCTGGCACCGGGAGCTGGACGGTCTGGAGGAAGCCCGTCTGGCTGACAAAAAATACGGTTCCACCAGACAGGGCATCGCTCCCTTCTACTCTGACAAGTATCAGAAAAAGACCATTCTCGCCGGTGAGCTGCTGTATCCTGAGCATCTTCGGGAACATCTGCAGGATCTGATGGAGTGGAAGAATCTGACACTGACCCGGGTGTACGGAGCAAAACCTGTCACCATGGAGGATCTGGAAGTCTGGATCGATGTTTTCTGCAGCAAGATCAAGCCCTTTATCTGCGACACCGGCGCTTTCCTGCGGAAGGCTCAGGCAGAGGGAAAGCAGATTCTGTTTGAGGCTCAGCTTGGTGCCCTCCGTGATCTGGATTACGGCATTTATCCCTATACCACCTCCTCCAACGCCATAGCGGCTTACGCCCCTGTGGGTTCCGGTCTGCCGTCGGCGAAAATTGACGAGGTCATCGGCGTGGTCAAGGCCTACTCCACCTGCGTCGGCGAAGGCCCCTTTGTGTGCGAGATGTTCGGCGAGGAAGCGGAGGAGCTGCGCAAGGCAGGGTTTGAATACGGCGCAAAGACCGGACGTCCCCGCCGTGTTGGCCCTATCGATATTGTCGCCACCCGCTACGGCATCCATGTGCAGGCTGCCACCAATGTGGCGCTGACAAAGCTGGATGTTCTGAGCTATCTGGATAAAATTCCTGTCTGCACCCATTACACCATTGATGGTCAGCTGACCGACGAGTTTCCTTTCCCCTCCCTGCTGAAGGATGCCAAGCCGGTCATTGAATACATGGACGGCTGGAAGTGCGACATTTCCGGCGTGCGGAACTGGGAAGATCTGCCGGAGGCAGCCCGGAAGTATGTGGAGTTCATTGAGCAGAACATCGACTGCCACATTGGCTATGTCTCCGTTGGCCCCGAGAGAGACAGCATCATTATTCGTTAAGGAGAAACAGAAATGACCGAGAAATACGAGTCCCCCTTAAGTTCCCGCTATGCCTCGGAGTATATGCTGAAGCTGTTCTCCATGGATACCCGCATTCAGACCTGGCGGAAGCTCTGGGTCTCTTTGGCGAAGGCGGAAATGGAGCTGGGCCTGCCAATTACTGCAGAACAGGTCGCCCAGCTGGAAGCGCACATCACCGATATTGATTACGAATGTGCGGCGGCCCGGGAAAAGGAAGTGCGCCATGATGTGATGGCCCATGTCTACGCCTACGGCAAGGTTGCGCCGGAGGCCGCCGGCATTATCCATCTGGGTGCTACCAGCTGCTATGTCACCGACAATGCGGACATTGTCATCTACCGCGACGGATTAAAATATCTTCGCGGTGAACTACTCAAGGTGGTAGCGAATCTGGCAGAATTCGCCGACACCTATAAGGCCATGCCTACCCTTGGCTACACCCACTATCAGCCTGCGCAGTTGGTCACTGTGGGCAAGCGCGCCACTCTCTGGACGCAGGATTTCCTTGCGGATCTGGACGAGCTGGATTTTGTGCTGGAAACTATGAAATTCCTCGGCTGCCGGGGCACCACCGGCACCGAGGCCAGCTTCCTGGAGCTTTTTGGCGGCGACACCGGGAAGATCGACGAAATGAACAGGAAAATCAGCGCGGACTTTGGATTCAGCAGGTGCTTCAGCGTCTGCGGTCAGACCTATCCCCGGAAGCTGGACAGCCGGATCCTGAATGTCCTGTCCTCCATTGCTCAGAGCTGCTATCGGATGGCGAATGACATCCGGCTTTTGCAGCACGACCGTCAGGTGGAAGAGCCTTTTGAAAAGAACCAGATCGGTTCCTCTGCCATGGCCTATAAGCGCAATCCTATGCGCTCTGAGCGTATTTGCTCCCTGTCCCGCTATTTGATGGCGGATGCCCTGAACGCTCCCATGACGGCCTCTACCCAGTGGCTGGAGCGTACCCTGGACGATTCCGCTAACCGCCGCATCTCCCTTCCCGAGGGCTTCCTCTGTGCGGATGCCATTCTGCGTCTTGCCCAGAATGTGACCAACGGCCTGCATGTCAACGAGAAAATTGTCGAAAAGACCGTCCGGGAGTATCTGCCTTTTATCGCCACGGAAAACCTGATGATGGAGGGTGTCAAGCACGGCGGCAACCGGCAGGAGCTGCATGAGATTATCCGCAGCTGCTCCATGGATGCCACCGCAAAGATGAAGAACGGCGAAAGCTGGGATCTTCTGGGCGATCTGGCACAGCACTCCGAATTCGGTATGACCAAGGAAGAAATGGATGCTGTCATGGATCCTGCCCTGTATACCGGACGCTGTGCTGAGCAGGTGGAGCGTTTTCTGGCTGAGGTCAAACCGCTGCTTTCTGACGTATCCAAAACGGATACGGAAATCAACCTGTAACAGGAGATAGATTATGGACGAAAAAATACTGGTGCTGGATTTCGGCGGTCAGTATAACCAGCTCATTGCCCGGCGGGTTCGGGAACAGAACGTTTACTGTGAAATTAAGCCCTATACTACCTCCATGGAGGAAATCCGCGCTTTCGCGCCTATGGGCATCATTTTCACCGGCGGACCTAACAGCGTTTATCTGGAAGAGTCTCCCCATGTAAATCCGGAGATCTTTCAAATGGGTGTGCCTATCTTAGGTATCTGCTACGGCTGTCAGCTCATGGCCCACACGCTGGGCGGTCTGGTGACGGCAGCGCAGGAAGATACTGCCCGGGAGTACGGCAAGACTCCCACCTATTACGATACAAACTGCAAGCTTTTCAAAGGAATTCCGGAACAGGCCATCTCCTGGATGAGCCACGGCGACTATATGGCAAAGGTTCCCGATGGCTTTGCGCTGGTTGCCCATACCGATGCCTGTCCCAATGCTGCCATTGCGGATGAAGCCCGGCGCTTCTACGGCGTACAGTTCCATCCCGAGGTGAACCACACCCAGTACGGTGACCGGATGCTGCGCAATTTCCTCTACGAGGTCTGCGGAGCCATGGGCACCTGGACTATGGGAGACTTCTGCAAGAACACCGTGGAACAGCTTCGGCAGACGATCGGTCCCAAGGGCCGGGTGCTGCTGGCTCTGTCCGGCGGCGTAGATTCCTCAGTTCTGGCAGCTCTGCTGGCAGAAGCGGTCGGTGACCGTCTGACAGCGGTCTTTGTGGACCACGGCTGTATGCGCAAAAATGAGGGCGACGAAGTAGAAGCCGCTTTCAAAAAGTGGAACATCCAATTTGTTCGTGTAGACGCTCAGCAGCGGTTCCTGGACAAGCTGAAAGGCGTGGAAGATCCCCAGCGCAAGCGGCAGATCATCGGTGCAGAGTTCGGCTATGTTTTCCTGGACGAGGCAATGAAATTTGGCATCACCAAGGAGGATTTCTTCGCCCAGGGCACTATCTATCCGGATGTCATTGAGTCCGGAGCCGGAGATGCCGACGTGATCAAGAGCCACCACAACAAGCTTCTGCCCCGGGAGGTCATTGAGCAGTTCCAGGCCGTTCTTGAACCGCTTGACCACCTGTTCAAGGACGAGATCCGGCTGCTGGGCAAGGAACTGGGCCTGCCTGACTATCTGGTTTACCGCCAGCCCTTCCCAGGCCCCGGACTGGCCATTCGCATTCTTGGTGATGTCACGAAAGAAAAGCTGGATATTCTCCGGGAAGCGGACTTCATTTTCCGGGAGGAGATTGCAAAAGCAAATCTTGGTGATATTTGCAGCCAATATTTCGCGGTACTGACCAACGCGAAAAGTGTTGGCGTCATGGGCGATGGACGGACTTACGAAAACGTTCTGGCTCTGCGCAGCGTCACCACCAAGGACTTTATGACCGCAGAGTGGACCCGGATCCCCTATGAGGTTCTGGATCGGGTGTCCGTGCGCATCGTCAACGAGGTGCCCCGGATCAACCGCATCGTCTACGACATCACCAGCAAGCCCCCAGCAACCGTAGAATGGGAATAATGGGATAAGACCGCAATAACATCAGTCGAGAAGGAGAGAAAAGCGATGACGAAGTTTATTTTTGTCACAGGCGGCGTGGTATCCGGCTTGGGTAAAGGAATTACCGCTGCCTCCCTTGGACGCCTGCTGAAAGCCCGTGGATTAAAGGTTGCCGCTCAGAAGCTGGATCCCTACATCAATGTAGACCCAGGAACCATGAGTCCCTATCAGCATGGCGAGGTGTATGTCACCGAGGACGGAGCGGAGACCGACCTGGATCTGGGACACTACGAGCGTTTCATTGACGAAGATCTGAACCAGTACTCCAATCTGACCACCGGAAAAGTATACTGGAATGTTCTGAACAAGGAGCGCAGAGGTGAATATCTGGGTTCCACCGTTCAGGTCATTCCCCATATTACCAACGAGATCAAGGAGTTCGTCTATCGCGTCGGCAAAAAAACGGATGCGGACGTGGTGATCACCGAGATCGGCGGCACCATCGGCGACATCGAATCCCAGCCCTTTCTGGAAGCAGTTCGGCAGATTTCTCTGGAAGTTGGAAAGGAGAACTGTCTGTTCATCCACGTAACACTGGTTCCCTTCCTGCGCGGTTCCGACGAGCATAAGTCGAAACCGACGCAGCACTCCGTCCGGGAATTGCAGGGCATGGGTGTCAAGCCCGATATTGTGGTTCTGCGCTGCGACGAACCGTTGGAGGACAGTATTTTCCAGAAAATCAGCCTGTTTTGCAACGTCAAGCCCGACTGTGTCATTGAAAATATTACCCTGCCCAACCTGTACGAAGCGCCTTTGATGCTGGAAAAACAGAACTTCTCCGGCATCGTCTGCCGGGAGCTGGGGCTTCAGACCCCAGACCCGGTTTTGGACGAGTGGCAGGCGCTGGTGCAGCGGATCTATCATCTGCGCAAGAGCGTTACTATCGGTCTGGTCGGCAAGTACGTCCAGCTTCATGATGCCTATCTATCTGTGGCAGAGGCTCTGCGACATGCCGGTTACGCTCTGGACTCCGAGATCTGCATCCGCTGGATCGATTCCGAAACCCTCACCCCGGATACCTATGAAGCCGCACTGTCTGATCTGGACGGTATTTTGGTACCCGGTGGTTTCGGATCCCGGGGCATCGAAGGCATGATTCTGGCGGCAAAGTACGCCCGGGAGCATGCTGTCCCCTACTTCGGAATCTGTCTCGGTATGCAAATCATGGTCATTGAGTATGCCCGTTGCGCCGGACTGGCAGACGCCAACTCCGGCGAGTTCGACACTGCCACTCCAAATAAAGTCATCGACTTTATGCCCGGCCAGAGCGAGACGGTGGACAAGGGCGGCACACTCCGGCTTGGTGCCTATCCCTGCGTGATTTCCCCGGACACCACCATGGCCCGCTGCTATGGCGCGGCAGAAATCTCTGAGCGGCACCGGCACCGCTATGAATTTAATAACGATTATCGGGAACTGCTGACGAGGGCCGGACTGACCCTCAGCGGTACCTCGCCTGACAAGCGTCTGATTGAAACCGTGGAGCTGTCCGAACGTCCTTTCCATGTAGGCGTTCAGTTCCATCCGGAATTCAAGAGCCGTCCCAACAAGCCTCATCCGCTGTTCCTTGGCTTTATCGCCGCCGCTTTGGGAGGTCGCAAATGAGTATTCATGAAGAATGCGGTGTTTTTGGTGTCTACAGCCAGAACCCCGCCGATGTGGCCTCTCTTGCTTATTATGGGCTCTATTCCCTTCAGCACCGGGGGCAGGAAAGCTGCGGCATTATCGTCAATGATGACGGAATGTTTACCGCGCATCATGGAATCGGCCTTGTCAACGAGGTCTTTTCCCATCAGGAAATGAGGGATTTTCCCGAAGGTCAGATCGCCGTCGGTCACGTGCGCTATGGTACAACCGGCGGCGTGACTATGCGCAACTGTCAACCGATTCAGGTAAACCATCTGAAAGGCAAGCTTGCTGTCGCTCACAACGGCAATCTGAGCAACGCCCTGACCCTTCGCAGCGCTTTGGAACTTTCCGGTGCCATTTTTCACTCCACCTCTGACACGGAAACCATCGCCTACGTGATCACCCGGGAACGTCTGACCACACCTTCTATTCAGGAGGCTGTGTATCAGGCCATGGAAAAGCTGGAGGGCGCCTACTCTCTGGTCATGATGTCCTCCACAAAGCTGATCGCCGTGCGGGATCCCCACGGTTTCCGTCCTCTCTGCTATGGCAGAATGTCTGACGGAACCTATGTGGTTGCCTCGGAAAGCTGTGCGCTGAACGCGGTAGGTGCCAAATTTGAGCGGGATCTGCTGCCCGGAGAGATCATCACCATTGATCAGAACGGTCTGAGCAGCGACAGGCGGCGCTGTAATACCGCACCCCAGAAAACCTGTATTTTCGAATACATTTACTTCGCCCGGCCGGACTCTACCATCGGTGGCGTCAATGTCCACGCTGCCCGTGTCAATGCCGGCAGGATTCTGGCCAGGGCGCACAGCGTAGATGCGGATATTGTGGTGGGCGTGCCGGATTCCGGCCTGGATGCCGCCATCGGCTATTCCCGGGAGTCCGGTATCCCCTACGGCATCGGACTGATCAAGAACAAGTACATCGGGCGCACCTTCATCTCCCCCGGTCAAGATCACCGGGTGGATCAGGTAAAGATCAAGCTCAGCCCTGTGGAAAGCGAACTGCGGGGAAAACGGGTGGTTTTGGTGGATGATTCCATCGTCCGGGGTACGACCTGTGCCCGCCTCGTGTCTCTGGTACGCAACGCCGGTGCAAAGGAGATCCATATGCGTATCTCCGCGCCACCCTTCCTGCATCCGTGTTACTATGGAACCGACATTGATTCCAGGGATAACCTGATTGCCTGCAATCACACCGTTCAGGAAATCACAAAGATGATCGGAGCGGATTCCCTTGGGTATCTGCCGCTGGAAAATCTGCCGGATCTGTGCGGTGGCGCGGGTTATTGCAGCGCCTGCTTCTCCGGGGATTACCCCACCGAGATCCCTCAGGATACCCGCAAAGACCAGTTTGAACAGAAACTGTCCAAAGGGAAAGGAACAAAGAAACTATGATTCACCAATGTGACAGAAAAATCATTTTGCAGGACGGCACGGAGTTTTACGGCTATGGCTTTGGGGCCTCCGGTGACTGCGCTGCGGAAATCGTATTTAATACCTCCATGGTGGGTTATCAGGAGATCCTCTCCGATCCTTCCTATACCGGTCAGGCCATCGTCATGACCTATCCGCTGATCGGTAACTATGGTATGTGCGATGAGGATTACGAGTCCCTTCGCCCCACCGCCAGTGCGATGATCGTGCGGGAATACAACAACGAGCCGTCCAATTTCCGCGCCGCCATGACGCTGGAAGAGGTGATGGTAAAAAACGGTATCATTGGCATCGCAGGAGTTGACACCCGCAAGCTGGCAAAGTATATCCGTGACAAGGGCACCTGCAAGGTGCTGATCACCGATGCCTCCACCTCAAATCTTGCTGCCTTTGCCCACCTGCAGTCTCTGTCCCTGCCTACCGATCAGGTGTCCCGGGTCAGCGTTAAGGAGCCATATTTTTCTCCGTCAGAGCACAAAAAATACCACGTGGCAGCCATCGACTGCGGCATGAAGCAGAATATTGTACGCCGACTGAACAGCTGGGGCTGCGATGTTACCGTATTTCCCTGGAATACCACCGCTGAAGAAATCGAAGCCGTATCCCCTGATGGTGTGTTCCTGTCCAACGGCCCCGGAAATCCGGAGGACGTTCCGTGTGTGATCCAGATGGTGCGGGAACTTCGCGGTAAGTATCCCATGTTTGGGATCTGTCTGGGACACCAGATTATTGCGCTGGCTTACGGTGCGGAAACCTACAAACTGAAATTTGGACACCGAGGCGGAAACCATCCTGTCAAGAATCTTCGGACCGGAAAGGTTGAGATCACATCTCAGAACCATTCCTACGCCGTGGATGCCAATAGCCTTGAGAAAACACCGCTGGCGGTCACCCATGTCAATCTTCTGGATAATACCGTAGAGGGATTGGAATATCAGGAGGATCGGGTGTTCAGCGTTCAGTATCATCCAGAGAGCGCACCGGGGCCCCAGGACAGCGATTACCTGTTCGGACAGTTCATCAAGATGATGGAGGAAGCCAAACATGCCTAAGCGGACAGATATTCATAGAATTCTCGTGATCGGTTCCGGACCCATCGTGATCGGGCAGGCTGCCGAGTTTGACTACGCCGGCACTCAGGCCTGCCTCGCACTGAAAGAGGAAGGGTACGAAGTCGTTCTGTGCAACTCCAACCCCGCCACCATCATGACAGACCCTGCCATCGCGGACAAGGTCTATATGGAACCACTGACGCTGGAATATATCGCACGGATCGTGCGCTATGAGCGGCCCGATGCCATCGTCCCCGGCATCGGCGGTCAGACAGGCCTGAATCTGGCCATGCAGTTGGAGAAAAAGGGCATTTTAAAGGAATGCCATACGGAGCTTCTCGGCACTCCAAGCTACAGCATTGAGCAGGCAGAAGACCGTGAGATGTTCAAGGAGCTGTGCCAGAGCCTTGGGGAGCCTGTACTTCCCTCCTTGATTGCCAATTCCATGGAGGAAGGCCTGAACGCAGCGGCAGAGATCGGCTACCCGGTAGTTCTGCGCCCCGCTTTTACCCTGGGCGGTACAGGCGGTGGCTTCGCTGATAACGAGGAAGAGTTCCGGGAGATCATGAAAAATGCCCTTGTCCTCTCCCCTGTTCATCAGGTTCTTGTGGAAAAGAGCATCAAGGGCTTCAAGGAAATCGAATATGAGGTCATGCGCGATGCCAACGACACCGCCATCGCCATCTGCAACATGGAGAATCTGGATCCTGTGGGCATCCACACCGGTGACTCCATTGTCGTGTGCCCCTCTCAAACCTTGACCAACAAGGAATATCATATGCTCCGGGACTCCGCTCTGAAGCTGATCCGGGCGCTGAAGATTCAGGGCGGCTGCAACGTGCAGTTCGCGCTGGATCCTAACTCCTTCCAGTACTATCTGATCGAAGTAAACCCCAGAGTTTCCCGCAGCTCCGCATTGGCCTCCAAGGCCAGCGGTTATCCTATCGCCCGGGTTTCGGCCAAAATCTGCGTGGGTATGACGCTGGATGAAATTCCCTTGGCCAACACCTGTGCGGCTTTTGAACCGGCTCTGGACTATGTCGTTACCAAAATGCCCCGGTTCCCCTTTGATAAGTTCTCCGATGCCAATAACCGCCTCGGCACCCAGATGAAGGCCACTGGCGAAACTATGAGCGTTGGCCGAACCTTCGAGGAGAGCCTGCTGAAGGGCATCCGCTCTCTGGAAATCGGCATTGTCCACCTTCATATGAAGAAATTCGATGACTGGACGAAAGATGCTCTCATGGAATACATTCCCACCGGTACCGATGACCGGATTTACGCCATCGCGCAGGCAATGCGTCTGGGCACTGGTGTAGATGAAATTGCGGACTGCTGCGGAATTGACCGCTTCTTCCTGCGAAAAATTCGGAATATCGTCAACATGGAAGGTTTCCTGAAGAACCACGTCGGAGACTCTGCCGCACTGTTTGCCGCCAAGAAAATGGGCTTCTCCGACCGTGCTGTTGCCGACATCTGGGGCACAACGGAAAAGAGCATCTTCCTGCTGCGCAAAGAAAAAGGAATGACCCCCGGTTACCGAATGATCGATTCCTGCGCCGCGGAATTTGACAGCTATATCCCCTATTTCTACTCAACCTACGAGTCTGAGAACGAGTCGGTTGTGTCTGAACGCAAAAAGGTGATTGTTCTCGGCTCCGGCCCCATCCGAATCGGACAGGGTGTGGAATTTGACTACTCCACTGTTCACGCGGTGCAGACCATTCGGAACGCGGGATATGAAGCAATTATCATCAACAATAACCCGGAGACGGTTTCCACCGACTACACCACATCGGACAAGCTGTATTTTGAGCCCCTGACGGCAGAAGATGTGATGAACATTATCACATTGGAGCAGCCAGACGGTGTCATCGCCGCTCTTGGCGGTCAGACGGCCATCAACCTTGCTCAGCCGCTGACCGACCTTGGTGTGAACATCATCGGAACGGACTGCGCCGCCATTGAAAAAGCGGAAAACCGGGATGCCTTTGAAAAGCTGCTGCTGGAGCTGAACATCCCCCAGCCCAAGGGCCGTGCAGTGACCCGGATCGAAGATGGTGTTGCCGCAGCAAAGGAGATCGGCTACCCGGTGCTGGTACGTCCCTCCTTCGTTCTCGGCGGTCGAGCCATGCAGATTGTGTCCAACGAGGCGCAGCTGCGCCATTATCTGCATACTGCCGTTGAGATTGACGCGGACAAGCCGGTTCTGGTCGATAAATATATCCGCGGCAAAGAAGTAGAGATTGACGCCATCTGTGATGGGGAACAGGTATTTGTTCCCGGTATCATGGAACTGGTGGAGCGAACCGGTGTCCATTCCGGTGACTCCATCTCCGTCTATCCGCCATTCTCCATTTCCAACAAGGTCAAGGGCATTATTTTGCAGTACGCCAAGAAGCTGGGGCCAGCCATCGGTATCAAGGGCCTGTTCAACATTCAGTTCATCGTTGACCCAGAAGATAACGTATTCATCATTGAGGTCAACCCCCGCTCCTCCAGAACCGTGCCCTTCCTGAGCAAAGCCACCGGCTATCCTCTGGCAGACATTGCAACACGGGTTGCCCTCGGCCACAGCCTTCACGATCAGGGTGTGGATGTTCTCTATCCCGACGAGAAGAAACGGTACTACGTCAAGGCCCCCGCTTTCTCCTTCTCCAAGCTTCGCGGCCTGGATGCCTACCTCTCTCCGGAAATGAAGTCCACCGGTGAGGCCATCGGCTATGACAATTCCATGACCAGGGCCCTGTATAAAGCCCTTCAGGCTTCCGGGGTGAAGCTCCTGAACTATGGCACCGTGTTTGCCACTGTTTCAGACGAGGACAAGGAAGAAGCGCTTCCGCTGATTCGGCGTTTCTATCGGCTGGGCTTCAACATTGAAGCAACACCCGGTACTGCGGTCTATCTGCGCAAAGACGGGATCAAAACCCGCATCCGTGCAAAAGTCGATGACGGTTCCACCGAAATTCTGGATTCCATCCGGTCCGGTTTCGTCTCCTATGTCATCAACACCATGGATGTCCGCTGCGAGGATGTACACTCCGGTTCCAGCCAGATCCGGCGGTGCGCCGTTGAAAACGGTGTCACTGTGCTGACCTCTCTGGACACGGTACGCGTTCTGCTGGATGTTCTGGAAGAAATCACGCTGGGAATTGCTACCATCGACGCATAGCAAATATCAAAAGGCGCTGCCCGGAATTTCGGGCAGCGCCTTGTTTTGCGGATATTATACTGTTTCGATTTTCATCGTATTGGTATTGCCCTGCTGGCCGTTGACCGGGCCGCCGGTGAGCACCATGCTGTCACCGGGCTGGAGATCCAGAGCCTCAATCGCCGCTTTTTTGGCGTAGTAGAACATGACTTCCATGCTGGGGAACTGATCGGCCATCACAGGGGTAACGCCCCAGCTCATAGACAGGCGGCGCCAGATTTTCCGGTCTGTGGTCATGCCGATAATATCGATGGGCGTGCGGAATCTGCTGACCAGCATAGCCGTTCTGCCGCTTACGGAGCAAACCACGATTGCCTTCGCTTTCACGTCAATCGCCATGGAACACACAGCATGAGAGATACAGTCCAGCGTGTTCTTGCCGACAAAATCCGCGGAGCGGAAGCGCTGCTTGTAATCCGTGTGCTTCTCCGTATATTCCGCGATATTTGCCATAGCCTGCACGGCCTCTACCGGGTACTTGCCGGCGGCAGATTCTCCGGACAGCATGACACAGGACGTGCCGTCATATACCGCGTTGGCAACGTCAGAAATTTCCGCGCGGGTAGGCCGGGGGTTCTGGATCATGGATTCCAGCATCTCTGTGGCGGTAATCACCCGTTTGCCAAGCAGGCGGCACTTGCGGGTCAGCTTTTTCTGAACAGCGGGGACCTCCACATAAGGGATTTCAACGCCAAGATCGCCTCTGGCAATCATAATGCCGCCGCAGACGGAACAAATTTCGGTAACATTATCCACACCGGAACGGTTTTCAATTTTCGCGATGATCTCAATGTCACTGCCGCCGTTCTCATCCAGCAGCTTCTGAATATCCAGCACATCCTGCTTGGTGGACACAAAGGAGGCGGCAATAAAGTCAACCCCCTGCTGAATACCGAAAAGGATGTCAGCTTTGTCCTGCTCACTGAGGTACGGACCAGACATAACCTTATTGGGGAAGGACATGCTTTTCCGGTTGCTGAGCTCACCGCCGACCAGGCATTTGCAGTGAATGTCATGCCCGCAGATCTCCTGCACCTCAAACTGCACCATGCCGTTGCACACAGTCACAATATTCCCGGGTTTCAGTTCACTGTGCAGTGCCTTATAGTTGACACTGACCCGGGTCTCGTCACCTTCCACTTCGTCCGTGGTAAATGTAAAGTCTGCGCCCTCCGGAATAGTGACCTTGCCGGACGCAAAGGTACGGATACGGTACTCAGGACCCTTTGTATCCAGCATGATGGCAATGGGCAGCCCGAGTTTTTGCCGTACTTTCTTAATGAGTTCAATCTTTTTTGCGTGCTCCTCATGGGAACCATGGGAGAAATTCAGCCGCGCAACATTCATGCCGGCGAGGCACATCTGGGTCAGTATTTCTTCATTTTCACTGGAAGGACCGATGGTACAAATGATTTTTGTTTTCCGCATAATGTTCCTCCTATCGTATAGACATCTTGGTATCATTTGCATTTTATCATGCATCCCGAAATCCGTCAATCTATTCCATCAAATTTTACAAGATCTCTACATGATAATGGATTAACCAGAAATTCATTTGCAGAAAATAGGCCATGATCTGAGGATTGCGCATCAGCTGTCCATACCATGGCCACGGGGATGTTCCTTCCAAAAGCACCATCAGTGTCTCTTTTCTGACTAGCTCCCACACTGGCGCGTTTTGCGATGCCATCTCCCGGAATTGCGCGGTGATCAGCTCCGTATAGCGTGGATCAAAGGTTTTTGGATAG
This sequence comes from Clostridiales bacterium, assembly GCA_022775085.1. GTDB lineage: Bacteria > Bacillota > Clostridia > Oscillospirales > Oscillospiraceae > Faecousia. Next base: position 18,246 of record JALFJQ010000043.1, on the reverse strand, counting down.
GGACTTTTTTTGCGGTACAGCACTTCCTCCGGCAGCAGACCCTTCACCGCTTCCCGCAGCAGGCCCTTTTCCATGCCGTGATAGTCTTTGAATTCCCATGGCACCCCATACAGATATTCCGCGATCCGGTAGTCACAGAACGGCACCCGAACTTCCAAACCGTGATACATACTCATGCGGTCTTTTCTGTCCAGCAGGGTCTGCATAAACCATCGGAAGTTTAAATTGACCATTTCTTTCATCCGCCGCTCCAATGGAGCCGCGTCCGGGCGTATGTCACTTTCCCGGCAGGTTTTCTCATAGGCCTCCCGGACAAAGGCCTCCGGATCCACAGACAAGCCGGGACGCAGCAGAGAGATTCGCTGTGCCGTATTCTGTGCCCACGGAAATCCCTCCCGTTCTCTGATTTCCGGATCCCGGTACCAAGGGTATCCCCCGAAAATCTCATCGGCACACTCGCCAGACAGGGCAACACGAACCTGCCGTCGAATATCCCCACAGAATGCCAACAGCGAAAAATCCACATCCGCCATTCCCGGCAGATCTCTGGCGATGGTAGCCTCCTCCAATGCGGCGCAGAGGTCTTCCGGCGTCAATACCGTCCAGTGGTGATCCGTGCTCAGCGCCCGTTCCATGATGCCGATGTACGCGCTGTCGGAATTGGGCTGAAATTTGCTTGCCTGAAAATATCGGTCATTATTCAGATAATCTACTGAAAAAGTCCTCAGCTTTCGCCCTTTTTCCCCTTCATTATGGGCGCAGACGGCTGTAATAATGCTGGAATCCAGGCCGCCGGAAAGAAAAGTCCCGATGGGAACATCGGAGACCATCTGCCGTTCAATGGAGTCAAGCACCAGCCAGCGCACATGGGCAGCAGTATCCTCAAAGTTCTCACGGTGTTCCCGATCCCGGAGACTCCAATACCGGGTGATCTCCAGATTCCCATTCTGATAGACCGCATACTGTCCCGGCTCAATTTCCCGGATCCCACGGAACACACCGCTTCCCGGCATTCTCCCCGGCCCCATCAGGATCAGCTGAGCGATCCCTTCGCTGTCCAGCTGGGCCTTTACATTCGGATATTGCAGGATCGTCTTGATCTCCGACGCGAACAATAGTCCACTCCCATGCAGAAGATAGAACAGAGGCTTCACGCCAATCCTGTCTCTGGCAAGAAACAGGCGTCTTTGCTTCCCCTCCCAAACCGCGAAGGCAAAAATACCGTTCAGCATCTCCAGACACGCCGCACCGTACTGCGCATAGGCGTGGAGGACTACCTCTGTATCAGAGTGCCCCAGAAAGGAGTGCCCGCAGGCCTCCAACCGGGATCGCAGCGATTCCGTATTGTAAAGCTCTCCGTTGTAGACCAGCGTATATCGTTCTCCCGCCCAGTCCAGTGACATGGGCTGTTTTCCGCCTTCCGGGTCAATAATGGCAAGCCGTGTATGGAGCAGCACTGCGTCCCCGTTCTGATAGCTTCCCTGCGCGTCCGGTCCCCGCCTGCGCATGGTATAAAGCATTCGTCCGAGGATCGCCTCATCCACTTGTAATCCGATGACTCCGGAGATAGCACACATAAAATCACGTCCCTTCATCCCCCTATTCTATGAATACCGGTCCGCTGGTTGTGCATACTACCATTGGTGATGATCGATGAAAAGTAGCAAAGAGATCCTGTCCTCCGTACTGAAAACCACCCAAATGGGGCAGATCGGGATCCGCAGCGTGTTGGATACCAGTATGCGGCCCGCTTTGCGGATGGCTCTGGAATCACAGCTGCATGAATATGATTCCATTGAAACGGAAGCCTATTCCATCGCCTCCCAGCGGGGCTGGGAGTTGAAGGAGCTGGACCCCGGCATCCGGATGATGACGGACATGATGACCCGTATGAAGCTTCACGGGAAAAACACGGACTCCAAAATCGCCGGTATGATGATTCAGGGCAACACCAGAGGCATGATTAAGGGTTTGAAAAACATCCATCAGTTTTTAGGACAGGACGCACAGGTCAAGACCGTCTCTCAAAAGCTTCTTGACTGTGAAACCGCAAATATCCGGCAGATGCAGGGATACCTGTGACCTGCTGCGCCCAGTACGGAGCCGCTGCTGCCGCACTGGGCGCACATTTTTTCTGCCGGCATCATATCCTGTTTAAGGAATCTGAAAGGAGCTGATTATTTGCCATCCACCGGTTATATCCAGGTTCGCGCTTATACCAGCAACGCCCAGTATCCTCTGAGGAATGTTGCCATCACTGTCACCTCACAGGACGGAACCGCCATTGCCATGCGGCTGACCAACAGAAGCGGAAAAATCACACCGATTCCCATCCCTGTTCCGGACAAATCGGAAAGTCAATCTCCCGATCCGTCCCAGCGGCCCTACGCCATCGTGAATTTGTACGCGCGGCTGAAGGGCTATGAGCAGACGGAAGCTGAAAACTTACAGGTTTTTGCCGGGACGACAACCATACAAAATCTGGAAATGATCCCGCTGTCGGAGCTTCCTGACCAGTGGGATAAAGTGATAATCTTCGACACACCGCCTCAGAATCTCTAGGAGGTAAGCCATGCCGCAAATCCTGCCCTACATCCCGCAGCGGATCACGGTCCATCTTGGGCCGCCTGACGCGGACGCCCCCAATGTTACTGTCAGCTTCCCGGACTACGTCAAAAACGTGGCTTCCAGTGAGATTTACCCCACCTGGGAGGAAAGCGCACTTCGTGCCAACATCCTCGCAATCGTGTCCTTTGCTCTGAACCGGGTCTATACAGAATTTTACAGAAGCCGGGGATACGACTTTGACATAACCAATTCCACCGCCTACGACCAGTTCTTCGTCAACGGACGCAGCTACTTTGAAAATGTCGCACGATTGGCGGATGAACTGTACAGCAGTTATCTGCGAAGGCCCGGCTTTGTAGAGCCGCTGGCCGCCAAATTCTGCAACGGAACAACGGTGACCTGTGAAGGGCTGAGCCAATGGGGCAGTCAAAATCTGGCCCTTCAGGGATATACCACACCGGAAATCCTGCGCAGCTATTATGGAGACGTGGAAATCGTCAGCAACGCACCCATACAGGGCATTACGTCCTCCTATCCGGGTGTGCTTCGCAGAGGATATTCCGGTCCCAGTGTTGTTATCCTTCAGGTCATGCTCAACAGGATTTCCCAGAATTATCCCGCCATTCCCAAAATCTCTCTGGTGGATGGGATCTTCGGAGCACAGACGGAAGCCGCCGTCATTCGCTTCCAGGAGATTTTCAATCTGAACCCGGATGGGATCGTTGGACGCGCCACCTGGAACGCCCTGGTACGCTACTACGTGGCTGTCACCAATCTGGCAGAGCTTCGCAGCCAGGGGCAGCAGTTCTACGCCATCAACTGGGCAAATTCCAATCCAATCCGGCAGGGAGACCGGGGCGTCCGGGTGGAGCATTTGCAGTATATGCTGCAGGTGCTTTCCTCCTACATACCGGAGATCCCGCCTGTGACGATCGACGGGATCTTTGGCGCCAATACCAGAGACGCAGTCCTGGCCGCGCAGCGCCGCTTTGGTCTGCCGCAGACCGGCGTTGTAGACTTCGACACCTGGGAGGCAATTTATGACCAGTTCTCCGGGATCGAAGCCACCGCCTGGCGTGATCCCGAGAATTTCCCATATACGTCCACGATCATCGGGAACGCAAATCCCCGGGCACGGTATTCCGCCACCAGCACTATGTCCCAATTCCTGGGAGACAACCTCGGTTCCGGACAGCAGGACCCCGTCAGACAGGAGGCGCCAAGATGAGACCACCAGAATCCTTTGTATGGCAGCCGGTTCGAAGCCTACAGACCATGCTTCAGGTCATTGCGCAGAATGATCCGGATTATGTTTCCGTGATACCGGACGGTATCTACGGACCGGAGACCATCCGGGCCGTGGCAGCCTTTCAGCGCAGGCATATGCTTCCGGTAACAGGCATTACGGATTTGTCAACATGGGAGGCGATTGTCCCTGCCTATGATCGAAAGCTGACAGAGCAGGATGCCGCTCCTCCGGTGGAAGTCGTATGGAATCCGGAAATGGAACTGCGCCGGGGGGATCGTCATCCGAATCTGTTTCTGGTGCAGGGAATGCTGGCTGTTCTGTCAGAGGTGTACCACAGCGTCAGCTTCCCCACTCTGACCGGCGTTCTGGATGAAATAACGGCAGATTCCCTGGTTTCCTTCCAAATGCTCAGCGGGTTGCCCATGACGGGAAATCTGGACCGGCCAACCTGGTCGCACCTGGCGCAGCAGTATCCACTGGCTGTCAACCGTTCCGCTGCGGCGGGAAGGAAAGCGTAACCAGTTGTTTCAAAATTATGAATTTTTTGGGGGCTACGACCTGCCATACTTGATAATCCGAAGCAAATTGTCTATAATAATTGGCAAACGAAGGCCTCAATGAAACTGACATATGCGGAGGATGATTCCATGTTTATCAAAAACTGGAAAAAGGAGATTTATACGATTCCGAATTTATTAAGCCTGTTTCGTCTGGTACTGATCCCTGTTTACGCGAGCCTGTACCTGTCTGCCACCGAGCAGTATCAGTACGTCCTGGCGGGCGTGATCCTGGCTGTGTCCTGCCTGACGGACATGATCGATGGAAAGATCGCCAGAAAATTCAATATGATCACTTCCCTTGGCAAGATTCTGGATCCTTTGGCGGATAAGCTGACGCAACTGACGTTGACCTTTTGCTTAAGTCTGAAATACCCGGTTCTGTACCCCGTTCTGGGCCTGTTCATCGTCAAGGAGCTTTTCCAGTTGGTGCTGGGCATCGCATTTCTCCGGAAGGGAAAAATGCTGCCGGGCGCGCTGATGGCAGGTAAGATGTGTACGACGGTCTTGTTCATCAGTCTGATCGCGCTGGTCCTTCTTCCCAATATCGATCCGCTGGCTGTGAAGCTGATCGCCGCAGTCGATACGCTGTTTCTAGGCGTCTCCTTTGTCAGCTATGCAATGGCTTATTTCGGCAAGAATATTAAAGTACAGGATATTGATTCCGGAACATCCCACTGACAAAATAATACGGCGGCTCAAATTGACTGAGCCGCCGTGTTCCTTTGTCCTTTCTGTCGGGAAACCAACGTGTCACGGGTACGCCGTCGGGTTATCCGCAGATATTTCCACGGCATCGGTTTTCCCCATTGATTTCCTCCTTGTAATTATAGTATACCAGATGTTTTTGGTAAATGGTGAAGAATTCTTGAACAAAAGCAAAAAAGAATGTGACAAAATGCACAAAAAAAGGACAGCGCAACCGGCTGTCCTTACAATATCAGTTTGGATACGCATTACTCAACAGAAGCAGCAGCGGCAGCGTCAGCGTAAAAATACTGATTGCCCAGGAATACATTGCTTTTCTGGAGCAGAACATCAGGATCAAACAGCCCAGCGTCAGCGCCAGAGGCCCCATTACAGCCATATTCCGGCTGATATACTGCGCGAATTCCCCCGTAGGCTGGAGGTTGATCCCGACCAGCTCCGGCAGATGGGTGCGGTTATACGAGGCCAGCTTCAGCGCGTAATACACAACCGGCGCGGCCATTACAAACTTTCTCAGCCGGAACAGCCAGACACCAATGGTATTGATGATACCGTTGATCTTTCCAACCACAGCTTTCACTTTCCCAAAGCCCGTCTGCGTTCTGGCTTCCTTCACAGAAGCGCCGGAATTTTCCATACGTGACCTCCCAAGAAATTCTTTCCTGCATTGTACCATAGTTCTTTGCGGGAAGCAAGTAAACAATCTGTATCTTTTCCATGATCGCGGCATTTCGGTCCGGTTTATTGTACCATTTCTCCGATATACTGTCCTCAAAGCTCAGCTTGAGGAGGTTATCGAATGAAACATATCATCCCATACCCGAATCCCGGATTCTGCCGCTCTGCATCGCGCAAAGACATTGTACGCAGACGCATTTTTTCACAGAAAACACTGGATATGGCCGTGATTCTCGTTTCCTGCGCCGGTTTGATCAGTGCCGCGGTCTTTTTGCTCACTCTGTTTTAAGCAGATCCGATTCCCGCAGAATCCGGCAATTCAGGATTTTCCCATCCCGCACCTCTATGACTCCGGCAGAGCCGCCGAAATAACCGCAGCTGCCCGGATTCAGCACCCACAGGCCATCCTCTTCCCTGTGGCAGTCCGCGGTGTGGGTATGCCCATACAGCACCCCATCCACCCTGGCGGCTCTGGCATCCTTCAGCAGTGCTCCGAGGGTCAGTTTCACCTGATGTCTGTGCCCATGGGTCATATACAGGCGGACACCGCCGATCTGCTCGACCAGGATCTCCGGCTGACCCGCTGGGCAGCGATAACGGTCACAATTTCCGGGGACCTGAGACAGCGGGATGTTCGGATAGGTTTCCTTTAGCGCAATGCCATCGTCATAATAGTCCCCCAGATGAATCATGGCATCCGGATTGATTGCTTCAACGCACAGCCGCATAAACCGAAGTGTAGAATGAGAATCCGACAAAACCAGAATTGTCATAGCACGCCTCCATACTCAGTCTGTGTGAAAAGCTGCCGACTCATACGGTATGGTGTCGAACCACTTTTTTCCGCACAATGATACGGCAAGAATCACTCAGATTATATCACGATTCTCACCAGTGTCAAGGACTGCCGCAAAGCAAAAACACACCGGAATCGGCAGTCACATTTCCGGTTCGCTCCGCATATCCTGTTGTATGGGATTCTACCATTCAGGAGGGATACTGGTATGCAGATACCGGATTTGAGCGAACTGATCCGTCTGGCGCAAACGCCAGCTGGCCGGCAGCTGATCGCTCTGCTGCAAAAGCAGGGCGGCAGTCGGCTGCAGCAGGCACTCGCAAGCGCCGCGTCAGGCGATTACACCAATGCGCAGGCAATTCTATCGGAACTGCTGGCATCTCCGGATGCTCAGGTCCTTCTCAAGGAGCTGGAGGAACGGGCATGAGTCAGTTGGAGGATAAACTCGGCACCATTCTTTCCAATCCCCAGATCATGCAGCAGATCGCGGCAATGGCCCAAACCCTTGGGCAGGCGCCGCAGGAGCAGCCGGCTGCCAGACCACAGCCTGCTCCTTCCCTGCCGGACCCTGCCCTGCTGCAGAATCTATCGGGCATGCTGCAAACCGGCAGCATCGATCCGTCACAGCAGGAATTGCTCCACGCTCTGTCTCCTTTTCTAAGCCAGACGCGCCTCGGAAAACTGGAACGGGCGATGCGTGCGGCGCGAATGGCAGGATTTGCCTCGGTTCTGCTGAAATCCGGCGGATTGAATCTATTCAGCGGGAGGTAGCGAATGTATAACCGCTATATTCCACAACCGGACGGTTCATACCGCCGAAATCGAATGCAGGACGCTCAGCGCCCGCCTGTGCCTCCCACACAGCAGATGCCATCACCCAGCACAAGCAGCCGCCCGGCCGCTCCCTGTGATGACCACTGTCCGCCTCCTGCCGGGAACAGCAGCAGTCCCCAGATAAGAAAACAGCCCTCCACGCCAATGGGCATCGGAAATTTTCTGCGTCAACTGCTTCCGGGCGATTTCAATACGGAGGATCTGTTGGTAATCCTGCTGCTGCTTCTGATGTCCGGAGACTGCGAGGAGGATCGAAACAATGCGCTGCTGACACTGGCGCTGTACCTGTTCCTGTAATCCATCAACAGAACATATTGCCCGGAAAGTCCGGATAATCTGCCAAAAATCCTGCTTATAAAGAATTATTTCCAATTTGGTCTTGCAGGAAACAACGGATTCTGATATGATAAGTAAAAAGGATGTCTCTGCGTACAGGTTTGTTCTGTACCGCGCGTTTACTTTTGTGTTTATCCGATATTACAGATGAAGGGATATGCCATGTTTCAAAAGCGATCAGTTTATCACCGTATTCAGAAGTTTTGGACGGACAGTGTCCGGTTTCATGGCAGATCCTGCTCGATCCTGGCGCTGGGCGTGCGGGTATGTGATACTGCTCTGCGAAAGCTGTGTCTTTCCGCACCGGAACCGGAACGGCTCGTGTGCGTTTCGGAATACGTCGGCTGCTGTACGGATGCCATTCAGATCTGTCTCCACTGTACCGCAGGTAAGAAGCACCTGCTGTACTATAAAACCGGGCGGCTGATCTTCACCATCTATGATCTGGTTTCCGGTGGTTCTGTCCGTATCTGCACCAGACCGGAAATATCAGACACCCTTCGGGCACGGGATCCCAAAGAAATCCTTTCTCTGCCTGAAGACACGCTGTTCTACTTTGAAGAAGCCCTTCCCCTTACAGAACGCACTCTGAACCGTGTTCGCCGTGCCTGCGATGCCCCGTCGGAAGGCGTGCCATACCGGGATTCCGGTGTGCAGGACAGCCCCGATCAGTTCCGGAAATTCGATCTTTCCGATAATGGTGCCTGCAAGACCGTAAGAAGGAGAAAGTAGCCTTCCTCATTCCACCCTTACAGAATGATAAACGCAGTGCCGCACCCCGTTCTCTCCGGGGGACGACACTGCGTTTGTTTTATTCTTGCGTTTATTCGCCGGTCAGGTTGTCGTCATCCTTGGCAAATTTGGCAACCACTCCGCTGAGGGCCAGCACCGCCAGCAGGTTGGGAATGACCATCAGGCCGTTGAACATATCGGACATATCCCAGACCAGAGAAACCTTCTGGAAAGAGCCGACGGCGATAAACACCAGCGCAATAACGCCATACACCATCCTGGCGGATTTCTTGCCCTTGAACAGTGCCTTCACATTGGACTCACCGAAGAAATACCAGCCGATGATGGTGGAGAACGCGAAGAACAGCAGGCAGATGGCCACAAATGCATTGCCGAAGCTGCCGAAGGAATGATTGAAGGCAGCCTGTGCCAATGCGGTGCCGCTGAGCAGCTCTCCGTCGGCACCCACAGTGCCCAAGACACCGGAGGTCAGAATGACCAGCGCGGTCATGGTCAGCACCACAAAGGTATCGATGAACACACCGACCATGGCCACAACGCCCTGATCCTGAGGCTTTTCCACCTTAGCCAGTGCGTGGGCATGAGGCGTAGAACCCATACCGGCTTCATTGGAGAACAGACCCCGGGCAACACCGAAGCGCATGGCTTCTTTCACGCTAACGCCCATCGCACCGCCCAGGACTGCCTGAGGGTTAAACGCACCCACAAAAATGGACTTAAAAGCGGGCAGGATGCTCCCGGCATTCATAATAATGGCCACAAGAGAACCCATAATGTAGAATGCCGCCATAATGGGCACCAGCTTTTCGGTCACTGCGGCAATACGCTTAACACCGCCCAGGAAAATGAAGGCACAAATGCCGGCAATGATCACGCCAATAGCTTCCTTGGGTACGCCAAAAGCGGTGTGGAAGGCATCGCCGATGGAGTTGGACTGCACCATATTGCCCATGAAGCCCAAGGCAAGGGTAATGGCGACGGCAAAGAATCCAGCCATAAAAGATCCCAGTTTACCCTTAAAAGCCGCCTTGATGTAATAGATGGGGCCGCCGGTCACCTCACCGTGTTCATTGGTCTGCTTATACTTCTGAGCCAGAACAGCCTCACCGTAGATGGTGGACATGCCAAAGAATGCGGACACCCACATCCAAAAAATCGCGCCGGGGCCGCCGGAGGCAAGCGCCGTGGCGCAGCCGGCGATGTTGCCGGTGCCGACCTGAGCCGCAATGGCTGTCGCCAGTGCCTGGAAGGAGCTCATGCCCTCCTTACCGGCGCCCTCACCCACCAGCCTGATATTGCCGAAGCCCCGGCGCATACCTTCACCGAACTTGCGGATCTGTACGAACCGGGTGCGGACGGAAAAATACACGCCGCTTCCCAGAAGCAGGAACAGAAGCACAAGGCCCTTGTTCCACAGGACGTCATTGACGGCTGCCACGATTTGTGTAACGATTGTTTCCATATTTTGACCTCTTTCTGACAAACAAAAATCGCTGGACGCTACTGCTCCAGCGAAAAGAAAGCGCGCTTTCCCTGCCAATCAGGAAACGTGCTTACTCTGTCCTTTTACCTGAGAGATTCGGCTATTCCAGCCTTGCACCTTCGGTACTCAATCCTGAGATTCTCCAGAGCCACATCCATTCTTAGTCCCCACCTGAAATCAGGCACCTGAGAGTGTTACCCCTTCGGTAGGCTTTTCGCCATTCCCCTAAGAACTTCGTTTGTCGTTATTTTGTTACCGCTTTATCATATACGAAGGCTCCGCTTCTGTCAACCCCCTTTTCCGATTTTCAGGAAATTTCGAAGTTATTGTGCATATTGCGCCGGATTTTACGCATTATATACAAATCTTTATTCTTTTTCCATATTGACTTGCGGTCGAATTGTGTTATAATGAAGCCATCTCAATTGGAAAGAGTCTTTCCAAAGCAAGATGCTGCGACCGCCGGTTTGCGCCGGCCAAGGCCATACGGACAGCCGGGTCGAATGCCGAAGACCGCGATGAGCGGTTTGGCAACTTCTGTTGCCTTATTGATTGAGTTAGAAGCTCAGTTTTATAAGTTGGTTACTATAAACCGCTCATGCCCCGTGGCATAAACTTGTGAAATGGTCAATAAGAGTAGTAAAAGTAATCTTTGCTATATAGACTCTGATCTGATTCGGATGCGATCCCCCTTCTGCACCGCCGGATGCGAAATTTGTCGAACCTGTTCTGGTTTTACATTGATCGTCCGGCTTTTGGAGCGCGGTCGTTACGGAATGTCACAAGCGGTATGCCTTTGTTCGGCGTACCGCTTTTTTTCATGCCAAAATACGGGAAAGAAGGAACGATGAATGAATAAAATTATCGAACTGAAAAACATTTCCAAGGCCTTTGACGGCGAAACGGTTCTGGACAATATCAGCCTGGACATCCATGACAATGAATTTATGACCCTGCTGGGCCCCTCGGGCTGCGGCAAAACCACCACGCTGCGGATTATCGGCGGTTTTGCGTACCCCGATCAGGGTGACGTGATCTTCATGGGCGACCGCATCAACGACGTTCCTCCCCACAAGCGCAATGTCAATACCGTATTTCAGAAATACGCCCTGTTTCCCCATCTGAATGTATTTGAAAATGTTGCATTCCCTCTCCGTGAGCGGAAGCTGCCCAAGCAGGAGATCAAGGAAAAGGTCAATAAGATGCTGGATATGGTCATGCTGTCCGGCTTTGCCCACCGCCGGGTTACCAGCCTGTCCGGTGGTCAGCAGCAGCGGGTTGCCATCGCCCGGGCACTGGTCAATGAGCCGAAGGTTCTGCTTCTGGACGAGCCGCTGGGCGCGTTGGATCTGAAGCTTCGCAAGGATATGCAGCAGGAACTGAAAAAAATTCAGAAATCCACCGGTATCACCTTTATTTTCGTTACCCACGATCAGGAGGAAGCCCTGAGTATGTCCGACACTATCGTGGTTATGAGCGAGGGAAAAATCCAGCAGATTGGCACGCCCCAGGATATTTACAACGAGCCTGTCAACGCCTTTGTGGCAGACTTCATTGGTGAGAGCAACATTGTTGACGGCGTGATGCTGGCGGATTACAAGGTGCGCTTCGGCGGCCAGGTATTCGATTGCCTGGACACCGGCTTTGCCCCCAACGAACCTGTGGACGTGGTCATCCGTCCGGAGGATGTGGACATCGTGAAGCCGGAACCCGGCGTGCTTCAGGGCACTGTGACCTCCGTGACCTTCATGGGCGTTCACAACGAGGCCATTGTTGATATTGCCGGCTTCAAGTGGATGATCCAGACCACCGACCCGGTGGAGGAGGGCGCCCATATCGGCATTTCTCTGGAGCCGGACGCCATTCATATCATGAAAAAGTCCAAATATTCCGGTATGTTCGGTGACTATTCCTCCTTCTCCAATGAACTGGACGAGCTGTCCAATCCCGGAGGTGAGGAGGAAGAATGAAAACCGTGAATCGCAAACACCCAAAGAACGGCTACCGTATGGCGCTGGCGCCTTACTCCGTGTGGTCCTTCCTGTTCGTGGTGGTACCGCTGGCGTTCATCGCCTACTACGCCTTCACAGACGACCAGTTCTCCTTCACCATCGAAAACGTTACGCGCTTTTTCACAGCCACCAGCAATATCGTTCAGGAGGACGGCTCCTCTGTGGAGGTCCGGACTTATCTTCTGATTTTCATGCGCTCTCTCAAGCTGGCGGTCATTTCCACCATTATCTGCCTGTTGATGGGCTACCCTATGGCCTACATCATGGCCCGGGCAAAGGAACGAACTCAGAAAACCATGGTGACTCTGATCATGATCCCCATGTGGATGAACTTTCTGATCCGCACTTACGCTTGGATGACCATTTTGCAGGATACCGGTATTCTCAACGGCTTTCTCTCCACATTGGGCATCAGCACGGTCCACATCATCGGTACGGAAGCCGCTGTTATCATCGGCATGGTCTACGACTATTTCCCCTATATGGTGCTGCCCATCTATTCCATTCTTGCCAAGCTGGATAACCGTCTGCTGGAAGCGGCACGGGACTTAGGCTGCGGCAGTCTGTCCGTTCTGCGCCGGGTCATCATTCCTCTGAGCATGCCTGGCGTGATCTCCGGCATTACTATGGTTCTGATTCCTTCTATCAGCACCTTCTACATTTCCCAGAAGCTGGGCAACGGCAAGTTCTTCCTCATCGGCGACGCCATTGAGGGGCAGTATGTTGCCAATAACCTGCACTTTGCCGCCGCCATCGCTTTTATTCTGATGCTGATTCTGCTGGTATGCATGGCTGCCGTCAAATATGTCACTGCACGGTATGTCTACGGAGGTGACGAAGAATGAAATTATCCTCAAAAATTTACAGCAGCCTTGTATTTGCCATCTTGTTTGCGCCCATTCTGGTGCTGCTGGTATTCTCCTTTAACGAGGCAAAAAGCCTTTCCGTGTTTTCCGGGTTCTCTCTGAAGTGGTACCGGGAGCTTCTGAATGACCGCAACACCCTGGAAGCCGTGCGCAACACCCTGATTTTGGCAGCTTCTGCCACCGCGATTTCCACGGTCATGGGCACGGCCGCGGCTGTTGGCATCAATAAACTTCGTTCCAAATGGTCTAAAGCCGTGATGAACACCGTTACGGACATTCCCATGACCAATCCGGATATTATCACCGGTATTTCTCTGATGCTGATGTTCGTGTTCATCGGCAGACTGTTCGGCGCGGCCACCAGTCTGAGCTTTTGGACCATGCTGATTGCCCATGTTACCTTCTGTCTGCCCTATGTGATTTTGCAGATCCTGCCAAAGCTGCGGCAGATGGACAAATCACTGCCGGAGGCTGCCATGGACTTAGGCTGTACCCCCGTTGGTGCGTTCTTCAAAGTGGAGCTGCCGGAGATCCTGCCGGGCATCATCACCGGTGCGATTATGGCATTTACCCTGTCTCTGGATGACTTTGTTATCAGTTATTTTACCTCCGGCAATGGATTTGAGACCCTGCCCATTCGGATTTACGGAATGACCAAAAAGACCGTAACTCCCAAAATGTACGCTTTGGCGACCATCATCTTCTTTGTTACACTGGGATTGCTGCTGATCAGCAACCTTGTGGACGAAAAGGATGAAGCAAAATAAATACTACTCTGGAAGATAAATGGAGGAAATGAAATGAAAAAGTGGATTTCTCTGTGCCTTACCGCTGCGATGCTGGCATGCCTGTGCCTGACGGGCTGCGGCGGTAAAAAGGGCCTGACCTTGAACGTTTACAACTGGGGCGAATACATTTCTGACGGCAGTGAAGGCTCCTTCGATACCGTCCGGGAATTTGAAAAGTGGTATCAGGAGACCTACGGCGAAAAGGTCACCGTCAACTACTCTACCTTCGCCTCCAACGAGGATATGTACAGCAAGATCTCCAGCGGCGCTGTCAGCTATGATGTGATCATCCCCTCCGATTATATGATCGCCAGAATGGCTAAGGAAGGTCTGCTGCTGCCCCTGAATTTTGACAACATCCCCAACTACCAGTATATTGAGGATACCTTCAAGGGTCTGTACTATGACCCCGACAACCAGTATTCAATCCCCTATACCTACGGCGTTGTTGGTGTGATCTATGACGCCAATGTTGTGGATGAAGCTGATACCGGCAGCTGGGATCTGATGTGGAATGAAAAGTACGCCGGCAAGATTCTTCAGTTCAATAACTCCCGGGATGCCTTCGGTACTGCCATGTACAAGCTGGGCATTGACGTAAACACCACTGACAAGGCCAGCTGGGACAAGGCTTACGATGAGCTGCTGACCCAGCGTCCTCTGGTCAAGAGCTATGTTATGGACGAAATCTATAACATGATGGAGTCCGGTGAGGCGGCGATTGGCGCTTATTTCGCCGGTGACTACTTCACCATGGTGGATGCGCAGTCCGAAAATGTTGACCTGCAATTCTACTATCCCGAGAACACCAACTTCTACGTGGATGCCATGTGCATTCCCTCCTGTGCCCAGAACAAGGAGCTGGCGGAGATTTTCATTAACTATATGCTTTCTGAGGATGCCGCTATCGCCAACGCCGAGTATACCTACTACGCCTCCCCCAACAGCATCGTCTATACCAATGACGGCTACATTGAGGAAATGGGCGGCGAGGTGATGGAGGTTCTGTACCCGGAACTGGACAGCTTTGCTGAGGCGTACAACAAGCTGGCCTACAGGAATCTGGACAACGAGACCCTCAGCTATCTGAATACTCTGTGGGAAAATGTGAAAATCAACTAACGTTTCAGCCCGGAAGCAATGCTTCCGGGCTGTTTTCTATGTTCTGTAAAAGGTATTTCCGCCGATGAATTCCCGTACCAGACTGGTGGGCGGGATCTCGTCATCCACGTCCGCCTGCTGGATGTAATTGAGGATCTTTACGATATTGCGAACCTCATCGTAGCATTCATCCTCCGGCTGTACCGCTGTCAGCAGGGGGAAGATGTGCTTCTTCAACACTGCCAGCTCATACAAAGTGGAGCTGTTGAAAATCACGTCCGCATTCTCCTGATAGGGGAATATCCACCGCTGCTCTCCCCTTCGCACACTGTCCCACATGGACAGCGTGTGCTGTACCGACGCCCCTCGGGTCTCGTAGTCCCGCACGATCCGCCGCAGCAGCCGCAGATAGCTGGTGGGTATGCGGTTGTGGTCATCCAGATTGAGCGGCAAAAGCGGACTGACATAGAGACGGAAGATCAGGGATTTATCCACGTGTTCCGGGAGCATGATCGGATTCAGGCCATGGAGGCCCTCGACGATAATGACAGAATTCTCCGATAGCGTCAGCTCACTTCCATTCCACTCCCTGCGGCCGGTAATAAAATTAAAGCTGGGAAGGGACACCTTTTCTCCCGCCAGTAAACAGGCTATATTCTCTCGGAACAGAGTCACGTCGATGGTATTGATATGCTCTAGGTCCAGCTTTCCGTCCGGTCCCGGAGCGATCCTGTCCCGGTCAATATAGTAGTTGTCCAAACTCATGAGTATGGGTTTTTTCCCATGAACCCGGAGCTGTGTTGCCAGCCGATAGGCGGATGTGGTCTTACCGGAGGAACTGGGGCCTGCCAGCATAACCGCTTTCGCGCCCCGCTGGCAAACCATATCCGCAATTTGAGAAAAACGTTTTTCATGGAGCGCCTCATTTACACGAATCAGCTCCCGGATTCTGCCGGAAGTCGTCAGCTCGTTCAAATCCGCCGCAGTTTCGCACTCCATTAACGCGCACCAGCGCTCTCCTTCATTGAAAACGGAGAAGAAATTCGGCATGGCCGGAACCTTGGCGCACACTTCCGGGTTTTGATCGTCCGGGTAGAGGAACAGGAATCCTCCATCCGCCGGCAGGATGTCCCAGACTGTGAGATAGGCAGTTGTCGGCAGCATTTCTCCGTAAAAATAATCCGCGTAATCGCCGTACACATATTCATCAAAGTAGTCAAGGGGACGCCAGCACAGAAGGCGCGCCTTATCCTCCTGACCTTCCCGGCGGAATCTGGCTGCGGCATCCTCCAAGGGCACCCGGCGGCGAATCAGAGGAATTCGCTCCTGAACGATCTCCTTCAAGCGCTGCTTCAGTCTGGATGCCGAGAAATCCGGCACGCCGGCGACCTGGATATAGACGCTGGAACCAAGGGTGCAGCTGACCTTTCCGGAAGCATCTGGCCAGAGCTGCCGCAGCGCAAGAAAAATCGCGAATTGCGCCGTGCGGATGTAGCACTCTTTTCCGGCGGCATCACCATATCGAAGCAGGCGCACGGAACCTTTGGATGCCGCCATCGCCCGACGCATAGAGGGCCGTTCTCCCTGCCCATCCTTCTTTCGGAACGGAATATAATTCAGCGTAAAGACCTCACCTGCAATTTTTGCTGCCAGCGGCCGGTCTGCAAGGCTGCTTCCTTCCATCCCCAGCTGTTTGACGAGGTCCAGCAGGCTCTGCTCAGGCTGTGCTTCCGCGCAGCGTCCGTCTATTGTTAAAAGCATCTAAAACCCTCCTTTAATTCCTAGTAATTTGGTTTATTATACCAGAATTGTGCCTTTGGTACAATGGGTTTCCGTGTGAACTTACTGTAAATAATCAGCCTGTGAATGTTTCCACAGGCTGATCCATTATTTCTTTCCGGTTTTTGCAGTTCCATACAATCCCAAAAGCTCCGGTGAGCACCATAATCAGGAAGCCAAACCAGGGCATCTGGTGGTGGGAAGCTGTCAGGTAAGCCGGGACAATTCTGTGCCGGGATAGTAGTGTGCCAATATTTCAATAAAATTGCATCCCGTTACTGCCATGGCATCCGCTCCATACTGGCTCATCCCAACCCGGTGCCCGTAGCCCCTTGTGACGATCTTGATGGTGTCTCCCTCTGTGGATATAGTCATCGCGGTAGACGGCAGCCCCAGCATCTGCCGAAGCTGGACACCAGTATACCGCTTGCCGCAAATTACAATGGTGTCAATGCCTCCGCCAGGGGTGTACGCCTCTGTTTCAAACCAACCCGCCGGATCTCCCGTCAGGCTGCAGCCGGTTTTTTCCTGAAACTGCGCAGCAGTAAAGCACACAGTATCGCTGAAATGCGCCGCAGTCTCCTCACCCGGGCTGGATACTGCCCGCAAATAGGGATAATCAGTCCCCCATACCGCAGCGGCTTCTTCTGTACTGCCCCCGGAACAAGAGAAATATGTCGCTTCAATCAGTTCTTCTTCATAGGTCAGCACATAACCGGAGGTGTTAAGGACCGCGTTTCGTACCTTTTCCAGATTCTCTTCTGTTCCGCCTTCGGATAGGTATGTATCCTCCGCAATATATGCCTGACAGCAGGATGCATTTGTACATACGCTTCCATCCCCGTGTTTCCCACCGGTTTTCATGGCTTTCGCCGTGTACGTCCTGGCAGCCACCGCCTGGGCTTTCAGTGCCTCGGTCTCAAATTCCGCAGGCATTTCTGCGAGAACCACGCCAACCAGATACGTGTCTAATTCCACCTGTTCTTTCCCCCTATCCGGGAACCTAATCCAGACGGGCGTATGGATTTCTGTGATATTCCGGGTTTCCGGCACACTCTCCATGATTGGCAGTTCCTGCGCATGGCTTCTGAGCAGAATCGCAGAAACATTCAGGATCAGTCCCGGTAAAACCGCACCCATCAGAATTGCTGTACATAGCTCCTTCCATATTACCTTCATACAGTATCCCTCCACGCAGAATCCTATCACAGCAGAGGCAGAATAATCCGTCATAATTTACGCAAGCGCCTATTGACTTTTGCATACTTCGCTGCTAAAATGTATCTGAATATCCTTGACGATGAGGGAGTAGCAAGCGCGCTCTGCGCAGCAAGTCAACAGTCGCGGCTTTTTTGCCTGGCTTGCTTTAATTTGCGAGACTCACGGTTTCTCCCCCGTCGTTTGCTTTGAGCTCGGCATCCGTTTGGGGGTGTCGGGTATTTTTTATTCAGCGCACAGCGTTGAAAATCTACAACAGGAGTGTAAAAAAATGGTTCAGTCTGTTCTTTTGTTTGCTGTGGGACTGCTGCTGCTCATCAAGGGCGGCGACTGGTTCGTTGACGGCGCCACCGGTCTTGCCCGCCGTTTCCACCTGCCAGACATCATCGTGGGCGCCACTGTGGTCTCCATCGGCACCACCCTGCCTGAGGTCATGGTCTCCGCCACCGGCGCCATGCTGGGACAGGGCGCCATGGCCTATGGCAACGCCATCGGCTCCATTATCTGCAACACCGCCCTC
>JALFJQ010000037.1 GCA_022775085.1 Clostridiales bacterium | reverse complement strand
CATATTGAAGGTGTTCGCGATGTCCCCGGACAGGGCCTTTGGGAGCATTTTAGGAGAAATGGCCGCATCGGTGGTCAGGAACACCAGCATAGTGGCCATGTTGGGATGAATCATGCCGCTGCCCTTGGCGATGCCGCCCAGATGGCAGACCTTGCCGCCCAGAGTAAACTCCACTGCCACTTCCTTCATAACCGTATCGGTGGTCATGATGCCCTCGGCAGCAGCTTTGCCGCCCTCGGTGGACAGCCCCGCAACCAACTCCGGCAGGCCCGCCGCGATGGGGTCAATGGACAGGGGCTGACCGATGACGCCGGTGGAGGCAACGATCATGTCCTCGGGGGAAATGCCCAGGGCCTTGGCTGCCAGAGCGCTCATTTCCTCGGCAATTTCGATGCCGTTTGCGTTGCAGGTGTTGGCGTTGCCGCTGTTGCAGATCACCGCCTGAGCAATGCCGTTGCTCAGGTGCTTTTTCGTCACGGTCAGGGGCGCGCCCTTCACCAGATTGGTGGTATATACAGCAGCGGCGCTACATGGCACGCTGCTGAAAATCAAAGACAAATCCTTTTTGGTCTGGTTTTTCCGGATGCCGCAGTGGACACCGTTGGCGGTAAAACCCTTCGCGGCGCAGACACCGCCTTCAATTACCTTCATAATTCTCTCCTATCTTTATAGAGACAGTCCGGTGGTCTCGTCCAGCCCCAGCAGCAGGTTCATATTCTGAATCGCCGCGCCGGAGGCTCCCTTGCCCAGATTGTCGAAAATCGCCGTAACCATACACTGGTCCTGCTGCCCACTGACCTGAATGCGCATGGTGTCCTTCCCGGCGTAAGTGCTGGCGTAAATGACGGCTTCATCGCCGCCCAGCGGGGCAACGCTGACCAGTTTCTGCCCCGCGTAGTGATCGTTTATGGCTTCCCAAGCAGTGCTTGCATCAATGCCAGGGAGCAGAACAGATGTTGCCATGCCGGCATAAAAGTCGCCCAAAATTGGGGAAAATACCGGTTTTTTCGTCAGGCCGCAGAGCTTCTGCATTTCCGGCAGGTGCTTGTGTACAAGATTTGTACCGTAAATGCGGTGGCTTTCGTGGCGCGGATCCCGGTTTTCGTCCTCATATTCCGCGATCAGCTTCTTGCCGCCGCCGGAGTAACCGGTAAGAGAGTAGGCCGTCAGGGAAAAATCCGCGGAGATCACGCCATTCTTCACCAGAGGGTAGACCCCCGCGATAAAACCGCTGGCGTGGCAGCCAGGGTTGGCTACCCGCTTGGAAGAAACAATGGCCTGCCGGTGCGACCGGGACAGCTCCGCGAATCCGTAGGCCCAGCCGGGGCTGACCCGGTGGGCGGTGGAGGTATCGATCACTGCCGTCTGGTCGTTTTCAATCAGGGATACCGCTTCCACAGCCGCTGCGTCGGGCAGGCACAGGAAAGCAATATCCGCCGTGTTCAGCATTTCCCGGCGGGCATCCGCATCCTTGCGCAGTTCCTCACTTAAGGTCAGCACTTCCAGATCCTTTCGTCCGGCAAGGCGTTCCCGAATTCGCAGGCCGGTGGTTCCGGCGCTGCCGTCAATAAATACCTTCGTCATGCCAGCTGCTCCTTTACGTAGGCGATCTGTGCCTCCACAGACTGCACGGACGTGCCGCCCTCGGAGATCCGTTTCTGGACACAGGTCAGAAGATCAATGTCCTGATACAGATCCTCTTCAAAGAGATCGGAATACTGCTTGTAGGTTTCCATGGGCAGGGTTTCCAGCACACAGCCCTCGGCAATGCACTTTGCCACCAGCTGCCCCGAAATCTTGTAGGCGCTGCGGAAGGGCATCCCCTTCTTGACCAGATAGTCGGCCAAATCGGTGGCGTTGATGAAGCCGCCCTGAGCCGCCTTTTTCATGTTGTCGGGCCGGGTGGTCATGGTAGCCAGCATGGGAGCAAAGACCTTCAGGCACATCTTCACGGTGTCCACCGCGTCGAACACCGCTTCCTTATCCTCCTGCATATCCTTGTCGTAGGCAAGGGGCAGGCCCTTCAGGGTGGTGAGCATAGCCATCAGGTCGCCGTAGACCCGTCCGGTCTTGCCGCGAACCAGCTCCGCCATGTCGGGGTTCTTCTTCTGGGGCATGATGGAGGAGCCGGTGGTATAGGCATCGCTCAGCTCCACGAACTTAAATTCCCAGCTGGCCCAAAGGATGATTTCCTCGGAGAATCGGGAAAGGTGCATCATGAGAGTAGACAGGGCACTCATCAGCTCCACGCAGAAGTCCCGGTCAGACACGCCGTCAATGGAGTTGCGGGTGATGTCGTCAAAGCCCAGCTTTTCCGCCTCGAACCGGCGGTCGGTGTTGTAAGTGGTGCCGGCCAGGGCGCAGGAACCGATGGGGGACACATTCATCCGCTTGCGGCAGTCGGAAAGCCGACCCAAATCCCGCAGCAGCATCATGGCGTAGGCCATCAGGTGGTGGGAGAACAGGATGGGCTGGGCACGCTGCAAATGGGTGTAGCCAGGAAGAATGACCTCCTTATTGGCTTCCGCCTGAGCCAGAACCGCTTTCAGCACAGCCTTCACAAGAGCGGAAATCTCGTCAATTTCCTCCCTCAGGTACATCCGCAGATCGAGCGCTACCTGATCGTTACGACTTCTGGCGGTATGGAGCTTCTTGCCCACGTCGCCCAGTCGCTGGGTCAGCACCTGCTCCACGAACATATGAATATCCTCGCAGCCCATGTCAAATTCCAGTGCGCCGGAATCCAGATCGTCCAGGATGCCCTGCAGGCCGTCAATGAGCCGGCCGGCCTCAGTCTGGGCAATGATGCCCTGTGCCCCCAGCATGGCTGCGTGGGCCATGGAGCCGGTGATGTCCTGCCGGTACATTCGGCAGTCGAAGCGGATGGAGGAATTAAAATCATCCGCAATGCTGTCTGTCGCGCCGGAGGTCCGCCCGGCCCACATCTTTTCCATAGTCTCTCCTCTTTTTCGTCAGTGGAACGCGAATTGCTGAATGCAAAATTACAGCTCAATTCAAGCCGCATTTTGCATTCAGCATTCTGCATTTTGCATTATTTACAGCTTACCCTGCTCCCGCAGCGCCTGCACCTTGGTGGGCAGGCCCCACAGGTTGATGAAGCCGGCGGCCTGATTCTGGTCGTAGTCGCTCTCACCGAAGGTCACCAGATTCTCGGAGTACAGGGAGTAGGGAGAAGTGGTGCCGGCGGGGATGATGTTGCCCTTGTAGAGCTTCAGCTTCACAGAGCCGGTGACGTACTTGTTGCTCTCGTTGGCAAAGGCGGTGAGTGCCTCCTGCAGGGGGGAGTACCACTTGCCGTTGTAGATGAGGTCGGCGTAGTCAACGGCCAACTTCTGCTTGACATGCAGGGTATCCTTGTCCACGGTCAGCATTTCCAGCTGCTGGTGGGCGAAGTACAGGATGGTGCCGCCGGGGGTCTCGTACACGCCCCGATCCTTCATGCCGATCAAACGGTTCTCCACGATGTCGATGATGCCGATGCCGTTGGCGCCGCCCAGCTGGTTCAGCTTCTCAATGATCTTGGAAGCCTTCATCTTTTCGCCGTCCACAGCCACGGGGGCACCGGCCTCGAAGTCGATGGTCACATAGGTGGGTTCGTCGGGAGCCATCACGGGGGACACACCCATTTCCAGGAAGCCGGGCTTGTCGTAGTCAGGCTCGTTGGCGGGATCCTCCAGATCCAGGCCCTCATGGCTCAGGTGCCACAGGTTCTTGTCCTTGGAGTAGTTGGTCTCCCGGCTGATCTTCAGGGGCACGTTGTGGGCCTCGGCGTAGTCGATCTCCTCGTCCCGGGACTTGATGTCCCACTCCCGCCAGGGAGCGATGATCTTCATGTTGGGCGCGAACCGCTTGATGGCAAGCTCGAACCGCACCTGATCGTTGCCCTTGCCGGTAGCGCCGTGGGCGATGGCGTCGGCACCCTCAGCCAGGGCAATCTCGGCCAGCTTTTTGCCGATGACAGGCCGGGCGAAAGCGGTGCCCAGCAGGTAGGTCTCGTACTTGGCGTCCATTTTCAGGGAGGGAATGATGACCTCGTCCACCATCTCGTCCACCAGATCGGCAACGATCAGCTTGCTTGCACCGGTGGCGATGGCCTTGGCCTCCAGGCCCTCCAGCTCATCAGCCTGGCCCACGTTGCCGGCCACAGCGATGATCTCGGGGTTGTTGTAGTTCTCCTTCAGCCAGGGGATGATGATGGAAGTATCCAGACCGCCGGAATAAGCCAGCACGATCTTCTTGATGGAATCCTTGTTATTCATATATACAGCCTCCGTATGAATAATATTCACTGTTTCGTGAGAAATAATACACGGATTATACTCCCGGCAAGGACGTTTGTCAACGGCATATTCCCACTTTTTTCCTGATTCGATTCATTTCGGAACTTTGCCGGGATTTGACTTAATGAAGCCCCGGTTTACAGGTAATATTCACAAAGTGCTTTTCTTCCCCCTCCATGTAAGGACGTCTTTTTATTGATATTTCCGTATATTTATGCGTAATAATCGGATAAAAATAACACCACAGGTTTCCCTGTGGTGTTATTGCCGCTGATCTTACAGCAGGTTGTCGGTATTGATCCAGCCCAGATCGGTCTTGGCCATCTTGCCCACGATCTCGTAGATGTCCACCACGGACATTCTGGTGTAGGTGCCCGCAACCGTGGTGCAGTTAACATCGGTGTAAGCCACGGTGTTGTCGTTATAGACCACACGGGCATCCACAGCGCCATCCGTGCAGGGAGTCAGATCCACATAGTACAGGTAGACCCAGCCGGCATCGCAGCGGCCCCAGGCCATATTCTCGGCGATGGTGGTCTCGTAGATGACCAGAGACGCGCCGTTTTTCAGCGTGGTGGTCTTGGATGCGCTGGTAGAAGCGGAGGCACGGACATTGACCTCGCTGGCACGGATAACCTTGCCCGTATACCGATAGCCGCTGGAGTTGGTCATGCCGGTACCGGTGTTGCCGGTGCTGCCCATCACGGGCGCAGACGGCGCGGTGGAAGGCTCACTGGGGGTGGTCTCCTTGACGTAGTAAGCGCCCTCGGACATATAGTCCAGACGGATCCAGCCGGTACCTCCGTCAGTCTCGATACGGCCCCAGACCTTGTCGTTCTCGATCTGCAGAGCGGTGACCTTCACCTGATCGCCCTTTTCCAGGACGTCGATCTTCTCAGAGCTCTGAGACGCGCTTGCGCGAACCTTCAGGGTATCAGCGCCGGTCAGCGTATGCAGCTTCTCATCCAGTGCGGTCAGCTCCAGGTTGGCCTCAGGATCCAGGATCCAGCCCTCGTTGATCCGGGCCCAGTAAGTCGTAGTGGTAACGGTGGTGACGGTGTTGCTGTCACCGTAGGAATCCTTGTCGGACTTTACCTTCTGGGTGACCTCTGCCAGCTCATGAATGGTCACATTCTCACCCAGAGCCAGGTTCTTGACAACATTCTTGCTGTACTCTTCCGGATTCTCGGCAGCATCGATCATCATAGGCTCCTTGTAAACAGTGCAGCTGCTGATGGTATTGCCGGTGTAAACCGCTGTGGTAGTGGTCTTTTCCACAGTGTCGAAAGAATCCACAGCCGTGCCCTTAGAGGGATCCACAGTCTCTTCCGGAGTGACGGGGTTGTACTTGACCATTGCGATGTAGTCCATGCAGACCCAGCCCTGCTCGGTGCGTCCCCACTTGGCAGCACCGCCGGTCTTGACCTCCAGGATCTCCACCTGTGTGCCGGGCAGCAGCTTGCCAACCGCAGCGTAGCCGATGCCGGCGCCCTGACGGACGTTCACGCCGGAGTAGGTATTGGCAACGACGCCCGTGCCGGTGCCGTCGGTGGTAACGGTGTTGCCGGAAGCGTCGGTCACGGTCTGATCGTTTGTCAGCGTGCCCTCACGGACATCCAGATACTGGCCATAGACCCAGCCGTCGCCGTCGTAGTCATAGACGCCATTCTTGTTGGAATCGACCTTGTACCAGTCGTCGTACTTGCTCTTATCGTTCCAGACCTTCACGGTGGCGCCGCGATTCAGAGAACCGATCACCGCGCCGTACAGAGCGCCGGCCTTGCGGACACGGACCGTATCGGTGTTGGTAACAGTAGCGATCTTGCCGCTGTCGTGCTCGCCCTTGGAGGTTTCCTTCTCCTCCTCCAGCTTGATCTCGCTGCTGCGCTTGACATACTTGGAGGCCAGATTGATCCAGCCGGTATTCGCGCCCACGGTGCCTGCCTGAACGGCATCCACGACCGTCATCTTGCCCCAGATGTTCTCATTCATCAGGCAGATCAGGCTGACTTCCACGCGGACATTCTTATTAAGGGTAAAGGCCAGGGCGGCAGCGTCGCCGGCAGCCTGTCTGACATTGGTGGACTCCGCGACAACGGTGTACTCCACAGGATCCAGCGTCACGCCGAAGCTGAGGGCGTCACCCAAAGGCGAGTCTGCCAGAGAGATGGGAATCCAGCCGCTTCTGGTGACAGTGATGTCCTTGTCGTTCTTGTCCTTTTCGGGGTTCTTCCAGGTCACTCTTGCCCAGGTGGCCTTATCGGCGCCGCAGGGGGCAACCGTCAGAGAGCTGATGGTGATCTTGGTGCCGGCGGGGATGTAGCTGCGGGAATAGCCCATCTCATCCTCGTAAGCGACCTGCGCGTTGGCATCGCCGGCAGCCACGTAGACATCCACGTCCGCGGTGACCTTGCCGGTGAATGCGTAGGCTGCAACGCCGTCATCAGAGGCAGTCTTGCCGTCCACCATGGTCAGGGTGGTGTAGGTCAGGCAGATCCAGCCTGCGTCACACTTGCCCCAGCGGTGACCGTTGACGGTCTTGATCTGGTAGATATTGACGGTGTCATTCTTGGACAGTGCGCCAACGATCTTGTTGTCGGTACCGGCGCCGTCGCGGACATTCAGATAGCCATTGTAGGTAACGACCGCGGTGGCGATCACGTTGCTGGCTACAGAATCAGCCTTGGAGGCGCCGATGCGGACCCAGCCGCCCAGCTCAGTGGAATAGCCCCACCGGTTGCCGGACTTGTCCATATAGTCATTATCGATCTGCACAGTACCGGAAGCCTTGACGCTCAGCTTGTTGGCCTTGGTATCCGGCTCAGCGTAAACAGTGGTGGAAGCCAGTTCCTTCTGCGCCACGGTGTAGTCAGTGGCCTCGGCCACGCTGCCGCTGTAGCCGTCCTGCCAGTGTGCGTACAGAGTCTCATCCGCGCAGTCCGCGTTCAGCTTGGGCATCCACTCGCCGCCGGCGGTGTACCAGCCCAGCAGGATCTGGCTGCCGTTGGTGGCCCTGATATGGTCAACCGTCTTGTCGGCATCAAACTGCATGGTGTAGGTGTTTCCGTCACCCTGAGCGATCTTGCCGCCATTGGCATCATAGGTCACAGTCTTGTATTTGTTGGGAATGGTGTTGGAATAAACACCATTGATATACATATTGACAACGACCTGGTTCCGGGCAAACTCCGCGTCGGTCTTGCTCAGATTCTTCATGACATTCAGCAGCTCGTTGGCACCCGCCTTGCTGACAATGGCACTCTTGAGTGCACCGGTGCCGGTGAGCCACGCAGAGCCCGCGCCATAGCTGTAAACCACCAGCGCGTCATGCTGGTTCTGCGTCAAAGTAAGACCGTTCTGAGAAGCGAACTTGCTGACCTTCTCATCAAGGTTCCCCAGTTCCTTCCGCAGCGCGGTATCCGCCTGGCGCTGAGAAATGGTATGGACGTTTTCGGATGCCTTGGGAGTGCCGTCCACATTGAAGTGGTGCTTCTCCTGGCACACCGTACCGTAACCGATGCGGTACTCGGAGCCGCTGACAAAATAGCACTCCGACTTTCCCTCAGAGTTGAACTTGATCGGTGTCATCTGCTTCAAAACCGTAACTGCAGCCTCGCTGACCTTGTTGTCGGCTGCCGCGGCGGTGACGGGCACCATGCCAACCAGCAGAACGAGAGCCAGCAATGCGCATACAAATCTCTTCTTCATAAGCTCTTACTCCTTTTTTTCTTATGTAAGTAACGGTATTATAACAGACCAGTTTACAAATTGCAATACCTTTTTTGAAAATAATTACATTTTTGTTACAATATTTTCCCTTGTACTGTAACCGCTTCCAGTGTACCATGGAAATCCCGCGAATTTTGTCACAACCAGTAGAAATTCATCTGAATTTACGAAAAAATTGTAACTCTTTGATCTGAGCGGAGTTTGGAGTGAGGAGTGTAACCAGTCACTGAAACTCGTAGCTTCCCACTTCTAACTTCTCGCTCCTGTCTTCCGCCGCTATTGACTTTCGTTTTTCCCACTGCTATACTCAATAAAACCCTTCAGGAGGAAGATTCCATGGAAAATAAGAAGGCTCTTGTGGGCATGAGCGGCGGCGTGGACAGCTCCGTGGCAGCGTACCTGATGCTGCGTCAGGGCTACGAGTGCACCGGCGTGACCATGCGGCTCTACGACAGCCCAACTGAGGACAGTACCTGCTGCTCTCTGGACGATGTGGAGGATGCCCGGGCTGTGGCCGCCAAGCTGGGCATTCGGCACTATACCTTTAATTTTACGGAAGATTTTGACCGGCAGGTGGTTCGGAAGTTCGTTGACAGCTATGAGCGGGGTCTGACACCCAATCCCTGCATCGACTGCAATCGGTATCTGAAATTTGACCGCCTGCTGCGCCGGGCGCAGGAGCTGGGCTGCCAGTGGGTGGTCTCCGGACACTATGCCCGGATCCGGCGGGAAAACGGAAGATATATATTGTATAAGGCGGCGGATAGGACCAAGGATCAGACCTACTTTCTCGCCTGCCTGAATCAGGAGCAGCTTTCCCATATCCAGTTCCCCCTGGGAGATCTGACCAAGGTGCAGGTCCGGGAAATCGCCGAAGCAAACGGCTTTGTAAATGCCCGGAAGCGGGACAGTCAGGACATCTGCTTCGTGCCCGACGGAGATTACGGCGCTTTTTTGCAGCGCTACACCGGGAAAGCCTACCCCGAGGGGGATTTTCTGAACCTTCAGGGTCAGGTGGTGGGCCGTCACCGGGGCGCGGCCTGCTACACAAAGGGACAGCGCAAGGGGCTTGGCCTTGCCATGGGAGAGCCGGTGTACGTCTGCGCCAAGGATATGCAGAATAACACCGTCACCGTCGGCCCCAACGCGGCGCTTTTCTCCCCTTCCCTGCGGGCCAACGACTGGAACTGGTATCCCTTTGATGAATTGACTCAACCCATGCGGGTCACTGCCAAGACCCGGCACAGCCAATTTGAGCAGGCCGCCACGGTATACCCGGAGGAAGGAGGCTTTGCAAGGGTGGAATTTGACGAACCCCAGCGGGCCGTCACTCCCGGTCAGGCCGTGGTGCTGTATGACGGGGATATGGTCGTCGGCGGCGGCACGATTACAGAGTGAAGCGTTAAGAGTTGAAAGTGGAGTTGAGTTAGGAGTTTGAAGTGTTGAGTGAGGAGTGATGCGCGAGTGTGGAGAGTTAAGGCAGCACCGCATACTGGGGCAAGGAGATTCGGCGCGAGATTTTGGCACAAGCGAAAGTATGAATAATGCGGGAATACTGAACGTATTTCCCATTTTTCATACTGCACGATTGGGGCAAAAGATCCGCCGAAGCCCGCAGTGCCCACCTAAGCGGTGTTGCCTTAAGAGTAAATAGCAATTTTGGCGACTTCCTTTCAATATGATATAGTGGAGCCTGCATTCGATGGGTACGGTCATGAATCGTGACCAACTGCCATAGAACGCAGGCTCCATAAACTTTATTGGATTTTGGAGGATTCACGAACCCACTTTTTTCGTTTGTTCCTCACTCCTAACTCAAAACTCCTCACTCAACTCCACTCTTCACTCTCCACTCTCCACACTCACTCTTCGGCCCAGCCGAGGGCGCACTTGACAGCCTTATTCCAGCCGTGCAGGCGTTTCTCCCGCTGTTCGGCAGAAATTGTCGGGGTAAAGGTGCGCTCGATGGCCCAGTTCTTCCGCACATCCTCCCTGTCCCGCCAATAGCCCACCGCAAGGCCCGCCAGGTAGGCCGCGCCCATGGCAGTGGTTTCCACGCATTTGGGCCGCTGTACGGGCGCGTCAATGACGTCCGACTGGGTCTGCATCAGGTAATTGTTGGCGGACGCGCCGCCGTCCACCTTCAGGGCAGTCAGCCGGATGCCGGAATCCGCCTCCATAGCCCGGAGTACATCGTGGGTCTGGTAGCACAGGCTGTCCAGCGTTGCCCGGATGATATGGTATTTGTTGACGCCCCGGGTCAGGCCCACAATGGTGCCCCGGGCGTACTGATCCCAGTGGGGCGCGCCCAGTCCGGTAAAGGCGGGCACAACATAGCAGCCGTTGGTGTCACTGACCTTTTGGGCCATATACTCGGAATCCGGAGCGGAATCAATAAGCCGCAGTTCGTCTCGCAGCCATTGCAGAGCGGCCCCCGCCACAAAGATAGAGCCTTCCAGCGCGTATTCCACTTCCCCGTTCAGCCCCCACGCAATGGTTGTTACCAAACCGTTTTCGCTGAATACCGGCGTTTTTCCCGTGTTCATCAGCAGAAAACACCCTGTGCCGTAGGTGTTCTTGGCCTCGCCGGGGGCAAAGCAGGTCTGGCCGAACAGCGCTGCCTGCTGATCTCCCGCCGCCCCCGCAATGGGGATGGCCGCACCGAAGAACTGGGGTAGGGCCTCCCCATAGACGCAGCTGCTGGGCCGAACCTCCGGCAGCATACATTTGGGGATGTTCAGTTCCTTCAAAATATCCGCATCCCAGGTAAGGGTGTTGATATTGAACAGCATGGTCCGGGAGGCGTTGGAGTAGTCCGTCACATGGGCCTTGCCGCCGGTGAGCTTCCAGATGAGCCAGGTCTCCACCGTGCCGAACAGCAGTTCCCCCTTTTCCGCCCGCTCCCGGGCACCGGGGATATTTTCCAGAATCCAGCGCAGCTTGGTGCCGGAGAAATAGGCGTCAATGACCAGCCCCGTCTTTTTTCGGTAAATTTCCGTCAGCCCTTTTGCCTTTAGTTCATCACAATATTTGCTGGTACGGCGGCACTGCCAAACGATAGCATGGCAGATGGGCTGGCCGGTTTTCTTATCCCAGACGATGGCGGTCTCCCGCTGGTTGGTGATGCCGATGGCGGCAATGTTGGCGGCAGTCGCGCCGATATTCTCCATGGCCTGCCGGGCAACCTCCAATTGGGTGGACCAGATCTCATTCGCGTCATGCTCCACCCATCCCGGCTGAGGGAAATACTGGGTAAACTCCTTCTGGGCCATGGAGCAGACCTCGCCCGCCTCATTAAATAAACAGCAGCGGTTGGACGTGGTGCCGGCGTCCAACGCCATAATGTATTTTGCCATGCAGTTTCCTCCTTGCGGCGTTCTTGTTATTACTTTAGCACAAGGAGGTAAGAAATACAAGAGTGGAGGGTGAAGAGCGGAGTTTATTGTACTCCTTCGCAACTCCACTCTTCACTCTCCACTCTCCACACTAAAAAAGAGCGGGTCGCCCCGCTCTTTTTCTTATAAATCCTTGACAAACAGCGCCCGGATGGCGTTGAGAACCGCAAGAATCATAACGCCCACATCCGCAAGGATGGCCAGCCACATATTGCCCAGGCCCACTGCGCCCAGGATCAGGCAGATGACCTTGATACCGATGGCAAGCCAGATATTCTGCTTGACAATGCGCAGACATTTCCGGGAGATTTTGATGGCCTTGGCGATTTTCAGGGGGTTGTCGTCCATGAGCACCACGTCCGCCGCTTCGATGGCCGCGTCGGAGCCCATAGCGCCCATGGCGATGCCGATGTCCGCCCGAGCCAGCACCGGGGCGTCGTTGATGCCGTCACCCACGAAGGCCAGCTTTTCCTTCTCGCCCTTGGCGGTCAAAATTTCCTCCACCTTGGCAACCTTGTCGCCGGGCAGCAGCTCGCTGTAATATTCGTCAATGCCCAGCTCCTTTGCCACAGCCTTCGCAACAGGAGACGCGTCGCCGGTGAGCATGACAGTTTTCTTCACGCCGGCCTTTTTCAGCGCGGCAACGGCCTGCTTGGCGGTATCCTTCACCGTGTCGGATACCACAATGTAACCGGCATAGACTCCGTTCACCGCCATGTGCACCACGGTGCCCACCGCGGTCACCGCTTCCGGGGTAATACCCAGGGACTTCATCAGTTTTTCATTGCCTGCCGCAACGTCCACACCGTCCACCTTGGCGGTGATGCCATGACCGCTTTTCTCCTGAATGTCCGTCACCCTGCCCGGTTCCAGAGGCTTTCCGCAGGCCTTGAGGATGCTGCGGGCGATGGGGTGAGAAGACGCGCTCTCGACATAAGCAGCGTATTCCAGCAGCGTTTCCGGGGTATCCGCCACATTGTGGATTTCGGTGACCTCGAACACGCCCTTCGTCAAGGTGCCGGTCTTGTCAAATACCACACAGGTGGTCTGGGAAAGGGTTTCCAGATAGTTGCTGCCCTTGACCAGCACGCCCTGATTGCTGGCCCCGCCGATGCCCGCGAAAAAGCTCAGCGGGATACTGATGACCAGCGCGCAGGGGCAGCTGATGACGAGGAAGGTCAGGGCGCGGTACAGCCAGTCGGTGACCAGTGCCAGCACCGGGCCGCTGTAGCCCAGCAGCAGCTGCGCAATGGGCGGCAGGACTGCCAGGGCCAGGGCGCTGCCGCAGACCGCCGGGGTGTAGACCCGGGCAAATTTGCTGATAAAGTCCTCGGATTTACTCTTTCGGGAGCTGGCGTTTTCCACAAGCTCCAGAATCTTCGATACGGTGGATTCCCCGAAGGCGGCTGTGGTGCGGATCTTCAGCACGCCGGTGAGGTTAATGCAGCCGCTGATGACGCTGTCCCCTGCCCCAATTTCCCGGGGCATACTCTCACCGGTGAGAGCGCTGGTGTTCAGGCTGGACTGACCTTCCAGCACCACACCGTCAATGGGCACCTTCTCGCCGGGCCGCACCGTGATGATGGTGCCGACCTCCACTTCCTCCGGGTCCACCTGTGTCAGAATGCCATCCGCTTCCACATTGGCGTAGTCCGGACGGATGTCCATAAGCTGGCTGATATTTTTCCGGCTCTTGCCCACGGCGTAACTCTCAAACAGCTCGCCGGTCTGGAAGAACAGCATGACAGCCACCGCTTCGGCGAACTCCCCGCTTTGTTCCAGCAGTGCGATGGCAAAAGCGCCCACCGTGGCAATGGCCATCAGGAAGCTCTCGTCCAGCACCCGCCCGTTGCGGATGCCCCGCCAAGCTTTCGCCAGAATATCGTTGCCTACTATATAATAAGGTATCAAATACAGCGCAAACAGCACCGCCGTCCGCACCGGCTCCGCCAGCGGCAGCAGATTCTTGCCCAGCCCCAGCAGGATCAGCAGCGCCGCCGCCGTTATAATCCGCCAGAGCAGCTTTTTTTGTTTGTTACTCATGTTTATCAACCCCACCCGTCCGTAGGGCGAGGGCACGCCCCCGCCCCGCAATCAGAATTCGATCTCGCAGTCCGGCTCCACCTTGCGGCAGGCCTTCAGGACATTGGGCATGACCTCAGCCGGGTCGGCCCCCTCGGCAAACGTGACACTCATTTTCAGAGCCATGTAGTTTACCGTGCAGTCAGCAACACCGGCGACTTTTTTCGCGGCTTGCTCCATCAGGTTCGCGCAGTTGGCGCAGTCGACTTCGATTTTGTAGGTTTTTTTCATAGGAATACCCCCTTCATTTTTCTGTACATATGAGCATTTGTTCATCTGTTAATGGTATATCACAGATTGCCTCTGTTGTCAAGATGCTTTTTCACAAAATAATATGCCCTTCTGTATTTTGTAAAGCGGTCTGAACGGCCAATTGAGGAATAGGAGCAATCAGAATGTAAAATTTCCAATACATTCTTTACACATGTTTCGACGAGATTTTACCGGCTGCCGATTTTGCATTTTACATCGAACAGGTATACTTGGTCTCGTGGAAAACACAAAACCAAAAAAATGGAGGAAATTCAAAATGAAGAGAATGATTACGGGTCTGCTCGTCCTGTGCATGGTGCTGACCATGTTCGCCGGATGCGCCGCCCAGCAGGCGTCGGAGACCAACGCTAAGCCCGCCGCACCTGCCCCGGAGGTTGTCGAGACCGTAGCGGTCGAGGAAGCCCCCGCCGCACCCAAGTACGTATTCCTGTTCATTGGCGACGGCATGAGCTATCCCCAGTTCCAGGCCGCTTCCGACTATCTGGGTGCTCTGGCCGACGATGACTACGAAAAGGCCCTGCCCAGCACCAAGTACGATACCCGTGAGGGCGCGGTACTGGATGGCCCTGTGGAGCTGAGCTTTATGAACTTCCCGGTTGCCGGCTCCGCCGTGACCTACGACTCCTGCTCCTTCGCCCCCGACTCCGCTTCCACCGCCACCTCCATCGCCACCGGCAAGAAAACCTACTCCGGTATGATTAACGTGGATGAGAGCGGTGCTACCCCCTATGAGACCATTGCGGAAAAGCTCCACGCCCAGAAGGGCTGGAAGGTGGGCGTCATCAGCTCCGTCAACCTGAACCATGCCACCCCCGCCGCTTTCTACGCCCATCAGGCCAGCCGGAACAACTACTATGAGATCGGCGAGGAGCTGGTAAACTCCGGCTTTGAGTACTTCGCCGGCGGCGGCCTGAAGAAGGTAACCGGCAACGACAAGGACAAGACCAGCCTGTACGAGCTGGCGGAGGCAGCAGGCTACAAGGTGACATACACCCAGGCGGATGCCAAGGCAATTACCGCCGCCGACCAGAAGGTCATCCTCATCGACGAGCATCTGGCTGACTCCGACGCCATGGACTACGACATGGATCGCGGCAGCGGCGAGTGGGCGCTGGCTGACTACGTCGCCAAGGGCATTGAAGTCCTGAACAACGACAAAGGCTTCTTCATGATGTGCGAAGGCGGCAAGATCGACTGGGCCTGCCACGCCAATGACGCGGGCGCTACCGTTACCGACACTCTGGCCCTGGCGGATGCAGTGCAGGTGGCTGTGGACTTTGCCAAGGAACACCCGGACGAGACCCTGATTCTGGTCACCGGCGACCATGAGACCGGCGGTCTGACCATCGGCTTTGCCGGTACGGACTACGACACCTATCTGGATACCCTGGCCAATCAGACCATCTCCTATGCCCAGTTCGATGAGCAGTATGTGAAGGGGTACAAGGAAAACGGCACCTCCTTCGAGGACGCCATGAAGGATGTGGAGACCCTGTTCGGTCTGAAGCTCACCGGTGAGGAAACCGACCGGCTGGTGCTGACCGAGTATGAAGTTCAGCGTCTGCGCACCGCCTACGACCTGATCATGAGCGACTACAACGCGGCTGACTACACCCAGGAGCAGTACGTGCTCTACGGCACCTACAACCCCTTCTCCGTCACTGTCACCCACATTCTGAACAACAAGGCCGGTGTGGACTTCACCAGCTACTCCCACACGGGACTGCCTGTAGCGGTCTTCGCTGACGGCAACGGTGCCGAGGAATTCAGCGGCTACTACGACAACACCGACATCTACAACAAGCTGGCTGACCTGCTGGAAGTCAAGTAAAGAAGGTCAGCAAAAGATACAGGGGGCGTGAAACGCGCTCCCTGTATTGTGCATGGAGAAGAAAAATGCTTCAAAAGATCAAAGAAAGTAAGACTCTCGGCCCGGTTCTGCTGTGGCTTTGCCTGCTGGCGGTGCTGCTGGTGCTGCCCACAGGATTTGAAAGTGCCCTGTCCTACAAAAATGCTGACCGGGTGGACGCGGTGGTACTGTCCACGGACGAAAGCGACATTGTGGACACCGGGCTGGTGCGCAGCGGAGAGCAGCGGTGCCAGGTGCGAATTCTGGCGGGAAAGTTTAAGGGAACAGAAACCACCGCTGTGAACCGCCTCAACGGCTCGCTGGCAGAGGACAAGCTGTTTGCACCGGGAGACCGGGCATTCGTGGTGGTCAGCCATTCCGGCAGCGAGATCACCACGGTGTATATGACCGACCACTTCCGGCTGGACAAGGAAGCGTGGCTTGCGGGACTGTTCCTCCTGCTGCTTCTGCTGTTTGCCCGAGGCACAGGTCTGCGGGCAATTTTGTCCTTTGTGGACACGGTACTTCTTCTGTGGAAGGTACTGATTCCCAGTCTGCTGAAAGGCTGGAACCCAATCTGGGTGTCCATGGGACTGGTGCTGGTGCTGACCGTGCTGGTGCTGAGCCTGATTTACGGCTGGGACAGAAGGTGTCTTGCTGCCACCTCCGGTGCTGCGCTGGGCATTCTGGTAACAGCGGTACTGGGCTATGTCTTTACTGACCTGTTCCAGATACATGGGGCTGTGATGGAATCCAGCGAAAGCCTGCTGTACGCCGGGTATCAGCACCTGGATCTGACAAAAATCTTCGTGGCCTCCATTTTCCTCGGCTCCTCCGGCGCGGTGATGGATTTGTCTGTGGACATCTGCTCCGCAGTGTATGAGGTGGTAGAGAAGAAACCGGGGATTACCGCAAAAGAAGCCATCGCTTCCGGCTTTGCCGTGGGCCGTGCGGCCTGCGGCTCCACGACAACAACATTGCTGTTGGCCTACTCCGGCAGCTATATCGCCCTTTTGATGGTGTTTATGGCCCAGGGCACCCCGGTAGCGCTGATGCTAAACTATAAATATGTAGCGGCGGAAATCGTCCACACCATCGTCGGCTCCTTTGGCCTGGTGACCGTAGCACCTCTGACAGCGATAACCAGCGGTCTGCTGATGACCGGCAGGGGCCGGGGCGGCATTTGACAGACTTTTTACAGTTCACGCCTTTCCAATTTTACATACAGTGCGTATGATGAACGGTATAATGGATCTTTATTCCTCTGCCCTGTCTTGCACCAATATCCCTGCGCTGCTGATTAAGGCAACACCGCACAATGGGAGCCGCGGGCTTCAGCGGATCTTTTGCCCCAATCGTGCAGTATGAAAAATGGGAAATACATCGAGTATTCCCGCATTTTCCATACTTTCGCTTGAGTCAAAATCTCTCGCCGAATCTCCTTGCCCCATTATGCGGTGTTGCCTTAAATCTTTTTATCAAGAATTAGTATAAATGACCCCATCGGCTACGGGATTGGCCTCCTTGGTCTCCAGCCAGTCCCAATCCGTACGCTTTGGAAACGCGGATTGCCACACCAGTGACAGCGGTCACTGGTTCGCAATGACATTTTTCTTCAATTATTCCAATTCAAAGGCTCCCGTATACAGCCGGTAATAGGTGCCCTTCTGGGCAATCAGCTCATCGTGACTGCCCCGCTCGATGATGCGTCCCTGATCGAGCACCATGATGCAGTCGGAATTGCGGATGGTGCTCAGTCGGTGGGCAATGACGAACACAGTCCTGCCATGCATCAGGGCGTCCATACCGTCCTGCACCAGCTTTTCCGTCCGGGTATCGATGGAGGAGGTGGCCTCGTCCAGAATCATCACGGGAGGATCCGCTACCGCCGCCCGGGCAATGGCAATGAGCTGCCGCTGACCCTGAGACAGGCTGGCGCCGTTGCCGGTGAGCACCGTCTGGTAGCCCTGGGGCAGACGGGTGATAAAGTCATGGGCGTTGGCCAGCTTCGCCGCCTTGATGCACTCCTCATCCGTGGCATCCAGCTTGCCGTAGCGGATGTTGTCCATCACCGTACCGGTGAACAGGTTGGTCTCCTGTAGCACCACGCCCAGAGAGCGCCGCAGATCGGGTTTGGCAATCTTGTTGATGTTGATGTTGTCGTAGCGGATTTTACCGTCGGCAATGTCGTAGAAGCGGTTAATCAGATTCGTAATGGTGGTCTTGCCCGCACCGGTGGCACCCACGAAGGCGATCTTTTCGCCGGGATGGGCATACAGGGTCACGTCATGCAGCACGGTCTTTTCCGGCACATAGCCGAAGTCCACATTGAACATAGTGATGTCGCCCTTCAGCTCGGTGTAGGTCACAGTACCCTCGGCCTTGTGAGGATGCTTCCATGCCCAGCGGCCGGTGCGCTTGTCGGACTCGGTGATGTTGCCATTTTCGTCAATTTCCGCGTTGACCAGCCGGACATAGCCCTCGTCCTGCTCCGGCTCCTCGTCCATCAGCTCGAAGATCCGCTCGGCACCGGCCAGAGCCATAACGATGGAATTGATCTGGTTGGACACCTGGGAGATGGGCATATTGAAGGAGCGGGACAGGGTCAGGAAGCTGATGAGCTTACCCACCGTCAGCAGACTGCCGCCGGAGAATACCGTGAGCAGGCCGCCCACGATGGCGAGAATTGCGTACTGGGCAT
Organism: Clostridiales bacterium; assembly: GCA_022775085.1. Classification (GTDB taxonomy): domain Bacteria; phylum Bacillota; class Clostridia; order Oscillospirales; family Oscillospiraceae; genus Faecousia. Next base: position 25,858 of record JALFJQ010000037.1, on the reverse strand, counting down.
AGCCCAGATTGTTGTTGAGTGGCCCCATGGCGTTGGAGTAGGCGCCGGCAAAGTAGGCGTCATTTCGCAGCCTTTCGTTCAGCCGGTCAAACTCTTCCTTGCAGGTATCCTCGTGGGTGAATACCTTCACCACCCGCTGACCGTTGATCATCTCCTCCACATAGCCGTTGACCGCGCCCAGAGAGCGCTGCTGTCCAATGAAAAATTTGGCGGATTTCCCGGCGATGACCTTGGTGGCAAAGACGATGACCAGCACGGTGAGCAGCTGCAGGACTGTCAAAATCGGCGAAGTAATCAGCATGGTCACCAGCACCACCACCAGCGTCACCACACTGGATGCGCACTGGGGAATGGACTGGGAAATCATCTGCCGCAGGGTGTCGATGTCGCTGGTATAGCGGCTCATGATGTCGCCGGCGGTGTGGGTGTCAAAGTAGCGGATGGGAAGGGTCTGCATATGGATGAACATCCGATCCCGGATGGTCTTCTGGGTGCCCTGGCTAACACGCACCATCAGGAAATTCATCAGGAACGAGGATACCATGCCCACCAGATAAATGCAGGCCATCATGGTCAGGAATTTGCGCAGCGGCCCAAAATCCGCGTTGGTCTGCCCCAGCATGGGGGTGATGTAATCGTCCACCAGCGTTCCCAGAGAGGCAGAGCTGGCAGCCTGGGCCACAGCGCTGAACACCACGCACAGGCCCACCACCATCAGGGTTCCCTTGTATTTCAGCATATAAGACAGCAGCCGGGAAAGGGTCTGCTTTGGCTTTTTCGCCATGCGGCCATCGCCGCGCATTTTCACAGGAGGCATTATTCCATCGCTCCTTTCGTCTGGGATTCGTAGACTTCGCGGTAAATATCGCTGGTTTTCAGCAGCTCGTCGTGCCTACCCTGGGCCACGATCCTGCCGCCGTCCATGACCAGGATCAGGTCGCACTCCTGGACGGAGGCGATCCGCTGGGCAATGATGATCTTGGTGGTTTCGGGAATCTCCCCCGCCAGCGCCTGCCGGATGGAGGCGTCGGTGCGGGTATCCACGGCGGAGGTAGAATCGTCCAGAATCAGAATCTTCGGCTTTTTCAGCAGGGCCCGGGCAATGCACAGCCGCTGCTTCTGACCGCCGGAGACGTTGGTGCCCCCCTGCTCGATGTGGGTATCATAGCCATCGGGGAAGGAGCGGATGAACTCGTCGGCGCAGGCAATTTTACAGGCGTGGGTGATTTCCTCATCGGTAGCGTCAGGATTGCCCCAGCGCAGATTGTCCCGGATGGTGCCGGAAAACAGCACATTTTTCTGCAAAACCATGGACACCGCGTCCCGCAGGGCTTTCACGTCATAGTCCCGGACATCCACGCCTCCGACCCGGATGCTGCCCTCGGTGACATCGTACAGTCTGGGAATCAGCTGCACCAGCGTGGATTTGCTGGAGCCGGTGCCGCCCAAAATGCCCACAGTCATGCCGGAGGCGATGTGCAGGTCGATATTCTCCAGCACCGCCCGGTCGGCGGTCTTGGAATAGCGGAAGGACACATTTTCAAAGTCCACAGAACCGTCTTTCACAGTCTCCACGGGATTCTCATGATTTTTCAGCTCCGGCTCCTCCACCAGGATTTCCGTGGTACGGCGCATGGGCGCCCGGGACATGGTGACCATGACGAACACCATGGACAGCATCATGAGAGAACTGAGGATCTGGGTAGTAAAGGTAAACATGGAGGTCAGCTGACCGGTGGTCAGGCCCATAGCGGCATTGTTGCCGGAAGCCACCACCATGGCGGCGCCCACATAGGAGATCACCAGAATACAGGTGTACACCGCAAACTGCATCAGGGGATTGCCAAAGGCCATGGTCTGCTCTGCCTTGCAGAAATCCTTGTAAATGCTCTCGGACACAGCGGAGAATTTGTCGGTCTCCCGATCCTCCCGGACGAAGGACTTGACCACCCGGATGCCGTGAACATTTTCCTGCACCACGTTGTTGAGCTTATCGTAGGTCTTGAACACCCGGTCAAAAATCGGGAACACTATGCGGATCAGGATAAACAGCCCCAGGCCCAGCAGCGGCAGCACCACGCAGTAGATGATGCACAGCCGGGGGCTGACGGAGAAGGCATTGGCCGTCGCCAGAATCAGCATCATGGGGCAGCGGATTGCCATACGGATCATCATTTGGAAAGTCATTTGAATGTTCGCCACGTCCGAGGTCAGCCGGGTGACAATGGAAGCGGTAGAGAATTTGTCGATGTTGGCAAAGTCAAAATCCTGCACCTTATAATACATATCGTGGCGCAGATTCCGGGCAAAGCCAGTGGCGGCGTAGGATGCCAGCACCGCCGAAGCGATACCGAACATAAGCGAAATCAGAGCGTAGAGCACCAGCAGACCGCCGTTGCTCACCACAGCCCCCATATTGCCCACGCTGACGCCCTCGTCCACCACCTTGGCCAGCACCAGCGGGATCTTGGTTTCCATATAAACCTCACCGATCATGCAGATAGGGGCCAGGACGGCCGGCCATTTGTATTCCCGGATACACCGGGCAAGGGGTTTTATCATGCTTTGGAGTCCTCCTTTTTTGATTGCCCGTTCTCCGGGCAGACATTGTCGATGGCGCGCTGCAAAAACTGGGCGAACTGCGCCTTTTCTTCCTCCGAAAAGCCCCGAACGATACGGCTTTCGTTTTCCATGATCGCCGCGTGCATCCGCTCGTGGCTTGCCATGCCCTTTTCGGAAATGACGATACGCTTGCTGCGGCGGTCATTGGGGTCAGTTTTCAGTTCCAGAAAGTCCTTTTGCTCTAAACGGGACAGCAACCCCGAAACCGTGGGATGCGACAAATGGAATTCCGCTTCCACATCCTTGGCATAGGTAGGCCGCTCTCCCCGGCGGGCCAGAAAGGCCATGAGCCGTCCCTGGGCGGCGGTCAGATCCACCTTGTCCAGAGCGTCCGTCATGGCCTGGTCGGTGCACCAGTGAAGTATCCGAATCAGGTGCCCATAATGCACACTCAAGTCATCACCTCCATAGATACGTAGCAAGCTACATAATAGCAGATTCTATGAATATGTTCAAGTAGTTTTGTAAATTGTTTACAATTTTTTCCCATCTGTATGACCTGGGCAGTCCGCGCATATACTACTGCCGAGGTGAAGACGCGTGAAAGAGGACGAAAAAAAGCCGCTTTCCTGGGAAGCGGCAGACCCCAAGCCCCCGGTGATCCACTCCGGTCGGATGGAGAATAAGACAAGGAATTGACTACACAAAAACAACAGGGCCGGTTTCCCGACCCTGCTGTTTATTTGCACATTTTCAGGCTTAGCCGTTGGCGCGCATCTGAGCGAAGCACTCGCTGCAGAACACGGGACGGTCAGTCTTGGGCTGGAAGGGCACCTTGGCCTCGCCGCCGCAACGAGCGCAGGTAGCGGTGAAGAACTCACGGGGGGCACGGGTGGCGTTCTTGCGAGCGTCACGGCAAGCCTTGCAGCGCTGGGGCTCGTTCTGGAAGCCGCGCTCTGCGTAGAACTCCTGCTCACCGGCGGTGAACACGAACTCGTTGCCGCACTCTTTGCAAACTAAAGTCTTGTCTTCGTACATGAAAAAATACCTCTCTTCGGTTTGTTGTTGCCCCGTGAAATTCCACCTGAAAAATGATATAACGCAGGGTCATAGATTATTGTTGGCAAACTCTGCCACAAGACGGATTATACACACATGGGGTCATTTTGTCAATCCTTAATAAAAAATTTTCCCCGATTTTTTCTTGTTTATGCAACTTTCATTATGGGTTTTTCTCAAATAGAGAACTGCGCCTGTCCTTCATAGGGGATGTGCAGGTGGTCATAGGCCAGCGCCGTGACGCAGCGTCCCCGGGGCGTCCGGGTCAGGAAGCCCAGCTGCATCAGATACGGCTCATACACGTCCTCCAGCGTCACCGCTTCCTCACCGATGGTTGCCGCCAGAGTCTCCAGGCCCACCGGGCCGCCGCCGTAGTTCTGGATAATGGCGGTGAGCATCCGGCGGTCAATGTTGTCAAGGCCCAGTTCATCCACTTCCAGCCGCTTTAGAGCCAGCCGGGCGGCCTCTTTCGTGATGGTTCCGTCGCCCATGACCTCGGCGAAATCCCGCACCCGCCGCAGAAAGCGGTTGGCAATTCGTGGAGTACCCCGGCTCCGGGAGGCGATCTCCATGGCACCTGCCGGGTCAATGGGCATCCCCAAAATGGTTGCCGAACGGGTGACAATTTTCGCCAGCTCCTCCGGGGTGTACAGCTCCAGCCGCAAATTCACGCCAAACCGGTCCCGCAGAGGCGCGGACAGCTGGCCAGCCCGGGTGGTAGCGCCTACCAGCGTAAATTTTGGCAGATCCAGGCGGATAGAGTTGGCGCTGGGGCCTTTGCCCACGATGATGTCGATGGCAAAATCCTCCATGGCGGGATACAGAATCTCCTCCACCACCCGGTTCAGGCGGTGGATTTCGTCGATAAACAGAATGTCCCCGGGATTCAGGTTGGTCAGCAGCGCCGCCAAATCCCCCGGCTTTTCGATGGCGGGGCCGGAGGTGACCCGGATTCCCGCTCCCATCTCGTTGGCAATGACCCCGGCCAGGGTAGTTTTGCCCAGACCCGGAGGGCCGTAGAGCAGGGTGTGATCCAAAGGCTCGTTCCGGCGGCGGGCTGCCTCAATATAAACAGAAAGGTTGCTCTTCGCCTTCTCCTGCCCGGTGTAATCCGCCAGCAGCTTGGGCCGCAGACCGATCTCCCCCGCGTCCTGGGGCGCGAAGGTGGGCGAAATGATGGGGCTGTCCAGTTCCTGTGAAAACTCTAAACTCATAATATCCTCCGGACGTTCTGTAGGGCCTAACTTTTCATGACCATAGCCCGTAGGGCATAGCGAACCAGCTCTTCGGTGGTGGCGTTGGGATCCGCGCCTTTCAGCGCCGCACTGATCTCGGCGGGAGAATAACCCAGCTCCTGCAAGGCCGCATGGGCAAGGGCTGCGCTGCTCCCCTGCTGCACCGGCGCAGCGGCAGCGTTCCCGGCGGAGAAGTCCAGCTCCATACCGCCACCGCCGATTTTATCCTTCAATTCCAGAATAATTCGCTGGGCGATTTTTTTGCCGATACCCTGGGCGGCGGTGAGCATTTTTTCGTCGCCGGTCATGACTGCCAGGGTAAAATTCTGAGGTCCGCCGGCAGACAGTATCGCCATGGCCGCCTTGGGGCCGACGCCGTTGACGGAAGTCAGCAGCTCATAGCACCGCTGCTCCTCCCGGCTGGAAAAGCCGTACAGGTCAAAGGCATCCTCTCGGATGGACTCGGTAATATACAGCCGGGCGCTCTGGTTCAGCTTGAGCTGCCCGGCAGTGTAGGCGGTGACACGACAGCCGTAGCCCACGCCGCCGCAGTCGATCACCGCCAGCCCCGGCTCCAAAACCGTTACCGGCCCGGAAACGTAATATAGCATTGCATTAATCCTCCGCATTTATCGTAGGGCGGGGTCATGACCCCGCCGATCACGTCACGTCAATATGCCAGCTATCATCAAATAGCGGCAGGCTATCCGTAACACAATCTATTTCAAACATCCCCACTGGTCGGCGGAGTCATGACTCCGCCCTACAAATCTCGTTGTGCTCGTGCCAGCAGCGATGTGCTGGATCGGGCGTGGCACAGGGCGATAGCCACGGCGTCCGCCGCGTCGTCTGGCTTAGGTACGGCGCTCAGGCGCAGCAGGCGTTTCGTCATATCCTGAACCTGATGCTTGGTGGCATTGCCGTAGCCCACCACCGCCTGCTTTACCTGCATGGGCTTGTACTCGAAAATGGGCACCCCGGCCTGCCGCACCGCCAGCAGAATCACGCCCCGGCTCTGGGCCACATTGATGCCCGTGGTCACATTCTGTCCAAAAAACAGCTCCTCGATGGCCACCGCCTCCGGCTGGCAAGTTCGAAGCAGCTCCGTCATGTCGTTATAGATCACTTCCAGCCGCCAGGCAAACTCCGTGTTGGGGGCCGTGGTGATGGCGCCGCAGTTTAAAAGCTGATACTGTCCCCGCTGGGCCTCAATCAGCCCAAAGCCGGTGATGCCGTAGCCCGGGTCGATTCCCAAGATCCGCATTACAGGCCCCCTCCGGCAATGTTCACAATCTGCCAGATGACAAACAGGATAAACAGCACAAGGCCGATCCGTGCGCCCCAGACCTGCCACGCGGGCCGGGGTTCATAGCCCTCCTGACGCTCAACTTCTTCGTTTTCTTCCATGGGTTTCACCTCTTGGGCTTATCATAGCACATTTGTTTCAAATTTCCTAGCGGAAATTTTGAAAAAACAGTTGACAATTCACCGCTTACCGCCGAGAATAAAGTCGTCTCCCTCATCCGTCACGGCTTCGCCGTGCCACCTTTCCCAAAGGGGAAGGCATTTTTATCAGGAGGTACGATATGCTGACCCTATATAAAGAGAAATCCCCCGTCCGGGGTGTCTTATTCGACGTGGACGGGGTCATTCTGGACACGGAATGCCTGTATTCCCGGTTCTGGATGGAAGCCTGCCATTTCTATGGTTTCCCCATGACCAGAGAGCAGTCTCTGCAAATGCGCAGTCTCAACGAAACCGCCGGGCAGGAGAAATTGCACGCTCTGTTCGGCCCTGCCGCCGATTATGCCGTCATTCGTCAAAAGCGAATTGCGCTGATGGACGCTTTTGTGGAAAAGGAAGGTGTCGCCCCGAAGCCGGGCATCTATGCTCTGCTGGACGCGCTGGACACCCGGGGTATTCCCTGCGCCATCACAAGCTCCTCCCCCAGGCTGAGGCTTGAAAGCTACCTGACCCCGCTGAACCTGTATCACCGCTTTGCGAAGGTGGTCAGCGGCTACGACGTCCCCCGGGGAAAACCGGAGCCAGACATCTATCTCCGGGGCGCGGCCGAACTGGGATTGCAGCCCGGAGAATGTCTGGCACTGGAGGACTCCCCTGCCGGGATCCTGTCGGCCTACCGGGCAGGATGCCTGCCGGTGCTGATCCCGGATCAGGACCACCCCGGCGAAGATACCCTGTGGATGCTGTGTGCCATGGCGGACAATCTGGCCGATGTCATCGAATTACTCCCTTAAGACTCACAGTTCTTCATCCAGCCCGGATTTCAGAGATTTTGTAAACTTAGCGTGGGTGAGGGACATGCCTTCCCGCAGATAGAAACGGTGGGCGTCCGCCCTGCGCCGGTTGCTGTCGACCTCCAGCCGAGTGCATCCGGCTTCTTCAGCAATGCGGCACGCCTCGTCAAACATTGTCTTGCCAATTCCTCTGCTCCGGCAAGCGGCTTGAACGACAAACTCCAGAATTTCCGCCACCTTCTCCGCACGGTGCAGTTGCTTCTCAAACCGCAGGTTCAGCACCCCCATCACTTCACCGCCTTCTTCCCATACAAGGCAAAAATAGCGCCTGTCCCGGAGCTGCTCCCGGTAGATGTCCGAAAAGCGGGTAAACGGAAGGGTAGAATCTTCCAGCGCACAGATCAGCTCATAGACTGCTTTGCAGTCCTTTTCCGTTCCCTTACGATACATAATGCATCCCCCATTACACTTCCAGCCCAGATTCCAGCGTCAGATATTCACCGGTCATGGGATGAACGAATTCCAGTTTTTTTGCACAGAGCAGTTGGTGGGTCAACCCTAATTTTTCGGATAGCGCCCGGGACTCCGGGCTGCCATATTGGGGATCTCCCAGAATGGGAAAGCCCATGTAGGCGCAGTGAAGGCGCAGCTGGTGGGTTCTTCCCGTAACGGGCCGCAGAGCAAGTTTACATAACTTTTCATTTCGTTCCAGCACCTGCCACTCCGTCACCGAGGGTTTCCCCTCAGGGTTGACATAACGCAGCAGACTGGGCAGCGGGCGGCGGGCGATGGGGGCATTGATGATGCCGCTGTCCTCCTTCGGTTCCCCATAGACCAGCGCGTGGTAAATCTTTTTCGCGCCGCAGCTTTGCAAAAGGCTGTGGATATGGGCGTTTTTTGCCAACAGCACGATGCCGAAGGTGTCCCGGTCCAGCCGGGTCATGGGGTGAAAGGCGCAGTTTTGGCCGGTTCTCCGATAATATCCGGCAACAAAATTCGCCAGTGTCCCCGTATTTTTCGCCCGGGAGGGGTGGATCAGCATTCCAGCGGGCTTGTCCACCGCCAGAATGGCGTCGTCCTCATACAGAATGGACAGTGCCCCATCCTCCGCGGGATATTCCGGAGTCTCCTCCGCCAAAACAACGGTAATCATATCCCCGGGCTGCACCGGGTAATTTGTCCGCTGGGGCATCCCGTTCACCCGGAGGGAATCCCCCCACTTCAGCTTATTCATCAGCCCTGCGGACATTTTCAGTTCCCCCATCAGGAAGGACGAAAGCCGCCCTGCCCGCGTAGCTGTCCAGCTCAGTTCCATGCACGCACTCCTTCAAGGCTCCCCTTGAGGGGAGCTGGCACGACGTCAGCCGTGACTGAGGGGTGTTCTCGTAATTGGCAGCGCAGCACCCCTCAGCTTCGCTCCGCTCAGCAGCTCCCCTCAAGGGAAGCCATCACCCGCCCTGACAGACAGCACGCAAAAACCCTGCTGGGAAACCAGCAGGGTCCGATTGTGTGAACTTAGTTCAGAGCAGCCTTAGCCTTCTCGACCACCGCGGCGAAAGCGGCGGAGTCCTGAATGGCCATCTCGGACAGGCTCTTGCGGTTCATCTCGATGCCGGCCTTCTTGACGCCGTTCATGAAGGTGGAGTAGTTCATGCCGTAGGGAGCGACGGAAGCGCTGATACGGGCGATCCACAGGCGGCGGAAATCACGCTTCTTCTGCTTGCGGCCCTTGAAAGCGTAGTTGCCGGACTTCATGACCTGCTGCTTGGCCATCTTGAAGTGCTTGGACTTGGAACCCCAGTAGCCCTTCGCCAGCTTCAGGGTTGCGTTTCTTCTCTTGCGCGTCATCATTGCGCCTTTAACTCTTGCCATATCTCGTATCCTCCTTCTGCCTTACTTGTAAGGAATCATTTCCTTGATGGCGCTGACGTTGGTCTGGTCAGCGTAAGCGGTAGCGCGCAGATGGCGGGTACGCTTGGTGGTCTTCTTGGTCAGAATGTGGCTCTTGAAAGCGCGGGCTCTCTTAACCTTACCGCTGGCGGTCAGGTTGAATCTCTTCTTAGCGCCGCTATGGGTCTTCAGCTTGGGCATGGGTGATTCTCCTTCCGTTATCTTTGGTATTAAAATAACTTACTTGTTATTTTTGGGGGTCAGGAAGATCGCCATGAAGCGGCCTTCCAGCTTGGGGCTTTTTTCCATGTTGGCGATCTCAGCACAGCTGGCGGCAAAATCCAGGAGCAGCTTCTCACCAATGTTGGTATGTGCCATCTCACGGCCGCGGAAGCGGACGCTGACCTTGACCCGGTTGCCGTCTGCCAGGAACTTCTGGGCAGCCTTGACCTTGGTGTTCAGGTCGTTGGTGTCGATGCTGGGGCTCATACGGATCTCCTTGATCTCCACGACCCGCTGGTTCTTTTTGGCATCCTTCTCCCGCTTCTTCTGGTCGTAGCAGAATTTGGAATAGTCCATGATCTTGCAGACGGGAGGAACCGCGTTGGGAGAGATCTTCACCAGATCCAGGCCCTGCTCCTCTGCCATGGCGTTGGCCTGGGCGGAGGACACGATGCCCAGCTGGGCGCCGTCGGCACCGATCAGACGAACCTCTTTGTCCCGAATCTCCTCATTGAGCTGATGATCTAACTTTGCGATGGTAAGCACCTCCAAATAAACAACAAAAAAGCGGATGCCAGAGCACCCGCACGATTCCCGCAAATTCCCCAAAGGGAAAAGGAATATAGACCGTTTCGCGTCAGCTTACGGTGAGGCGGATGTTCAGCCTTCTTTATTACCTGGGTATTTTAGCACAGGTTTTCTTTCTTGTCAAGCACTTTTTACACAGCTTCTATAAGGCGGGCGCAATTCCTGCCCCAGGCCGTTGTAAACGCATCCCCGTATGGGCGATGCCCACATCGCCCCTTTGCAGATGTCCTGAATTCGCCGAAGGCTGTCAATAATCGATCTCTTTTCTGCGGGCCGATGTGGGCATCGGCCCCTACGGTGAGAAGACGATAGGTTTATCGCAAGCCCCCGCCCTACTCTATGCTCCACACTTCAAACTCCACACTGCCATGGAATATCTTATGCCCAATTCGGTTAGAATGATTCCAGCTCCCCGACGATGGTGCCCGGCTCGCCGGTGGCGGCCGACAGAACTTCCAGCCGGATGCCGTGCTCCCTCGCCAGTTCCACACTGCGGTCATGGAGCACCTGCGCCCCGTTTTCCACCAGCGCCATCATGGTATCGTAGCGGATGTGCCGGAACCGCCGGGCATCGGGGAACATCCGTGGATCCCGGTCATAAACCCCGTCTACATCCGTGAAAATCTGGCAAATATCCGCTTTGAGCCAGGCAGCCAGCGCCACCGCTGTGGTATCCGAGCCGCCCCGGCCCAGTGTGGTGATGTCCCCGTCGGGGTCAACGCCCTGAAAGCCCGCCACAACTACAATCTTACCAAGTCCCAGTTCCCGGCGGATACGGTCAGAGTCCACCTGCAAAATCCGGGCGCTGCCGTGGTTGCCGTCGGTATGGATCCCCGCCTGCCAGCCCGTCAGGCTCACGGCGGGGCACCCCAGCGCGCCGATAGCCATGGCCATCAGCGCGGCAGACATCTGTTCCCCTGCCGCAAGGTATGCGTCCATCTCCCGGGCGGCCCGGCGTTTGTTCAGCTGCGCCGCCTTTTCGATCATCTCGTCGGTGGTGTCCCCCTGGGCGGAAACCACGACCACCACCCCATGTCCCTGCCGGGCCAGCTCTGCTGACCGCCGGGCTGCGACGCGAATGCGTGACCCGTCCGCAAGGGACGTTCCTCCGTACTTCTGCACATACAGCACTGCCATCCCTCCCGGCACATCCTATGCCCACGGGGCGCAGAACGTGACGAAGAATGGAAAAAGGCCGCCACATTCCTGTGGCAGCCAAATGCTCTTTTGCGGCAAAACGATACCGAGCACACCCAATGGTGTAACGACAACCACCAGCCTGTGCACGCATTGTCCGGCGGCACTGCCGCCTCAGCCTGCCAGCACTTCCGCCTTCACCACGCCGCGGGTAGTGGACAGCTGCTGGATCAGCGCTTCCAGCGACACCGTCAGGTCCATGGTCTCCGCAGAAATGGTAACCACCGCCGTGCCATTGGTGGGCACGATGGAATTGATGGTGATGATATTGGCACCCGCTGCCGCGAATACCCCCAGGATCTGGGACAGCAGTCCCGGCTCATCGTGGAGCAGGAGCTGATAGGTTATGATTCGCCCGGTCATCATATTCTGAAAGGGCAGAACGGCATCACGGTATTTATAGAAGGCGCTGCGGCTGATGTCGGTCATACGGGTCGCCTCATTGACAGTCGCCGCCTCTCCCGTGGACAGCAGTCGCTTGGCCTCAGCCACTTTCAGAAACACCTCCGGCAGCGCAGACGCTTCCACGATATAATACTTCGGTTTGGTTGACATGTCCTACCTCCTGAAATCCTTGCTCCTGTGCGCAGTGGAGCAACATATGTTCTCCAATACTGTATTGTAACATACTTTCAAGAAAATGCAACCCCTATCTTACAGCACGAAAGGAGCATCCGAACGTGGGTTCCCCGCGCAAAACCGTTTTCACTCTGATGGCTATTTTTGCCGCATTTTGGCTCGCAGCGAAATTTCTTCTTCCGCTGTTTTCCCCCTTTCTGGCGGGGGCCCTGCTGGCTCTGGCCGCGGAGCCGATGGTGGCCTTTTTGAACCGGAGACTCCGGGTTCCGCGGCCGGCAAGCACCGCCGTCGGCGTCAGTATGGCCTTTTGCTTTCTGGCCATGCTGCTTCTCATGCTGTGCGCCTTTGCCCTCCGGCAGCTGAAAAGTCTGACCGGTGTGCTGCCGGATCTGGAATCCGCTGCCCGCTCCGGGCTGGCGCTGGCTCAGACCCGGCTGCTGGAGCTGGCCTCCCACGCTCCCCGGGGTATCCGGCCGCTGCTGGAGGATCATGTGCGGACACTGCTGACAGACAGCGGCACGCTGCTGGGAAAGCTCACCGCCTGGCTGCTGGGACTGGCCGGCAGTATTCTCACCCACGTTCCGGACAGCGCGCTGGGGCTGGGCACCGCCATTCTTTCCGCCTTTCTGATCTCCGCCAAGCTGCCCCGGATCCGTCAGTGGATCCTCCGGCAGATCCCGAAAGACCCGCTGCAATCGCTTGTACAGGCCCTTCGCCGGATGCGCCGGGTGCTGGGCAGGTGGTTTCTGGCCCAGTGCAAGCTCATGAGCGTGACCTTCTGCATCTCGGCGGCAGGACTGACCCTGCTGAGGATCCCCAACAGCCTTCTCTGGGCGCTGCTGGTGTCGCTGGTGGACGCGCTGCCCGTCCTCGGCACCGGCACCGTGCTGGTGCCCTGGAGTGTGGTGTGCTTCCTGCAGGGGGATACGCCCCGGGCGCTTGGGATCCTCGGCACCTACATTACCGCCGCCCTGATCCGCTCCATGCTGGAACCGAAGCTGCTGGGCAAGCACCTGGGCCTGGACCCGCTGGTGACGCTGATTGCCCTGTATATCGGCTATCGGCTCTGGGGCGTGGGTGGAATGCTCCTGGCTCCCATACTGACCGCCGCGGCCCTTCAGCTTCGTCAGGACGTTCCCGGGACGAATTGAAAAAAATCCATCTTCCTATTGTGCATCCCACTTCTTTTTGCTATAATATGAGGAAAAAGATTGTTACTGGATGTGTGCTAAGGTGAAATACGGAATTTGGAATGTGAAGCAGCCGGATATGGGATCCGTCAATGCGCTGGTGGGAGCGGGCTACGCGCCGCTTTCCGCCATGGTGCTGGCCTGCCGGGGAATCGAAAACGGGAGTCAGGCAAAAAAGTATCTGGACTGCAATACCCCGCTTCTGGACCCGTTTCTGATGACGGACATGGCGCTTGCCGCCGGGCGGGTAGCCCTTGCCATGGAAAATGGAGAAAAAATCGCCGTTTTCGGCGACTATGACGTAGACGGCATTACCGCCACCTGCCTTCTGACGGATTTTCTGCGCCGTCACGGCGCGAACTGCGTCAGCTACATCCCCGGCCGGCTGGAGGAGGGCTACGGTCTGAACGCCATTGCCCTGCATCAGCTCCATGAGGAAGGCGTAAAGCTCATCGTCACCGTGGACTGCGGCATCACCGCTGTGGAGGAAGCGAAACTGTGCCGGGAGCTGGGAATGGATCTGGTGATCACAGATCACCATGAGTGCAAGGAAACCCTGCCCCAGGCCATTGCCGTTGTGGACCCCCACCGGCCCGACGGCGGCTATCCCCACAAGAACCTCTCCGGTGTGGGCATCGCCTTTAAGCTGGCCGCCGCCCTCAGCGGCGATCAGGAAGCGGTGCTTTCTGATTACGCGGACATGGTGTGTCTGGGCACTGTGGCGGACGTAATGCCCTTACAGGGCGAAAACCGGGTCTTTGCCGCCCGGGGCCTCCACTCTCTCTCCCATACCAAGCGGCCCGGCATCGCCGCCCTGATGGCGGAATGCGGCTGCGACCCCGAAGCTGTCAATTCCTCCACCATCGGCTTCATGCTGGCACCCCGCATCAACGCGGCGGGGCGGATGGGGCAGATCGACCTGGCGCTGGAGCTGTTCCTCACCGATGACCCCCAGCGGGCATCTGAAGTCGCCAAGGCTCTGTGCAATCTGAACCGGCAGCGGCAGGCGGTGGAATCGGACATTTACCAACAGGCTGTCTCCATGCTGCCAAACGGCAAGCCCCCGGAGGCCATCGTCCTGGCGGACGAGAGCTGGCATCAGGGGGTGGTGGGCATCGTTGCCAGCCGCATTGCCGAGGAATACGCCTGTCCCGCCTTCCTCATCTGTCTGGACGGCGACCACGGCAAGGCCAGTTCCCGCAGCCATGGCGGCTTCAATCTGTTCGCCTCCCTCACCGCCCTGTCTCCGCTTCTGGAAAGCTACGGCGGTCACGAGCTGGCTGCGGGCTTTACCATCAGCCGGGAAAATATTCCGGAATTCCGCAGACAGATCTGCGCGCTGGCAGCGAATTTCTATCAGGACGGCGCACCCCGAACCAGTCTGGATATTGACTGTGCCGTGCCGCCGGAGCTTCTGACCATTTCGGGCATCGATTCCCTGCGAGTTCTGGAACCCTGCGGCAACGGTTGCCCCAAGCCCGTGCTGGCCATGAACGGTCTGACCATCGACCGCATCAGCATGGTAGGCGGCGGACGGCATATGCGTCTGCGGCTGCGAGCCGGACGTCAGGTGTTCAATGCCATCTATTTCTCCGCCACCCCCGAGAGCGTCTCCATCGCGGCAGGAGATATGGTGGATGTGGCTTTCAACCCCCAGGTGAACGAATTTCGGGGGGATCGGACTGTCCAAATGAACATACTGGACATCCGGCCCAGCTGCCGCGCCGAGTGCTCCCCCGAAACCTCCCTCTACCACGCCCTTCAGCAGGGGCAGCGGCTGCCGAAGGAGGAAGCCGCCATGCTTCCCGACCGGGCCATGCTGACAATGGTATGGCGGTATCTCGCCTCCGCCGGGACGGATATTCAGGAATCTCCCCTGTGCCTGTGCCGCAAGATCGTCCGCTGGACCGGCAAGCCCATGAGCTTGGGACAGCTGAGCATCTGTCTGGATATTTTCCGGGATGTGGGGCTGCTGGAAATCACCCGGCTTCACAAATACATCTCCATCCGGCTGACCCCCGGGACCGAAAAGGCTGACCTGACCACCAGCCAAACCATGCAGCGCCTGCTGCGCGCGAAAGAGAGCTGAAAAGAAAATGGAAACCTTCGAAGAACACTATGCCGCCATGCGCTCCGCCATCGTGAAGCATATGCCCGGTGCGGATATGGGGCTCATTGACAAGGCGGTGGACTACGCTAACGTCAAGCACAAAATGCAAAAGCGCAAGGACGGCTCGCCCTACATTATTCACCCTCTGGCCGTGGCCCAGATCGTAGCGGAAATGGGCCTTGATCAGGATGCCGTGCTGGGTGCGCTGCTTCATGACTGCATTGAGGACACCGATGCTTCCCATGAGGAGATTGAAAAGATCTTCGGCACCACGGTAGCCGAGCTGGTGGAGGGTGTCACCAAGCTGACCCGGGCCAATTTCTCCACTTCCGAGCAGGAGCAGATGGAGAATCTGCGGAAAATGTTCATGGCCATGTCCAAGGACATGCGGGTAGTGCTCATCAAGATCGCCGACCGGCTGCACAATATGCGCACCATGCAGTACCAGACCCCGGAGAAGCAGATCAAAAAGTGCCGGGAGACCATGGACATCTACGCGCCTCTGGCTCACCGGTTAGGTATGCAGCGCATTAAGTGGGAGCTGGAGGACATTGCCCTTCGGTATCTGGCCCCGGATTCCTACAACGAAATTATGAACTACCTCAATGCCCACAAAGAGCAGGACGAGGTGTTCATGCGCACCATTCAGGAGAAAATCACCCAGCGGCTGCAAAGCGTCGGCATCCACAACAAGACCTACGGCCGGATCAAGCACGTTTACTCCATCTACCGCAAGATGCAGGCCCAGGGCAAATCCATAGACGAGCTGTTCGATATTTACGCCTTCCGGGTAATCGTTGACTCCATCCCCGACTGCTACAACGTACTGGGCCATGTCCACGACCTGTTCAATCTGGTGCCTGGACGGTTTAAGGACTACATCTCTACCCCCAAGCCCAATATGTATCAGTCCCTGCACACCACCGTCATCGGCTCTCAAGGCATCCCCTTCGAGGTGCAGATCCGTACCTGGGAGATGCACGAGACAGCGGAATACGGCATTGCCGCCCACTGGAAGTACAAGCAGGGCACCGGCGCCGGCACGGAGAAGGACTTTGAATGGGTTCGCAGGCTTTTGGAAACTCAGCAGGATTCCGACGCCGAGGAATTCGTGCAGGACATGAAGATCGATATGTTCGACGACGAGGTGTTCGTCTACACCCCCAAGGGCCGAATCGTCTCCCTGCCCGCCGGCTCCACCCCCATTGACTTTGCCTATGCCATCCACTCCGGCGTGGGCAACGCCATGATCGGCGCGAAAGTCAACAACCGAATCGCCAACATCGACACCAAGCTGCGCAACGGCGACATTGTGGAGGTGCTGACCTCTAAGTCCGCCAAGGGCCCCAGCCGGGACTGGCTGACCATCTGCAAGTCCAACCAGGCCCGCACCAAGATCAAGCAGTGGTTCAAGAAGGAAAAGCGGGAGGAAAACATCGTCCACGGCCGTGCCTCCTTTGAAGCAGAGATGAAGCGGGTAGGTCTGCCCCTGACTGCCCTTTCCGACCCGGAGCAGGAACCGCATCTGCTGAAAAAACTGGCCTTTGACAGCTGGGATGATATGTACGCCGCCATCGGCTACGGTGGTCTCACCGCCACCAAGGCCGTGGGACGCATCCGGGACGACATAAACAAAGCCGTGAAGGCTCAGACTGCGGAAAAACTGCCTGTCAGTCCTCTGCGGGTGCGCCCCGACTCTGACACAGACCTTCTCAACCGACACGCGGTCAACGGTGTCATCGTGGAGGACATCGAGTCCTGCATGATCAAATTCGCCAAGTGCTGCACCCCCGTCCCCGGCGACGCCATTGTAGGCTTCATCACCAAGGGCTTCGGCGTCAGCATCCACCGGGCCGACTGCCCCAATGCCGCCAGCCGGGACGATCCCCGCCAGGCTGCCCGCTGGGTGCGGGTGCGCTGGGCCACCCAGGAGGAGCAGCCCTTTGAAACCACCCTGGAGCTGGACTGCATCACAAGAGACGGTCTGGTGCTGGACGTGGCAACTGTTATGACCACCGCCCGGGTCCGTGTCAAGGAGTTGAACGCCAAGGATCTCCCCGGCGGCCGCAGCACCATCATCATCCGCTTTGAAGTCAAAAACGTGGCGGAGCTGGACTCTATCCGCAAAAAACTGCTGAACATCCGGGACGTCACCAACTCCCGCAGAGGACAGAACTAAAAAGGAGCATATCATGCGCGCTGTATTAACACGAGTCAAATCCGCCTCCGTCGCCATTGACGGCGAAATTGTAGGCAAAATCGGGCAGGGGTTTCTGATTCTGCTGGGGGTCGGCCCCAACGACACAGAAAAAGAATGCCGGTATCTGGCAGAGAAAGCCTTGGGGCTGCGGATTTTTGAGGATGAAAACGGAAAAATGAACCTGGGGCTGGATGCCGTGAAGGGCGAAGTGCTGGTGGTCAGCCAGTTCACTCTCTACGGCAACTGCCGAAAGGGCCGCCGCCCCAGCTTCACCGACGCGGCCAACCCCGAACTGGGCAACACCCTGTACGAAAAGTTCCTGTCGGACTGTGCCGACTTGGGGTATCCCCCGCAGCACGGCCGGTTCGGCGCGGACATGCAGGTGGAATCCATCAACGATGGTCCCGTGACCCTGATTCTGGACACCGACCAGCTGATGGACACGCCAAGACGATAAGGAGACACCTATGCTGCAAGTTCACGCCCTGACCCTGGGGGCCTATCAGGTCAACTGCTACATCATTCACGACGAAAAGAGCACATCCTGCTGCGTTATCGACCCCGGCTACGAGGCTGACACCATTTTGGACAAGCTCAGTGAGCTGGGCCTTACCTTAGAAGCCATTTTGCTGACCCATGGACACTTTGACCATGTGGGAGCTGTCCGGGACATTGCGGCAGACACCGACTGTCAGGTGTACCTCTGCGCCGACGACCTGTGCCTGCCCACGAACCTCACCGCCGGGAAGCTCTATTACACCCAGACCTACGCCGAGGGCACGAGGCTGCATCTGGCGGGGCTGGACATCACCGTTCTGCAAACTCCGGGGCACACCCCCGGCTCCGTGTGCCTGCTGATCGGAGACAGCCTTTTCTCCGGCGACACCCTGTTTGCCGGCTCCTGCGGGCGCACCGACCTGCCCGGCGGCAGCTGGACAGATATGCAAAACTCTTTGAAACGGATGTCCCAAATTGAGGCCAACCTTTGGGTGCTCCCCGGTCACGGCGAATCCACCATGCTGGCAAGTGAGAAGAAGTATAATCCCTATCTGCGCTAAAACCTCCCCTTTGATGCGAATCAAGGGTTGTAATGGTTAAAATTGTACGAAAAAGATTGTCATTGCGAACCAGTGCGCACGCTGGTTCGCAATGACACATCGGCAGAGGAACCACTATGAACTTGACACTCATCGGTCACGAAGACCGTTACGCCGTGGAACAGCTGCAAATGGCGCTGTTCCCGGATAACCCGGAAGGGCAGGCGGAATCCGCCCTGCACCGGGGCAAAACCTGGCTCACTGCCACCGCGAGCATCACCCTGAACGGCAAGACTGTCACCGCCTCCCGCCGTCTGAAAGCCGCGGAGGAGACTGTGCGTCTGCGCCGCCGGATTTTGCAGCAGAGCTACTACCTGGCCGCCATTCAGCTGCTGCCGAAGGCCCCGGCCTGGGGTGCGCTGGCGGGGGTCCGGCCCACCAAAATCACAACAAAGCACCTTCTCGAGGGCGGCACACCCAAGTCCGCCGACAAGCTCATGAAGGATGTGTACTACGTCACGGAGGAGCGCCGAAATCTTTCGGTGGACTGTTCTCTGTCAACAGTGAACGCCGTAAAGCTTATGGAGCCGGAGGACATCTCTGTCTACGTAGGCATCCCCTTCTGCCCCACCCGCTGTGCCTATTGCAGCTTCGTCAGCCGTACCATTGGAAAGAAAACCGAACTTTTAGACCCCTATTTATCCGCATTGGAGCGGGAAATCCGGATTACGGCGGATCTGATGAAAAAAAGCGGCAAGCACCTGCGCACCCTGTACATCGGCGGCGGCACTCCCACCACCCTGTCCACACCCCAGATGATTCGGCTGCTGGACGCCCTGCGGGAGTCCTTTGATTTTGGCCGCTGCATCGAGTTCACCGTGGAGGGCGGCCGCCCGGACACCCTGGACGCTGAGAAGCTCCGGGCCATCCGGGAACACGGCGCAGACCGCATGAGCATCAATCCCCAGACCATGGAGGATCACGTTCTCCGGGCCTGCGGACGGCCCCACAAGGCGGAGGATGTCGTCAGAGCCTATCACGAGGCCGTGGACGCAGGCTTTACCGCCATCAATATGGACTTGATTGCTGGTCTGCCCCGGGACGATTTTGACGGCTTCCGCCGCTCTCTGGACACCGTCGCCGCTCTGAACCCCGCCAACATCACCGTCCACACCCTTGCCCTGAAAAAAGGCGCTGACCTCTTTGAAAAGCGGGGGGATCTGTCCACCGCTGAGGAAGTGACCCGGATGGTGGACTACGCGAACGAAACCCTACGGAGTCTCAACTACAAGCCCTACTACCTGTACCGGCAGAAATACATGTCCGGCAGCTTTGAAAACGTGGGCTGGAGCCGGGACGGGCTGGACTGTCTCTACAATATATACATGATGGAGGAGCTGCACACCATCGTCTCTCTGGGCGGCGGCGGAATGAACAAGGTCAATCTCCCCGACGGCACCCTCCAGCGCTTCCATAACCCCAAATTCCCGGAACAGTACATCGAAATGATCGATTCTGTATGTAAGCAAAAGGAAGAACTGTTCGCCCTCATGTGAAGCGGCACAGCACTGAATATCTTCTATCTTGTATCTCGTATCTTGTATCTGATTTGAAAGGTTGTTTTCATTGGACACTTTGATTTCCAACGTCACCGCCGTGACCATGAACCCCCGGATGGAGGTCATTTTCGGCGCGTACATCGGCATCGACGGCGGCAAAATCGTCTCCATTTCCAAATCCGCCCCGGCCCAGCCGCCGAGAACCATCATTGACGGCACCGGCATGGTGGCGATGCCCGGCCTAATCAACTGCCACACCCATCTGGCGACCGCCGGGCTTCGCAGCTACACCGACGACTTAGGCAACACGGAAGCCTTGCAGGCACTGCTCCAAAAGGAAGCCAAAATGGACTCCCGCAGCGCCAAGGCGGCGGCACTGCTTGCCATCGCCGAGTGCCTGCGCTTCGGCATCACCTCCGTTTCCGACCTCTATTATTACCCCAATGCCACCGCCGAGGCCGTTGCACAGTCCGGCATCAAGGCCAATCTGGCCCTGTCCAGCTACCGCTTCATTGACCCCAGCGAGGATTTCGATTTTGAGACCGACGAACAGTGCCAGGAGCTTGTGCGGGTGGTGGACAAGTGGAATGGCTATGACAATGGCCGTATCAAAATTGACGCGGGCATCTACGCCGAGTACACCAGCAACTACCGTCTGTGGGAGGGACTGGCAGGCTACGCCAGTGAAGCGGGTATCGGGATGCAGCTGCACCTTGCGGAAACCAAGGGCGAGGTGGAATCCTGCTTAGACCGCACCGGCATGGGTCCGGGAGAGCTGTTAAGCTGCCACAACCTGTTCTGCGTCCCCGCCACTGCCGCGGGCTGTACATATCTGGAGCCTCATGAGCGTAAACTGTTAGGGAAAAAGCACGTCACCGCCGTGGCTACTCCCGTCGCCGCCTACAAATCCGGTCAGGCTTCCACCCCCATTCTGGAGTCTGTAAAATCCGGCATGAACGTAGCCCTCGGCACCGGCGGGGCAATCGAATGCGGCAATCTTGATCTGTTCGAGGTCATGCGCTTTGCCGCCATGGATACCCGGAAGGAAGGCGGCGACAGTGCCGCCCTGCCCGCCTCCGCCGCCCTGATGATGGCCACCGTCAGCGGCGCTCAGGCTCAGGGCCGCGGCAAGGAATGCGGTATGCTGGAAGTGGGCATGGACGCGGACATCGCGCTCATTGACTTCACCGCCCCCCACCTGATGCCCTGCCACAACGTTCTCAACGGTCTGCTCTGGTCTGCCAAGGGCGGCGACGTGGCTATGACCATGGTTCGGGGCAAAATTCTCTACCAAAACGGTGCCTTCCCAACCATTGACCTGAAAGAAGTGGTGGAGGAACTGACCACCTATGCCATTCCCAGATTGTTTGAGGAAACAAAATAATCCGGTAAAGGGGAATTTAGCTGTACTGGCGCGGGAGCGCCCATAGCTTCCCCCGGGGGGAAGGTATTACTGAGCGAAATACCAATTTAGCGAATTAGTATGTCATTGCGAGCCAGTCCGCAGACTGGCGTGGCAATCCGTTCCCCTTTTCACGTTCCGATAACGTACCCGGTGCTAAAAGGAGTACGGATTGCCACGTCGCTTCGCTCCTCGCAATGACATGGTTTATCGTCACCTTCGCCAAAGTATTATTTACCACATTACCGAGCACTATCGGTCGAGGGGCCCTAAGGATGTACGATGACCACCCAGTGTTCGTAACGCATTGGCTGGCCGCCCTGCGGCCCGCATTAGCAGGCGGCCTTGCCGCCACTCTCCTGAAAGGACGTTTTTCATGTCTGACGCTCAGAAAAAACAGAATTTTCTTCACGGCACTGCCCTGCTTGCCATGGCTACCGCCATTGTCAAGATCATCGGCGCGCTGTATAAGATTCCCCTGAACGCCATCATCGGCTCCCAGGGCTTCGGCTATTTCAATACCGCCTACGATATTTATAATGTGCTGCTGATGATCTCCACGGCGGGCCTGCCCGTAGCCATGAGCCGAATGATCTCTCAGGCCAGCTCCCTGAAGCACTACAATCAGGTGCGCCGGATTTATCACACCGCCCGGGGCATTTTCCTTGGTCTCGGCATCACGGGCACATTGCTCATGACGGTGTTCTGCCGGGAGCTTGCCCAGTTCCAGAACCAGCCCGACGCTTGGGCCGCCATCGGCTGTCTCGGCCCCTGCGTACTGCTGATCTGCATCATGAGCACCTTCCGGGGCTTCTTCCAGGGTCAGAGCAACATGATCCCCACCTCCATCTCTCAGGTCATCGAGGCGGTGGTGAAGCTGATCGTGGGTATGCTCGCCGCCTTGTTCTTTCTGAAAACCACCGGCAGCGTGCCGCTGGCGGCAGGCGGCGCGATTTTGGGTGTCACCGCCAGCTGTCTGGTGTCCTCCATTTATCTGTACTTCTGCTTCCGCAAGAGCTATGTTTTCCTGCCTGTGACCACCGAGGAGCCCCGCTCCTACGCTGACACCGCCAAGGGCCTGATGATGATCGCCGTGCCCATCACCGTGGGCTCCGCCATTTTGCAGTTCTTCACCATGATGGAGACGAAAATCTACATGGGCCAGCTGCTGAATCTGGGCTATACCCAGGCCGCCGCCGACACCATGCGGGGCATCTATGGCATGTGTCTGACCATCTTCAATATGCCCTGTGCCTTCATCACCCCCATCACCATCAGCGTCATCCCCGCCATCACTGCTCAGCTGACCCTGTGCAAAAGCGCCGAAGCCAAAAACACCGAAGAATCCGCCGCACGCATCACCGGTCTTATCTCCATGCCCTGCGCCTTTGGCCTCGCGGTGTTGGCACGACCCGTCACCGCATTGCTGGGCCGCTATTCGGGAGCCGACCTGGATCTTGCCACCCGGCTCATGTTCGTATTTGCCATTGCCATCGCCTTTAATGCTACGGTCATGGTCACCACCGCCATTATGCAGGCCCACGGCCATGCGGGACGTCCGGTGGTAAATATGCTCATCGGCGGCGTGCTGAACCTCATCGCCGTGTATATCCTAACGGGTAATCCCCAGATCAACATTCTGGGCACCCCCATCGGTATTCTGGTGTGCTACGTGTCCATCGGCATTCTGAACCTGTACTCCCTGCGCACCCTGCTGGAAAATCCCCCCGCGGTACTGAAAAATCTTCTGCGGCCCTTCCTGTCCGCCGCCATCATGGGTGCGTCAGTCTATGGCTGCTACCGGGGGCTGATTGCTCTGGGTCTGAACAGCCGTCTGGTGCTGTGCGCGCTGCCTGTCATGGTTGGCGTATGCGTCTACGCTTTCGCCGCAGTCAAGCTGAAAGCCATTACCAGAGCTGACTGCCTGCTCCTTCCCAAGGGCGCCAAAATCGCAAAGATACTCAAATTGTGAGGAATTTCGCAAAATTATCTTGCATTTTTCAGAGAGTTATGTTAAGCTATTGAAGATTTTTCCGCAGAAAAGAGGATATACGATTATGAATAAAACCGAATTGATTTCCGCCTGTGCCGAGAGCACCGGCCTGTCCAAGAAGGATTCCGAGCGTGTTCTGAACGCTGCCATCGATGCCATCACCGCCGCTCTTGTAAAGGGTGAGAAGGTGCAGATCTCCGGCTTCGGTATCTTTGAGACCAAGGATCGGGAGGCCCGCGTCGGCCGCAACCCTCACACCAAGGAAACCATCGAAATCCCCGCCACCCGGGTGCCCGGCTTCAAGGCCAGCAAGGCCCTGAAGGACAGCGTTGCCAAGTAAGCTATGCGTCTGGATAAATTTCTCAAGGTCTCCCGGCTGATCAAACGCCGTACCGTGGCCAACGAAGCCTGCGACAACGGGCGCATCAGCGTCAACGGCCGGGTGGTCAAGGCCAGCTACGACGTGAAGGTTGGCGACCGCATTGAAATCTCCATGGGCGCCCGCACCGTAGCCGTTGAGGTTCTGGAGGTTTCCGACAATGTCCGCAAGGACGACGCAGCCGGAATGTACAAGGAAATCTGAAAAAACGCCCGGAAGGTCGGCATCTTCCGGGCGTATCGTCCGCTTTCCGTGATTTCTCTCCAACGGCAAAGAAATTTCTTGACAGACCGCAGATTTGATGCTATAATATCCTGCGTGGTGACGAGTTCACCTTCCTTTACGGGCCTTTAGCTCAGTTGGTTAGAGCCTCCGGCTCATAACCGGATAGTCCCGGGTTCGAGTCCCTGAAGGCCCACCAAGAAGTTCAGGCCTTCGCCTTTCAAATAACATACAGGGGTATAGCTCAATTGGTAGAGCGGCGGTCTCCAAAACCGTAGGCTCAGGGTTCAAGTCCTTGTGCCCCTGCCAAAATTGGGAATTTACGAGAAATCTCGTAAATTCCCAATTTTTTGTTGTCGAAAAGTTCACGTTACGGATTTCAAGAAACTCAAAAAATGCTTCTGAGCCTACGGTTTTGACAAATTGTGAGGTGCAAAGTATGCGAATGAAAATGGTCTGTGATGACCGAACTTTGGCAGAAGTTGCCAATGAGTTTCTTGCCCTGAAAAAGGCTCAGAAGGTTCGGGAACGAACCCTGAACGACTACAAAAAGTACATCGACAAGTTTCTTGAACAATCCCAAAACTCCTTGGATGTGGATGTCCTGAAGATTGAAATTCTGGAATACTTCGCTGACATTCCCAAAACCAGTCCTGCCAGATTCAATCATCCTTACCAGTATCTTCATGCCCTATTTGCATGGGCGGCAAAGCAAGACTACATCCCCTACAACCCCTTCGAGAAACTGGAACTGAAGAAAGTGCGAGATGAAGGAAATGTTCAGCCTGCGGAAATCAGGGACATTCAGGCCTTTCTAAAGGCTCTGGATAAGCACAATTACACGGAACTTCGGGACTACAACATTGTGCTGCTTAAGACAGGAAAAAAATAAACGACAGAAGCCGCTCCAAAGCTATTCATTTTTGCTCTTTTATGCTATAATAGATCAAATTCCCCGAAAAAGGGTTGGTATCAACATGGAAAAGCAAATCAAATCGAAGAAAAGGGTTGCCGATCACGGCGAAGTGTTTACCGCTGAGCGTGAAGTCAACGCCATGCTTGACCTCGTAAAACAGGAAACAGAGCGTGTTGACAGTCGCTTTTTGGAAATAATCATACCGAGTTTGATACAAGGAATAGGCAAAATTAAAAAGTGTACCTTTGCAGTGTAAAAACAGTCGTTGCGGTGTAAAATCCGATGCGCCTGTTTTTTTGTGGCTTTTCTGCAAAGGCTATTTTCAACCCCTTGACAAATTTATTGTCAAGGGATATTATATGTACAGGCGGGAGGTGCGAATATGGAAGAAATAATTCGTATGCAAAACAATCTACTTTTGATCCGACGCACCGTTGGTTGGACAGCCGAGGAGTTTGGCGAGAAAATCGGTGTCACTCGCCAGACCATCAACAATATTGAAAGCGGTCGCAACAAGCTGACCAAGACACAGTATATCGCCATGAGAAGCGTTCTTGACGCGGAAATGGCACAGGCACCGGAAGACACCGAAATGCTCAAGGTTTTGTTGGATGTTCTTGTAGATCATCCAGAGAACTATAGTTCCGAAAACAGAGATGAACTTTTGTCGAAGGCAAACATGATGGCCCCTTCTATTCTTGCAGGAACTACCACCCGTGCTGATGTCTCCAAAGAGTGGATGAAAGCCGCTGGGGTGATCGTCGGTGGAACAGCCCTTTTGGGTCCGCTAGGCCTTGGAACGGGAATTGCGGCCATAAACGCTTGGCTTGTTAAAGCATTCGCATCAAGTAAAAAGAAGCCAACATCGAAGGAGAAAAAAGATGGGTGATTATATAAAAAAGAAAAAGGAAATGGTATTCCAAAGCGTTGACTCCCTTCAGCAAGTAGTAAATGTTGTAAACGAAGCAGCCGCAGCCCTTAATGACTCCAAACGGACCATCAAGGAAAGTGCTATTCCAGAGGTTCTTGCCGGAGCCCTTGGAGCAGGCATTGGTGGTGTGGGGTCTTTTGCCGCCCTTTATGGTTTGGGTGTCGTAGGTCTCTCTGCTGCCGGTATTACTTCTCCTTGAGATTGTTGATGATCGGCGAGAATCTTTCTGCAGTTTCCAGCCCCTTGCTATCAAACTGGGAGTCAAACTGGATTATAAAATCGAACAATGGCTGACTGCCATCGATTCCTCCGACAAAAGCAACCACGGA
>JALFJQ010000009.1 GCA_022775085.1 Clostridiales bacterium | reverse complement strand
GTGGCAATCCGCATCCCCTTGCACGTCTTGATGACGAAAATGCCAAAAGGAGAACGGATTGCCACACCAGTGACATCGGTCACTGGTTCGCAATGACAACCTTTGTCGTGATGCGGTGCAACTAGCCAAATTCCAATTTGGTTGTCTGGATAACGATACCGAGCGTGGTGCTCCGCGCAGCGAATCCGAAATATCAATGATTGCCGGTGGCAATCATACAATAATGAACACCCAATGGCGTTGCGATTATGAACCGCCTGTGCACGCATTGCCTGCGGGGGCATCCCCGCCAAATTCCAATTTGGCTGTCTGGATAACGATACCGAGCGGGTCAGGGCAGCAACGATGATTGATCAGCTTACGTACGCGTTGTCTGCGGCCACTGGCCGCAGTTCAAAGGACGTTTACATTTCATCTATTTACTTTTGACTGACAAAATGGTATAATCCGCAGGTAGTATGCAAAAGGAGGCGGAGGAATGCGCCGCTATTTTGAAGAGTTAAAGGATTTTATAAAGAAGGGCGACATGATCCTGCTGATCCTGTGCGTATGCGTGGCGGGCTTCGGCGTGATCTGTATTGCCAGCGCCACCTCTGCCGACAAATTTGGCAGCAACTTTAAGTATATCGCCGTTCAGGTGGTTTCCATCTGTCTGGGAGTCCTGATGTACGCGCTGGTGTCCTCCATCGATCTGGACTACCTGTCGGAGCACCGGAGAATGATGGTGGCGTTTAATGTTTTTCTGCTTCTCATGCTGATCAGCCCTCTGGGCACGGACAACAACACCGGTAACCGAAGCTGGATCAACTTGAAGGTCATCAGCGTCCAGCCTGCTGAAATTTGTAAAATCACCTACATTATAATTAACGCGTCGGTCATGGCTTCCCACCAGAACCGGATCTCACACCCGGTTTCCATTTTCCATATGCTGCTGCACCTGGGACTGCTGGTGGGCCTGAATCTGGCGCTGTCGTCGGATATGGGTGTGTCCCTGATCTTTGTATTTATCTTCATCGGCATGGCCTTTGCAGGCGGCGTGAGCCTGTGGTGGTTCGCCCTGGCCATTGGCGGCATCGCGACCATGTTCCCCATCCTGTGGCAGTTCCTTGGCGAGTATCAGCGGAACCGAATCCGTATCCTGTTCGATCCAACCATCGACCCTCAGGGCATCAACGAACGGTATCACTCCAAAATCAACCTCCAGTCCCTCACCGGCGGCGGTCTGACGGGACAGGGCCTGTTCGAAGGCAACCGTACCCAGAGCGGCGCTCTGTTTGCCCAGCATACGGACTATATTTTCTCCTCCATGGGCGAGGAGCTGGGCTTTGTTGGCTGCGTGCTCATCATGCTGGCAGAGCTGTTGATTATTGCCCGGTGTATCTACGTGGGTGTCCGGTGTCAGGACTATATGCGCCGACTGGTGTGCTATGGCGCGGCGTCCGCTCTGATGTTCCAGCTGATGATTAACGTGGGCATGTGCATCGGCGTCATGCCGGTTATCGGACTGACCCTGCCGCTGATCAGCTACGGCGGCTCCTCTGTGGTTACCATCTTCGCCATGCTGGGACTGGTGTCCGGCGCCTACGCCCGACCGTCGTCCCTGAGCCATGAGCGATACGTGCAGCCATATCGGGGATAGTAAATAACATCCTTGGTATCCCGATGGGAGGCCAAGGATGTTTTTTATACAAAATGATTGTCGATTTGCTCAGCGGATGGATAAATTGGAATTTGGCTAGTTGCACCGCATCACGACAAAGGTTGTCATTGCGAACCAGTGACCGATGTCACTGGTGTGGCAATCCGTTCTCCTTTTGGTATTTTCGTCATCAAGACGTGTAAGGGGATGCGGATTGCCACGCCAGTGTGCACACTGGCTCGCAATGACATAC
Source organism: Clostridiales bacterium (assembly GCA_022775085.1). Lineage (GTDB taxonomy): Bacteria > Bacillota > Clostridia > Oscillospirales > Oscillospiraceae > Faecousia. The sequence continues at coordinate 15,315 of JALFJQ010000009.1, read as the reverse complement.
GAGTATTTTAGTGCGCAAAATAATAATTTACCGCTTTGCGGACACGCTCGGCTATCATTCTGCGTTTTATTTTACGGCTCAGATGGTAATCAGCTCATAGGAATCCTCGCCCAGGCCGATCTTCTTTGCGTGGGTGATCTGGCTGCGCCAGCTTGTGTGGGGGAAGGAGCCGGTGAGGTTGTCGAGATCGGGCCGGTTGGCCTTATCCAGCTTGGAGCCGGGCATGATGGTCTGGGCGTTGACGGCTTCGGCGCAGGCCAGGTCCAGAGCCACCGGGTCGAAGGAGGCGAACATACCCACATCGGGCACGATGGGAATGTCGTTTTCCGCATGGCAGTCGCAGTAGGGGCTGACATCCCGGACAAGAGAGATGTGGAAGTTGGGCCGTCCGTCCAGCACTGCCTTGGTATACTCGGCGATCTTGCAGTTGAGAATGGTGGCTGACTGGGCATAGGCGGGATGGATGGCCTTCACGGGGCACACGTCGATGCAGCGGCCGCAGCCCATGCAGTTGCGCCAGTCGATGTGCATAATGCCATTTTCCATCTGGGGGCCTTCATGGGCGCAGTACTTGGCACAGGTGCCGCAGCCGACGCATTTCTCGGGATCAACTTCAGGGCGGCCTTCGCTGTGCATCTCCCGCTTACCGGCATTGGAGCCGCAGCCCATGCCGATGTTCTTCATGGCGCCGCCGAAGCCCGCTTCCTCGTGACCCTTGAAGTGGTTCAGGGAAATGACAATATCGGCGTCCATGATGGCCCGGCCGATTTTGGCGGACTTGACGTATTCGCCGCCCACCACGGGCACGTCCACATCGTCGGTGCCCTTCAGACCGTCGGCGATCAGAATGTGACAGCCGGTGGAGTAGGGGGTGAAGCCGTTTAAGTAAGCGGTTTCCAGGTGGTCAAGGGCATTCTTCCGGGAGCCGACATACATGGTGTTGCAGTCGGTGAGGAAGGGCTTGCCGCCCAGGTCCTTGATGATGTCCACCAGCACACGGGCGTAGCCGGAGCGCAGATGGGCCATGTTGCCCAGTTCACCGAAGTGAATTTTGATAGCCACGTACTTGTCCTTGAAGTCAATCTGGTCGATGCCGGCGGAGAGAATCAGCCGGGACAGCTTTTGGGGAAGGGTCTCGGATGTGCCGGTGCAGAAATCGGTAAAATAAACCTTTGGTGCCATAATGTACCTCCTGAAAATAGATAGGAATAGTTTAGCCTTTTTTTGATAGAAAGTCAAGAGAAGTAAACATTCTGTGAAGCTTTGGGCGGAGCGGTAGCGAAACCGGGAAAGGGGTGATATACTTTCTTATACTGATCTTCAATTAAAATGATCAATTCGTAAGAATTGGTCATTTTAATATGAAGATCATAATGAGACGGACAACTGTGATTTTCTATCTCGTAAATCACAGATGCGGCAACGCCCTAAGGCGGTGCCTTCTTGATTAAAAATGGACAAGGATGGATGATATGGAAAATCAGGAGAAAATCGCCGCAAATCTTTTGTTTTGCGTCAACCGGAAGGTGCTGGGGCAGATGAGCGTCTGCCTGAGGTCTCTGCTGCGCAGCGGGGGATACAGGCACTATGAGGTCTATGTGCTCCATTCCGATCTGGACGAGAGCATCAGCCGGGCCATGGAGCGGGACTTCCGGGAGGGCGTGACCTTCCATTTTATTCCGGTGCCGGAGGGCCTTTTCGCGAACTTCCCGGAGACAGGCCGGTATCCCAAGCAGATCTATTACCGTCTGGCGGCACCCTTGCTGCTGCCGAAGGAGCTGGACAGGATCCTCTATCTGGACGTGGATATGGTGGTCATCAATCCGTTGACGGAGCTGTATGAGATGGATTTCGGGGGCAATTACTATGCGGGCTGCACCCACACCAGGGAATTTCTGACCAGGCTCAATCAGGCACGGCTCCAGTCGGAAAAGGCGGTAGCCTATATCAATACCGGGGTGCTGCTGATGGATCTAAATGCCCTTCGGGAGGTGATCCGGCTGGAGGACATCAGCGCCTACGTCCGGGAGCATGAAAAAGCCCTGATCCTGCCGGATCAGGACATTCTCACGGCGCTGTACGGAGACCGTATCAAACTGGTGGACAGCCTGCGCTGGAACCTCAGTGACCGGGTGCTGGCCTTCTACAACGGCGCCCACCCCAAGGAAAAACGGGATGTGAACTGGGTGCGGGAGAATACCTCCATCGTCCACTACTGCGGCAGAAACAAGCCTTGGAACGAGAGCTATACCGGCACCTTGGGGGTGTTTTACCGGGAGCTGGTAATAGAGTGAGGAGTTTGGAGTGTTAAGTGTGGAGTGTGGAGTGGAAGAATAACTCCTAACTCCTCACTCCAAACTCCAAACCATTTCCGCTCTCCACCCTTTATCCGTACCGAAAAAAGGAAACTCCCCGCCGCCAGGGCAGGGAGTTTCTTGGATTTGGGATAATTTACTTGGCAGCGCCGGCGATCTGGGCAGCCACCTCAGCGGCGAAGTCCTCTTCCTTCTTCTCAATGCCCTCACCCTTGACGTAGTGAATGGCATCGACGAAGGTGACCTTGCCGCCCAGCTTCTTGGCAGCGTCGGCAATGTAGCCGGCCACGTCGCCCTTGAAGAGATCGGAGCGGACGAACTCCTGCTGCAGCAGGCAGCTCTCCTTGTAGAATGCAGCCATCTTGCCGGCAGCGATCTTCTCCTTGACGGCGGCGGGCTTGGAAGCCATCTTGGGGTCGTTGTCCATCAGAGCCACCTGCACGGCCAGCTCCTTGTCAACGTCGGCCTGAGGCACCTGGGCCTTGTCCCAGTACTTGGGGGACATGGCGGCGATCTGCATAGCCACGTTCTTGCCGATCTCGGTAGCGTCGATGCCGCCTTCCACGGCCAGGTTCACCAGAACACCGTGGGTGCCGCCAGCGTGGACGTAGGCCACAGAGGTGTTGGAATCGAACCGGGCAAACCGGCGGATCTGCATATTCTCGCCGATGGACATAACCTTCTCCTGCATGATCTCGGTGACGGTCAGGTTGGAGTTGGGATAGGTGCAGCCCTTCAGAGCCTCCACGTCAGCGGGGTTCTGCTGAGCAACGATCACGGCCAGATTCTTGACCAGATCCAGGAAAGCGTCGGTCTTGGCGGCAAAGTCGGTCTCGGAGTTGACCTCGATGACCACGCCCACACCGTCGATGACATCGGCGTAAGCCACGCCCTCGGCGGCAATCCGGCCGGCCTTCTTGGCGGCCTTGGCCAGACCCTTTTCACGCAGCCAGTCAACGGCCTTGTCCATGTCGCCGTCGGTGGCTTGCAGGGCTTTCTTGCAGTCCATCATGCCGACGTTGGTCATTTCACGGAGCTTCTTAACATCCTGAGCGGTAAAAGCCATTTTCTATTTCCTCCTGATACGTATATTGTATGGTAGGGGCGAGCTTATTCAGCGGCGGCCTCGGCGGGAGCCTCAGCAGGAACCTCGGTGTCCTCACCCTGACGGCCCTCAATGGCGGCGCTGGCCATAGCGGCAGCGATCAGACGGATGGCGCGGATGGCGTCATCGTTGCCGGGGATCACGTAGTCGATCTCGTCGGGATCACAGTTGGTATCGACAATGGCTACGACAGGGATGTTCAGCTTCTTGGCCTCGGCGATGGCGTTGCGCTCCTTGCGGGGGTCAACGATGAACATGGCAGCGGGGATCTTCTTCATTTCCTTCACGCCGCCCAGGTACTTCTCCAGCTTGGCGATCTCGCCCTGGTGCTTGATGACTTCCTTCTTGGGCAGCATGGCGAAGGTGCCGTCCTCTTCCATCTTCTTCAGCTGAGCCAGACGGTCGATACGGCTGCGCATGGTGCGGAAGTTGGTCAGCATACCGCCCAGCCAGCGGGAGTTGACGTAGTAACCGCCGCAGCGGGCAGCCTCTTCCTTGATGGCATCCTGGGCCTGCTTCTTGGTGCCGACGAACAGGATGTTGCCGCCATTTGCGGAAGTGTCACGAACGAAGTTGTAAGCCTCCTCCAGCTTCTTAACGGTCTTCTGCAGGTCGATGATGTAGATACCGTTGCGCTCGGTGTAGATGTAGGGGGCCATTTTGGGGTTCCAGCGGCGGGTCTGATGACCGAAGTGTACGCCGGCCTCCAGCAGTTGCTTCATAGATACGACAGCCATTTTACAATTCTCCTTTTGTTTTTTCCTCCACCCCGATCATCCCGCGTGCCCGCCCAAAATAGGGCACTGGGGCGCGCGATCCCCGGGTGTGTGGTGTTTTGTGTCATGGGTCAGAGCCCATGCCGAACTATTATATAGGATGGTGGTGGAATTTGCAAGTATTATTTCCAAAAAAATCTGGAAAAATTCAGGCGGCAGTGCCGCCGGCCAATGCGTTACGAAGTCTGGCGGTTGTCGTTACACCATTGGGCACGCTCGGTATCGTTCCAACTCCAAAGGCCGTTCCAGGGGAGGTATAGATTGTTTAGAAAACCATGTCATTGCGAACCAGTGACCGATGTCACTGGTGTGGCAATCCGCTCTCCTGAACAATTTTTGTTATCTAAGCATGGAAAGGAGATGCGGATTGCCACACCAGCGTGCGCGCTGGCTCGCTATGACATAGTATTTCGATAGTCCGGAGCCTGCTATCCCAGCAGCTTCTTCCTGGGCACCCGGCAGTCATTGGGCTTGGCATCTACCAGAACAATGTCCGGGCCAATCTTTTTGATGCAGCTCCATGGGATGATAAAGTCCTCGTGCCGCCCGGCAACCCCCAGAATCCGGCATGGCCCCGGCACCACAATGGCGCAGATGTTCCCGTCGGGGATGTCGATGTGGACATCGGACACGAAGCCCAGCCGCTGGCCGTTGCTGACACAGATGACCTCCTTGCACTGCAGGTCGGAAAAACAGATGGACATAGTCTGCGCCCCCTTTGCACAACGCTATGCGCGCAGGGCAGGGAATATGCGTAAAAGAGTGAAGAGTGAAGAGTGGAGAGTTAAGACAAATGTTTTTAATTTCATCGCCGAGGGCGATACCACAACTCCACACTCCACACTTCACACTTCACACTAAGAGACGGTGACGGATTTGCGCATAGCCCCGATGGCGCCCTTTTCCAGTCTTGACACCTGTGCCTGAGAGATGCCCAGGGTGCTGGCTACCTCCATCTGGGTCTTGCCGTCGTAAAAGCGAAGGGACAGAATCTGCTTTTCCCGGTCATTCAGGGCCCGAAAAGCGTTTTGCAGTGTGATGTGATCCATCCAGCCCTCCTCGGTGTTCCTGGTGTCCCGCACCTGATCCATCACGGTCAATGGGTCACCGCCGTCGGCGTACACCGGGTCATAGAGGCTCACCGGGGCGCATACCGCGTCCAGAGCCTGACTGACTTCTTCTGTGGGAAGCTCCAGCGCCCGGGCAATCTCCTCCAGGGTTGGCTCCCGGTCAAGGCTGGCGGTCAGAGCATCCTTGCACTGGAGCACCCGGTAGGCCACGTCCCGGATGGACCGGGATACCCGGATGGCGCTGTTGTCCCGGAGGTAGCGGCGGACTTCTCCCGCAATCATGGGTACGCCGTATGTGGAAAACTTTACCTGTTTGTCCGGGTCAAAGTTGGCGATGGCCTTGATGAGGCCGATGCAGCCCACCTGAAACAGGTCGTCGGGGTTTTCGCCCCGCTTGTCGAAGCGCTGAATGACGGAAAGCACCAGCCGCAGGTTGCCCTCGATGAGCTGCTGACGGGCGTCAGCGTCTCCCTGCTGGGCACGGCGGAGCAGTACCTCCATTTCAACAGGGGATAACACCCTGAGCTTGGACGTATTTACGCCGCAGATCTCTACTTTTCCCTGCATAGAAACCTCCACAGCTTCTGAAAGTAGCCGCGAAGCCTGGTTTTTCGCGGCATCTGCCTTCAGTATGCCCCGCCGGCGGGAAAAGATACCAACTGTCGCTTTGGCGGTTTTTCACAAATTTTCATGGGGGACAGAGGGATGGTAACAAAATATGACACACAAATTTTACGAATTGTAAACATTTTTATGATTTTTTGAAGAAAAAACAGGCGGCCTGCGTGGTGACGTAACGCGGGTATTTGCAAATCCTCAGCGGCGATATGCAAATACCTATACAGACTTTCCACAGGAGGCGGTGGAAAACCAAAATGGCGGGATACCTGTTGATAACTCGAAGTTTTCCACATTCTCCACAGTTTTATCCACAACAGTTTTCCACAGGGAGGTGGATTTGTGGATATTCATTTTTGGTTCACATAAAACGATAGACCGGATTTCACAAAATCCGCACTTTTTCCAGGATGGTGGATTTTTACCATAGCGGTTTCTTTGTACAAAAAAACAGGTCTTGACAGGGACTTCCCGGAAAACCGGCAGCGTGGTTCCGGGGCGGTGGGAAAAAAATTCAAAAAGGGGGTTGATTTTGTCCCCCAAAGACGCTATAATGTGTGTCTGTATGGAAAGTCAACACAAGGAGGTGAAATCCATGCCCAACATCAAGTCCTCCAAGAAGGATGTCATTTCTTCCAAGATCGCTTATGAGAAGAACAAGGCCAACAAGTCTGAGCTGAAGACCAACCTGAAGAAGTTCGACGCCGCTGTGGTGTCCGGCGACAAGGCTGCCGCCGAGGCCGCTTACAAGGTGGCTGTCAAGGCTGTGGATCAGGCTGCGCAGAAGGGTCTGCTGCACAAGAACAACGCAGCCCGCAAGAAGAGCAGCATGACGCTGCAGCTGAACAAGCTGGCCTGATTTCTCTGAAAATATCTCCCTCCTGACTTTCGGAGGGAGTTTTTTCATGTCCAAGCCTGTCGAAACCAAGGGGAAGAAATTCGTTGCTTTCCTGCCGAAACGGGAGTATAATGTTGGAGCGTGGAGTGTGGAGTGTGGAGTGTGGAGTGATGGTATCGCCTTCGGCGATGAATTTAAAATGCAACTCAGTTATCCCAACTATTAACTCTCCACTCTTAACTCTCAACTCCTCACTCCAAACTCCACACTGAAATAAAAGGTGGTGATTGCCATGGCGCGGCTCAAAGACCCGGTGACCATCCTGAAAGGGGTGGGGGAAGCCCGGGCAAAGCAGCTTGCCAATCTGAATATTTTCACGCTGGGCGACCTGATCTGCCATTTTCCCCGGGGCTATGAGGATCGAACACGGCTGGTTCCCATAGCGGAACTGGAGCCGGACGTGCCCGCCTGCTTTAAGGCCATGGTGATGAACACCCCCCGCACCGCCCACATCCGCAAGGGGCTGGATATGACCAAGGTCCAGCTGGCGGATACCACCGGGCGGCTGAATGTGACCTTTTTCAACAACCGCTTTGCGGCGGAGCAGCTGCAATACGGCAGGGAATACATATTCTATGGCGCGGTCAGCGGGGATTTTGCGGGCTACAATATGACGAACCCCGTGTTTGAAGCCACGGATGCCCCGGGGATCACCACCCGCCGGGTGCTGCCTGTCTATCCCTTGACGGCGGGGCTGAGCAACAGTGCCCTTTTGAAGCTCATTGCCCAGGCCCTGGCGGTCTGTGATCCGCCCGCGGAAATCCTGCCGGAGCCGGTGCGGCGGGCGTATGACATTCTGCCTGCCGGAGAGGCCTACTTTGCCATCCACCAGCCCAGGGATATGCAGCAGGCCCAGCAGGCGAAAAAACGGCTGATCTTTGAGGAATTTTTCGTGTTTTCCGCAGGCCTTTCCCTGATGCGGGCCTCCCGGGCGGAGAAAAAAGCGGTTCCTTATTCCAATTTTAATATGAAGCCCTTCTATGGGACGCTGCCGTTTACCCTGACGAATGCCCAGCAGCGGGCTGTTGAAGAGATCTTGGTGGATTTCCGTAAGGGAGCGCCCATGAACCGGCTGGTGCAGGGCGACGTGGGCAGCGGCAAGACCATGGTGGCTGCGGCGGCGGCCTTCTGCGCGGCAAACAACGGCAAGCAGACCGCCCTGATGGCCCCTACGGAAATTCTGGCGGAGCAGCATTACGCTTCTTTCAAAAAGCTATTCGCGCCGCTGGACATATCTGTAGATTTATTGACCGGTTCCCTGTCCGTCAAGCAGAAACGGGAAGTCCGGGAGCGGCTTTCCTCTGGGCAGACCAATGTAGTGGTAGGTACTCACGCCCTGCTGACGGATTCTACACAGTTTTTGGACCTGGGGCTGGTGATCGCCGACGAGCAGCACCGCTTCGGCGTGGCCCAGCGGTCGAAATTATCGGCAAAGGGGGAGGATCCCCACCTGCTGGTCATGTCGGCAACCCCCATTCCCAGAACACTGGCGCTCTTAATGTACGGCGATCTGGATGTATCTATCTTAGACGAGCTGCCCCCCGGACGGGAAGCGGTGGATACCTTCCTTGTGGGAGAGAGCTACCGGACCCGAATCAACGCCTTTATCCGCAAGCAGGTGGCTGAGGGCCACCAGTGCTTCGTGGTCTGCCCGGCGGTGGAGGAAAATCAGGACTTGGGGGTGAAAGCGGCCTCAGCGTGGGCGGAGACCCTCCAGCAGACGGTTTTTCCCGACTTGCGGATTGCCCTGCTGCATGGGCAGATGAGAGGCGCGGAGAAGGAAGCCGCCATGGCGGCCTTTGCCCGTGGGGAAGCCGATGTTATGGTAGCGACTACCGTTATTGAGGTGGGCGTGGACGTACCCAACGCCACCCTGATGGTCATTGAGGACGCCGACCGGTTCGGCCTGAGCCAGCTGCACCAGCTTCGGGGCAGGGTGGGCCGGGGCCGGGCCAAAAGCTATTGCATCCTCACCACCCGCAACCGCAATCCCGAAACCTTGCAGCGGCTGAAAGCCCTGTGCAGAACCACCGACGGCTTCCGCATCGCGGAGGAGGATCTGAAGCTGCGTGGCCCCGGTGACTTTTTCGGCTCCCGGCAGTCGGGACTGCCCGTATTCCGGGTGGCGGACTTAAGCTGTGACCTTATAACATTAAAGGAAGCCCAGATTGCCGCCGCCCAATGGATTGAGGATCACGGCACCGAGGATACCCCGGAGGCCAACGCCCTGCGGCAGCGGATCGGAGAACTCTTTGCCCGTTCGGAAGGAACGATGAACTGATAAGTGCCTGTGAAAGGATGAAACCGATGAAAAAAAGATGGATTATGAATTTCGTGCTGGTGAGTATGCTTTTGATGCTGCTCTCTCCCGCGGCATCCGCCGTTACAGCCAGCGGCAGCTGCGGCGAAGGACTGACCTGGAAGCTGGAAAATTACACCCTCACCGTCACCGGCAGCGGTGAGATGGAGGACGGCTGCCCCTGGGAGGACTACAAGACCAAGATCGACCATGTGGTGCTGACCGGCGGCGTAACCAAGGTGGGCAAGGAGAATTTCTCCGGCTGCGACCGGCTGGAAACCGTGGATTTCGGCGACGCGCTGGTGGAGATCGGGGAAAAGGCTTTCTACGGCTGCGAGGACATCGAGTACATCCACCTGCCCGCTGCCTTCCGCATTTTCGGCGCCCAGAGCTTCCGTGGCTGCGACAGCCTGAAATACGTCTACTGCGACGGCGGTATGCCCCGGTTCAATGACAGCTGCCTGTGGACGGGCAACTACATCTCCGTGTTTTTCCCCACCAACAACCCCTGGCCCTATGAGTACACCTCCACGCTGATCAGCAGCTACGGCGGGAACTTAGGCATCATGATGGGCAACTTTGACCCGGAGAATCTGCCTGTCAAGACCGGAGAGAACGAGACAGAGGAGGACAACGCCGAAGAGACCGAGGCGGAAGAGACGCAGGCAGCCGTGGCTGCGCTGGCGGAGACGGAAGCGCCCACGGAAGCTGCGGTGCCGCCCACAACCGTACCCGAAACCGTGCCGGAGACCACGGAAGCACCCACCGTTCCCACCACCGAGGAGACTACGGAACCCACCACGGAAGCCACGACCGAGGAAACCACCGAGGAAACCACGGAGGAGACCACCGTCGAAACCACGGAGGAAACCGAGCCTGTTGACCCGGTGAAGAAGGTGGGCGGCGACGGCTGGATCGGCATGGTGATCGTCGCCGGTGTGCTGACCATGCTGCTGGCAGGCGCCATGATCTTCCGGGGCATCAGCCGCAGAGGGCGGTATTGATAAAATGCCTTAAAACAATTTTAACAACTTCCGGGAAAATCACCCATTTTGCGGTTTTCCCGGAAGTTTTTTTGTCTGGAACGGAAAAAATAAAAAAGTAGTTGTAACTTGCGTCAATATGATGTAAAATAAGAGGACGAATAAAATGCAAAACTACGCGAAAACTCGCTTTTGGAGGTAATTCATTATGGAAAAACCGATTGTACTGGTCATTATGGACGGCGTTGGCAAGGGTGACGGCGGCAGCGGCGACGCGGTTGCGGTTGCAAAGACTCCTACGCTGGATATGCTGCTGGAAACCTGCCCCCATACTTACCTGAAGGCTCACGGCACCGCTGTCGGCCTGCCCAGCGATGAGGACATGGGCAACTCCGAGGTGGGCCACAACGCTCTGGGCTGCGGTCAGGTCTACTCTCAGGGCGCCAAGCTGGTGGGTGAGTCCATCGAAAACGGCGCGCTGTACGCATCCTCTACCTGGAAGGATCTGGTTGCCAATGCCAAGTCCGGTAAGGCCATGCACTTCCTGGGCCTGCTGTCCGACGGCAACGTCCACTCCAACATCCATCACCTGATTGCCCTGCTGCGGCAGGCCCACGCCGAGGGTGTGAAGAAGGCCTACTGCCACATTCTGCTGGACGGCCGTGACGTGCCCGCTACCTCCGCGCTGGAGTATGTGGAGATGCTTGAAAAGGTTCTGGCCGAGCTGAGCGCCGACGGCTGCGACTACGCCATCGCCTCCGGCGGCGGCCGTATGCAGATCACCATGGATCGTTACGAAGCCAACTGGGCCATGGTGGAGAAGGGCTGGCGCACCCATGTGCAGGGCCAGGGCCGGATGTTCGCTTCCGCAAAGGAGGCCATCGAGACCTACCGTGCCGAGACTGGCTGCATCGACCAGGATCTGCCCGCTTTCGTCATCGCCCGCAACGGCGCGCCCGTGGCGAAAATTGCCAACGGCGACAGCGTCATCCTGTTCAACTTCCGCGGCGACCGCGCTCAGGAAATTTCCCTGGCCTTTGACCGCAAGGACTTCGACAAGTTCGACCGGGGCGACTACACCGGCGTCAAGTTTGCCGGTATGCTGCAGTACGACGGAGACCTGAACATCCCCGAGCACTATCTGGTGCAGCCCCCTGTCATCACCAATACCCTGACCGAGGTACTGTGCAAGGCCGGCATCCACGAGTACGCTCTGTCTGAGACCCAGAAGTACGGCCACGTCACCTATTTCTGGAACGGCAACCGCTCCGGCAAGGTGGATGAAAATCTGGAAGTTTACGAGGAAGTGCCCTCCGATGTGATTCCCTTCGAGCAGGCTCCTGCCATGAAGTCCAAGGAGATCACCGAGAAGATGGTTGCCAACATGGCGTCCAAAAAGTTCCAGTTCCTGCGCTGCAACTACCCCAACGGCGACATGGTGGGCCACACCGGTGTCATGGAAGCCGTGGTCTACGCCATGGAGTGCGTGGACAACAGCCTGAAGGCCATTCTGGAGGCCGCCGACAAGTACGGCTACACCGTGCTGATTACCGCCGACCACGGCAACGCTGACCAGATGACCGAGACTAAGAAGGGCAAGACCTCTGTCCGCACTGCCCACTCCCTGAACCCCGTGCCCTTCATCATCTACGACAAGGATCACGACTGGGTTATTAAGGACGGCCACTACGGCCTTGCCAACGTGGCTCCCACCATTGTGAAGATGATGGGTCTGGAAGCCCCCGCCTGCTGGGAAGCCAGCATGATCTGATTGTAAGATACTAAAGATACGAGATATAAGATACAAGATAGTATGTCATTGCGAACCAGTGCGCACACTGGTGTGGCAATCCGCCCCCCTTACCCAGAGAAGCGGATTGCCACGGTCGCTTCGTTCCCTCGCAATGACATTGTTTTGTTGACACACCAATATCTGGTATCTTGTATCTATGTATCTTGTATCTGTTCGTATCTCTATCTTAAAATTGGAGGTTTACTTTATGGTACGTCACGCGAATGAAAACGGCAGCGTCAATGTGAGCACCAATGTATACACCGATATTGTGGGAACCGCCGCCGCCAACTGCTTCGGCGTGAAGGGTATGGCTGCCCGGAGCCTGACCGACGGCGTGTATCACCTGCTGCGCAAGGAGTCCGTGGGCAAGGGCGTCAAGGTCCAGTTCAACGAGGACGGCTCCATTTCCATCGACCTGCACATCGTGGTGGACAACGTCAACATGAACGCTGTGGGCGAGTCCATTATCGAGGAAGTGCGCCATCAGGTCACCGAATGCACCGGCACCCAGGTGCGGGAGGTCAACGTTTACGTCGATTCCATGATGATCGGCTAATTATCGGAGGTAGAAAACATTGAAACAAACTGTGGGCGGCGCTGATCTGCGCAGAATGATCATCAGTGCGGCAGCTGCCATTGAAAATAACAAGCAGGCTCTGAACGAGCTGAACGTTTTCCCGGTTCCCGACGGCGACACCGGCACCAATATGTCCATGACCATCAACGCCGCTGCCGCCGATCTGCGCAAGGCCGATGACCCCGATCTGGGGGCTGCCGCGAAGATTGCCGCCTCCGCCATGCTGCGGGGTGCCCGGGGTAACTCCGGCGTCATCCTGTCCCTGCTGTTCCGGGGTATTTCCCGGAAGCTGAAGGGCTGTGATCACTCCGATGGCGTGCTGTGGGCTGCCGCTTTGCAGGAGGGCGTGGACGCGGCATACAAGGCCGTCATGAAGCCCGCCGAGGGCACCATCCTCACCGTTGCCCGTCTGGCTGCTGCCAAGGCCCAGGACGCGGCCAAGGAGAATAACTTCATCGAGTTCGTCCAGACTGCCGCTATCGAGGAAGCCAAGATTGCTCTGGCCAACACTGTCAACCAGAACCCGGTTCTCAAAAAGGCCGGCGTTGTGGATGCCGGCGGCAAGGGCTGGCTGATGGCACTGGAGGCCATGCTGTCCTCCATTCAGGGCGAGGACGTGGTGGCGCAGACTGCCGGTGAGGGCACCGCTGTGAAGGAAGCGGCGGATTTCTCCGACTTCAACACCGAGGACATCACCTTTACCTACTGCACCGAGTTCATCATCGACCGGGAGAACGACAAGGACCCCGAGGCCCTGCGGGCTTTCCTGAGCGGTCTGGGCGACAGCCTGGTGCTGGTGGACGACGACGAGATCATCAAGGTGCACGTGCACACCAACGATCCCGGCAAGGCCCTGAGCGAAGCCGTGACCTATGGCTCCTTCGTCACCGTGAAGATCGAGAATATGCGCCTGCAGCACACCGAGAAGGTCATGACTGAAAGCGAGAAGGAACCCAAGATCGCCGAGCCTGAAAAGGCTCTGGGCGTGGTATCCGTCTGCGCCGGTGCCGGCCTTGCGGACGTATTCCTGAATCTGGGCGTTGACCAGATCATCTCCGGTGGCCAGACCATGAACCCCAGCACCCAGGACATCCTGGAAGCGGTGAACAAGGTTCCCGCCGAGACAGTCTATGTTCTGCCCAACAACAAGAACATCATCATGGCCGCGGAGCAGGTGGACGCTTTGACACCCAAGCACGTTGTGGTCATCCCTTCCAAGACCGTTCCCCAGGGCGTCACTGCCATGCTGGGCTTCAACCCTGAGGGAAGCGTGGAGGAGAATACCGAGGCTCTGACCGAGGCCTTGGGCGCGGTGGATACCATGCAGATCACCTACGCCGCCCGGAACTCCGACTTTGACGGCTATGACATCCACGAGGGCGACTATCTGGCGCTCTATGGCAGCCAGCTCTTCGGCACCAGCCGTGACATCAGGGTGCTGCTCAAGTCTCTGGCCGAGAAGGTGCGGGACGAGGGCAAGGAATACGTCACCATCTACTACGGCGAGGACGTGAAGGAGAAGCACGCCCAGAAGGCGGCGGACATCTTCGCGGACATCTGCCCCAACGCGGACGTGAATCTGCTCAGCGGCGGCCAGCCGGTGTACTATTATCTGATTTCCGCGGAATAATATATTACGGTCAGCCCGCTGCCAGAGAAGGCGGCGGGCTGTGTCGTTTTTGGAATGGGGGAGTCGGATGCAAAAATTACCCAAGGGCGGTCTCATCGGCAGAGCGGTGGATGCGTATCTTGCCATCCGGGAAAAGCAGATTCCGCTCCACGCGGCTTTTGCGGGATATTTTATTATTCTATCCGTTTTTCCGGCGCTGCTGATGGTGCTGAGCCTTTTGCGATTTACAGGCATTCAGGTTGAAAATCTTGTATCTCTCATGGAGGATTTTTTGCCCCACGCTCTGATGGGTATGGTGGAGGAGCTGGTCTACAGTACCTGGGCCAATTCCACCGGTACGGTGCTGGGGCTGTCGGCGCTGACGGCCCTGTGGTCCGCCAGCCGAGGTGTTTTCGGTCTGCTTCGGGGGCTGAACGCCGTGTACGATGTCTGGGAGGACCGGGGCTGGCTCTACACCCGGGGCATCAGCGTGGTGTATACCTTCCTGTTTGGGCTGGTACTGCTGCTGACACTGGTTCTGCACGTCTTTGGCAATACGATCCTGAGCTGGCTGAGTATGGTGGACAATGGCATCGTGATCTTTCTGATGGATCTGGTCGATCTGCGGTTTTTCCTGCTGCTGATTTTGCAGAGCCTGATCTTCACCCTGATGTTCATGGTGCTGCCCAACCAGCGCAACCGCTTTGTGGCCAGTCTGCCCGGCGGAATTCTGTCCTCCATCGGCTGGCTGGTGTTTTCTGACCTTTTTTCCATCTATGTTGAGAATTTTAACAGCTATTCCAACATTTACGGCTCCGTTTATGCGGTGGCACTGGGAATGCTGTGGCTGTACTGCTGCCTGAGCATCCTGTTCTACGGCGGCGCATTGAACCACTGGCTCAACGGGCAATAGAATTGATGTGTAAACGGGAAATTGGAATTTGGCGGGGATGCCCCCGCGGGCAATGCGTCACGAACGCTGGGCAATTGTCCTACATCCTTTGGGCCCCTCGACCATAAGCTGTCACGAAAATTGGTATTTGCGGGGATGCCCCCGCGGGCAATGCGTGCGGGGGCGGTTTGGTATCGTTACACCATTGGGTACCGCTCGGTTTCGTTTTCCAGACAGCCAAATTGGAATTTGGCTAGTTGCACCGCATCACGACAAAGGTTGTCATTGCGAACCAGTGACCGATGTCACTGGTGTGGCAATCCGTTCTCCTTTTGGCATTTTCGTCATCAAGACGTGCAAGGGGATGCGGATTGCCAC
>JALFJQ010000033.1 GCA_022775085.1 Clostridiales bacterium | reverse complement strand
TTTTTTAGTCTCTGCACCGTTTTTAGCACCGATTGGTGTAAATTTGGTGTAAAGAGGTAAATTTATTCGGTTTGGAAAGTCCCGAAACCCGCATAAATACTGGGGTTTTCTTACTTGTCGTTCGGTAAGGACTTCATTGTGGGGAACAGAATAACCTCGCGGATGGTATCGGCGCCGGTGAGGAGCATGACACAGCGGTCGATGCCCATGCCCATGCCGCCCGTGGGAGGCATACCGTACTCCAGAGCGGTGAGGAAGTCCTCGTCCAGCATTTCGGTCTCGTCGTCGCCCCGCTCCCGCTGCTCAACCTGCTTCTGAAAGCGAATCCGTTGGTCGATGGGGTCGTTCAGCTCGGAGTAGGCGTTGGCCAGCTCGCTGTGGCAGATGAACAGCTCGAACCGCTCGGTGAGCCGGGGGTCAATGGGAGAACGCTTGGTCAGAGGAGAGACCTCCACAGGGTACATGGTGATAAAGGTTGGCTGGATCAGATGCTCTTCCACCTTCTGGTCGAAGCAGGCGTACAGGGCGTTGCCCCAGGTTTTCTCGGCGGCATCCGCCAGCTCCACACCCTTGGCTTTGGCAGCGGCCACGGCCTCGGCATCGCCGGTAATGGTGCCAAAGTCGATGCCCACATACTCCTTGACGGCCTCCACCATGGTCAGACGACGCCAGCCGGGGGCCAGATTGATGGTTTCGCCCATCCACTGGACTTCGTAGGTGCCTAAGATTTCCTGAGCCGCGCCGGAGATGATGCCTTCGGCAATGTCCATCATGTCGTGGAAATCGGCGTAGGCCTGGTACAACTCCACGGTGGTAAACTCGGGGTTGTGCTTGGGGTCCATGCCCTCGTTGCGGAAGATGCGGCCCACCTCGTAGACCCGATCCATGCCGCCCACGATCAGCCGCTTCAAAGGCAGCTCCGTGGCGATGCGCATATACATATCGATGTCCAGGGTGTTGTGGTGGGTAACGAAGGGCCGGGCAGCCGCGCCGCCGGCAATGGTGTTCAGAACAGGCGTCTCCACCTCAATATAGTTCCTATTATCGAGATAGCTCCGCAGGAACTTGATGAATCTGGAGCGGATAACGAAGTTCCGCTTGACCTCGGGGTTCACCATCAGGTCAACGTAGCGCTGGCGGAACCGGGTCTCCTTGTCGGTCAGACCGTGGAACTTTTCGGGCAGGGGCAGCAGGGACTTACTCAGCAGGGTTGCCTCGTGGACACGGACAGAAATTTCCCCCCGCTCGGTCTTGAATACATCGCCAACCACGCCCACGATGTCGCCGATGTCGTTCTTCTTAAAACGCTGGAAGGAGGCTTCTTCCATCTCGTCAAACTTGACGTAGAGCTGGATTCTGCCAGTGCTGTCCTGCAAATCGCAGAAAGACACCTTGCCCATGCCTCGCTTGCTCATAAGACGTCCCGCCAGACGGACGGACTGACCCTCCATGGCATCGTAGTTGGCCTTGATGGCAGCAGAGTCAGAAGTCACCTCAAACCGGGTCTGCACGAAGGGGTCGAAACCCTCGGCCCGGAGATTATCCAGCTTTTCCCGACGAACCCGCACCTGGTCGGACAGGGGCATTTCAGCCTGGGGCACAAACTTTGCCATAGCATCAGCCCTCACGGGTGACGCTGATGACCTTCATGGTGAAGGAACCAACAGGTGCGTTGACGGTGAAGGTCTCACCAGCGGCCTTGCCTACGATGCTGCGGCCAAAGGGAGAGTCGTCGGAGAGCTTACCCTCCATGGGGTTGGCTTCCTGAGAGCCGGTGATGCGGTAGGTGGTCTGCTTACCCTTCTCGTCCTCAACAACGACGGTGCAGCCCAGGCCCACACGGCCACTGGCTTCATTCTCGTCCTCGATGATGACGGCGTGGGACAGGATGTCCTCGATCTCGGCAATGCGGCCGTAGAGCTTTGCCTGCTCGTTCTTGGCGGCATCGTACTCGGAGTTTTCGGACAAGTCGCCGTAGGAACGGGCTTCTGCGATCATGGCAGCGATCTCACGCTCCCGGGTGGTTTTCAGATAGTTCAGTTCCTTTTCCAGATCAGCAAGACGCAGACTTGTAATTTTGTATTCTTTCGCCATATTCAAAAATCCTTTCTCAGAAATAAATCTCATAGTCCAAAACATTATAGTGGATTACGCCGATACAGTCAAGGAATTTTTCGGGAAATATATGGAATATTGAACGTAAAACTTTCAAAAACTTCCTGGGGCAGCCTGTGCGGAGCGTCCTTGCCGAATTATGCGGTGCATCCCTTGTTCATCTATCCTTTTTGAGCATAACAATAGTCCCCTTAGTGTACCACACTAAGGGGATCTCATCATTTCTCCTGCTGACTGCAATAATATACCGGTGTTACTGGCGTTCACCGTTCCTTCAATCATGCCAACAGCGTCCACAGCCAGTAAATAAACCCATAGACTACGCTGGCAGATAATCCGTACACGATCACCGGCCCGGCGATGGTGAAGATTTTTGCGCCCACACCCAAGATAAAGCCCTCTGCTACTGCACAGGTAGGACCAATGAATTTTTTGTAAATTTTGTCGTCGGCTTTCGGAACTGCTCGAATCTACTCGCTTGTACAGAAAGGTAAACAGGCTGTGGCACGCATTGCCGCAGCCTGTTTTTTGTGAGGAGGGAGTTCACTCACACAGCCAAAGATTTCACCGAATCCAGAATCTCAACCAGATAGTCGTCATTTTCAAGTAGATCGACCTCTATCCGCCCGGCGCCGTAAACCCGAACGCACTGCACCAAACGGCGGATGACCTCGGGACGATAGTCGGGGAGCATTTGGATAACCTTCGTGTCCGTTGCAAGAGTGTCCATCCGTTCTGCTTTTTTTCGCAGCATTTCCAGCCTTTCTTCGAGAAGTGCCAGCGAGGAATGCAGTCGGTCTGCCTCCTGCTGCCGGCTTTTCTGGATGGAGATAAATTTGTCGCGGGTGATTCTGCCTTGACGGTAATCCTCATATAAATCCAGTTTCCCGGCTTGCAGCCTTTGTAGGTGTGTCTGCGCTTCAGCAATTTTCTTTTCTACAGAGGGAATCTCCTGCGCATTGTCTGCTTTTATTTCTGCTACACGCTCTGCGAGGACGCTGGACATCATATTCACAACCTTGAGAACCTGGTTTTGCAGATCTTCAATTGGCTCGTGGATGACGGCGCACGGACTGTCAGAATATACTCTGGCTTTCAGGCAATAGAAATGCGTGACAGTTCCATAAGCCTTCGCCAGCTTTCTGCCGCAGTATCCGCAGACAAACAGATTTTCCGGCTTGTAGCCCGAAGTATTCGCGTTTACGGTTTTTATTCTGCCCGATCGGGTTGCCGCGGCTGCATCAAAGATATTCTGTGAAACAATTGCTTCGTGGGTATCCGGCACAACAATCCAGGCTTCCCGCGGCATCGGTACCATCTTTCCGACGGTGATACCATCCGTTTCTCTTGTGTGGGAGATCATTTTGCCGGTATATCGTTCATCCTTGAGGATCCGCAAAACGGTTGAAGCCGTCCAGATGGAAGCCTCATCAACGATTCGCCCGTTATAAAGGGCCCCTTTTCGGTGCTTGTATTTTGCGGGGGAGGAAATCCCATCCTCATTCAGACCCTTTGCAATTTGTGAAGCACTGTTTCCCGCAATGCATTCCTGAAAGATACGCACAACAATCCCTGATACCTTTGTATCTACAACGAGTTTATGCTTATCCTTCGGATCCAACTGATAGCCGTAAAACGCGGCGCCGCCCCAATATTCACCACGTCGATTCCGGGTCCTGTTGGCACTTTTGATTTTTATGGACAGATCCCTGCTGTATAATCCATTGATCAGATTCCGCAGAGCCAGTTCCACGCCGCCGGTGGTTCCAAGATAATCATTGCTGTCAAACTGATCATTCACAGCAATGAATCGGGTTCCCAACAGGGGGAAAATCAATTCAAGGTATACGCCAACCTCCAGATAGTCGCGACCGAACCGGGAAAGATCCTTTACCATGACAGCATGGATTTCTCCCTGACGAACCATCTGCATCATCTGTGCGAATCGGGGGCGATCGAAATTGGTGCCGGAGAAACCGTCGTCACAGAACTCAGCCAGTTGATAGGCTTGCAATTCGGGGTGGCTGTCGTAGTAATCCCGCAAGAGCGTTCGCTGGTTCGTGATGCTGTTGCTCTCCGCCTTGCCGGATTTATGAAGATCTTCATCTTCGGATGACAGACGAATATAGAAGGCAAGGGTTTTCTTAGATGACATATCGTTCTGCCTCCCGTCTGCGGATTGCGGCGAGATGAATGACTTCATCCATTTCATCCCGGAAATGGAATGTAACCTCCACATGGCCGTTGTTATAAAGGGTTACATTGTCAATAAATGCGTCGACCGCCTCCTCGGTGAGGGTATCGATGTCCTGATACTGCTGGGCCAAATGGGTCCAGGAGCTGGACGCCCGATAGGTTTGACTGTACTTACGGGATTCCGTCTCAAGCTCTGCCAGAAGGATTCGCAGATCATCCGCCTTTTGCGCGTATTGCTGCCCCATTGCCAGATAATCCTCCTGAGAAATCGTGCCGTCGGAATAGTCTTCATACAGTGCGGCTTTGTTTTTCATGCATTTGGCGATTTGCCCTTTCACCTCACGGATATGGTCACAGTAGATTCTGAATTTGGTTTTGCTGCTCTGCTGCCTGTTCAGGGAAAGACACAATTCCCGGGAATCCGTGAACAGTTTTATCTGGGTCTGAATCAGTTTCAGCACGAGGGATTCCACATCTTCCTGTCTGACTGCCTTTTTTGTACAGTAGGAGGAGTTGTAGTTTTCGTGCATGGGACAGTAGTACCAGCCGCTCTTCTCGGTGTTTCCGTTTTTCTTTTGGCGCAGATACATGCCTTTGCCGCATTCACCGCACCGAAGATGTCCGGTGAGAACACTTGCCTTTCTCTTTTTCATATTGTACAGGGACGCAAGTCCGTGTTTTTCTTTTGCTTTCACGAAATACTCCTGTACTTTCTGAAACAGATCCTCCGTAACGATGGGCTCATGGGTTCCTTTTGTAATAATCCATTCCTCACGGGGCACCTTTATGGTCCCTTTTTGACCTGTCGTTAGATAGGCAGAGCGGTGTTTCCCGGAAACCATCCATCCCAAATAGACTTCGTCCATCAAAATCCGCCGGATTGTTGGCATATACCATTTGGAATCCTGAAACTTACCGGTTGTAACCATGCCGCGATCGTGCAGAAGCCTTCCCGGAGAGGGAACCCCGCGCTCATTCATCGACACTGCAGCGGCATGGAGCGTATTTCCGGCTGCAACCATTTCAAACAGTTCCTTTACAATGGGAGCGCTTTCCTCATCCACAATGAGGTGCTGCTTGTCGGCGGGATCCACCAGATACCCATAGGGCGCACGGCCTGTGGTGAGTTTTCCCTGTTCCTGCACGGTGCGCTTTGCGGAAGTGATCTTCCGGGAGATGTCTTTGGCGTACATTTCGTTGGCCAGGTTCTTCAGCTGGACTGAAAAATCCGCCTGCTGATACTTTGTATCAAACCGGTCTGTGATGGCGATAAACCGACACTGGAAGAAGGGGAATACCAACTCGATATATTCTCCGGCTTCCAAATAATTTCTTCCCAGGCGGGAAAGATCCTTTACAACAACACAGTTTATCCTGCCAGAGCGCAGGTCGTTCATCATGCGGGAGAATTCCGGCCTTACAAAGTCAACGCCGGAGATGTTATCATCGACGTAGACGTCAAATACCTGCAAGTCCGATTGCTCAGAGGCATAATCCCTCAGCAGCTGCAGCTGGTTTCCGATGGTATCGGATTCCCGCTTTCTCTCATTCTCAACGGAAATACGGGCGTAGAGCGCGCAATGGTAGATTTGCTCTGCCGGCTTGGCAGCCTGGATTTCCTGCCCGGTATGTTTCCTGCTTTTTCTTGCCATTTACCCCGCCCCTTCCTGTATCTGCTGATGGTAGTCCTGCACCT
Organism: Clostridiales bacterium; assembly: GCA_022775085.1. Classification (GTDB taxonomy): domain Bacteria; phylum Bacillota; class Clostridia; order Oscillospirales; family Oscillospiraceae; genus Faecousia. The sequence goes on along the minus strand of JALFJQ010000033.1, from coordinate 17,494 downwards.
GGGAAACCAGCGCCTGATAATCCTGCATATGCCGGAATGTCAGTTCAATTCGCTTGCCCTCATAGATGACGATGCGTTCGATGCACTGGGCGGCCACAATTCTGGTCAGCGTCTGAACGTTTCGATAGGCCAGAAATTCCTGAATCCACTGCTGTGGGGATGCTTCATTTTGAAGATATAGATCCATTTCACGGTGAATCTGTTCCTTGGCAAGCAGTTCTTTGGAAATGCGGGCCTCATACTGGGACGTAATGTCCTGATAATCCTCCTTGGTAAGCAGACCCTCCTTCATATCCTCATAGGCGGCTATCTTTAGTTTCCGATACCGCTCAATATCCGCTTCCACTTTCAGCATCCGTTCCTGAGCCTTGCGCATACTGTAACGATGCATGGGTGCGTTGCTGATGGTACGAAGGACAGACTCCAGTTCCATCAGCAGCTGAATGTGCTCCTGGAGGAGCTTCAGAACCGTTTCTTCCAGCTGCTTTTTGGAAATACGGTGACAGGAACAGACACCTGTGTTCTTATGGTTCCCGCAGACATAGTAGTAAAACCGCTTTCCGTTTGATGCCTGGGTTTTTCTGACAATCGGCCCGCCACAGTCGCCGCAGGACAGAAGGCCCGCCAGAGGGAATACGCTCTCCTCATTGGGAGAAGTCCTTGTATCCAGTTCCAGCAGGCGCTGCACCAGAAGGAACATACGGGGTTCTATGATTGCCTCGTGGGCGTTTTCATAAATTACCCATTTCTCTTTTTCGTTCAGCATCAATTTTTTGATTTTGTAATTTGGCCTTGAGTGGACGCCCTGAACCAGAGTGCCGACATATACGGGGTTTGCAAGAATACGGCGCACCGCGGAAGGCGTCCACTGCGCCTGAGACCGGGTCTTGAAGGAAGTTTGATAGGGAAGCCCCTGACTGCGCTTATACTCCATGGGGGACAGGATTCCCTGGGCGTTCAGTTTCTGCGAAATACGATCCTGATTGATTCCTTCCAGCTTCCACCGAAAGATATCCCGCACAACCCCGGCAGCGTATGGGTCTATGACAAGGTGGTTTTTGTTGTCCCCATCCTTTTCATAGCCATATGGCGCAAAGGCGCCGATAAAGTCGCCGTTCTTTCGCTTAACCTGCAGCTGACTGCGAATCTTTATGGATATATCACGGCAGTAGTTGTCATTCATCAGGTTTTTCAACATGATGCTTAAGTCATCAGAGCTGCTTCTGGTAACGGTATCAATTCCGTCATTGATGGAAATCAGACGGACGCCATAATACGGAAAAAGACGATCGATATACTTTCCGGCATTGATGTACTCTCTGCCGAAACGGGACAGATCCTTTACAATGACACAGTTCACGACGCCGGCGCGGATGTCATCCATCATGCGCTGAAAGTCGGGACGGTCATAGTCTGTCCCTGTATATCCATCGTCTTCTCGAATAGACACGAGTTTTATATCGGTCTTGTCCTTAAGGAAGTCCAGAATCAGCTGTTTTTGATTGGAAATACTGTTGCTCTCAGACCGCGGGCCGCTGGCGCTTACCATGTCCTCTTTGGACAGCCGCACATACGCGGATGCAAGATACTGAGTTGGGTTGGTATTTTCCATAAGCTCACTCCTTGTGATGGATTGTCAGTACGAACCGCAATTCATTTCGAAGGCGAGCATGATTATTTAGTCCGGGAACAGTATAGCATAGAGCGTTCAAAAAATCTACTGTTTTCGATGATTTCCATATATTACACCTGCATTGTGAGTAAGATGTCTTCGAAATTCTGCTGAAATGACGGCCCGTCCGGCGAATAGTTTACCTTCACGGCCACATCGCCGATACGAAAGCAATACGGATTCTGAATTTGCTGTAAAAAGCTATGAATCCGCTCCTGAACTGGTTTGGAAGTGTCGATTTGGACAGCGTTCAAATCGACCAGGGTGTCCTTGTCAACACTTTTGATGTCCACGCTTTTCATGGATTGAATATCACTGCCCGATAGTTGTTTCATGGGTACCTCCTGCCTGTGATGATGCAATTATTGCCAAACATGATTTGTACTATTCTGGATGGCATTGGTGAATTGCGAATTGCCAGGATTCTCCGCGGACTCGCTATAGAAAGTGATGCAACCATTGCGCCAGAGAATACCCTGATCATCCTCGACGAAATACAGGAGGTTCCAGCGGCACTGCAAAGTCTCAAATACTTTTCTGAGGATGACCGCCACAGCTATTATATCCTTGCAGCAGGCTCTTTGCTGGGGATTGCTATGCATCAGGGCACCGCCCCGAAAAGCTACAGATGTAATTGAGATTCCACAAGTCGCATTGTCGCCAATAGGCGGGAATACACCGCCCAAAAAGCAACTGCCTCACCGTGCCGGTGAGGCAGTTTTGGCTTCCTGTGAGAGAATGGAAGTCCCCAGATGCAAAGCCCGGTCGTCGATCACTGCAATAGTCACATCCATATCAAAAGGACTTTCCCGAATGGCTCTGATCGCCACGCGCCATGCGTCCTTGACGGGGTAGCCATAGATGCCAGAAGAAATCAGCGGGAAGGCGATGGAGCGGCAGCCTTTGGCGTAGGCTACCTTCATGGCATTTTGGTAGCAGCGGTACAGTAGCTGACCTTCATTGTGATTGCCGCCCTGCCAGATGGGGCCAACGGCGTGGACGATGTGCTTTGCCTTCAGATTGAAGCCGGGGGTGATGACCGCCTCACCGGTGGGGCAGTGCCCCAAAGCGTCGCAGGCGGCTTGCAGTTCCCTTGCGCCGGCAGCGGCGAAGATTGCTCCGCAGACACCGCCGCCGTGGTGGAGCTGGCTGTTGGCTGCGTTTACGATGCAGTCCACGTCCAGTTCGATGATGCTTTGCTTCCGGATGTGTAAGGTTCCTGCCATGGGATTCCACTCCTTTTCGGTTTTTCTCAATTTTATCACGAAAGCGGAAGGAAGTACAGATAAAACGGAAATCCTGTAATGTTCCGATGCTTTTTCCGATGCTTTTTCTGCGCCCTGCGCTTGAATCGTACCCGTTTTTTAGGACAGAATCCCGGTATAATGGGGGCAGAAACAAGAACGGGAGGTACGACTATGATTATCAAATTTTTGGAAGATTTGCTCCACTGGAACGAGGGGGAAGAAGTGCTGGATGCGGAATACGAACCCTTCCGGGATCAGCTGAGTCTGGCGGGGCTGAGCGAGGAAGAACTGCGGAAAATGGACCCGGATGAACGGGTGGCTGCATTGGAGCGGGCAAATCTTGACCCCTACGATTTCATTTATCTTGCCTGCTGAAACGAAAGGTATTTACAACCGGCGCGCAGCGGGCAAAATGGAAGCAAAATTGTACAAAAAGAATTGGACATTTCCTATCCCACGGCAAAGAAAAGATTGGATGAATTGCTGATTCGCTTACAACTGGCAGAACCAGACGAGGAGGAATTGGATATGACAGAGATATCAGGGTTATCCGTTGACCGCAGCAGCACAAAAGCGTCAGAAATCATGAAAGGTGCGAAGTTTGAGTAATTTACATATACAATTATGCATTTAAGTCCAGCCCAGCGAAAAATTCATCGTATGTGCATTTGTAAATCTTCTTGAGTTCGATAATGACACTTGCGCGAATATTCAGTTCGCCAGCTTCGTACTTCGCATAGGTAGTCCGCCCAATGTCACAGCCCCGGCGCTGCAATTCAGCACAAAGCTTCTCTTGGGACAAACCGGCGTCCCCGCGCAGTCGTCTGAGATTATCACCCATGTTACGATCTCTACGAATCTTCTGTTCCATCTTTCGCACCTCGCATAGCATTCTTGACCAGTATTGGTTGCAAACTACCAATATGGTATGCTATACTGTTGCAAAATATTGTCCGCGATACTGGTCGACTTTTGCGACAGAGGGTGTAAATATGGCAAGCTGTACTTTCTTCGGACACCGGGAATGCCCGGATTCGCTCAAGTCCCAATTACAAGAGATACTGATCGACTTAATAACGAATCATAATATAGATATGTTTTATGTGGGCAATCAGGGTCGATTGGATGCGATTGTGCGTGGCGTTCTGCAAGGACTGAAGAAAGAATACCCTCAGATCAATTACGCGGTTGTGTTAGCCTATATCCCAGGGAAACAAAATGAATATGACGACTCCGATACGATGCTGCCGGAAGGAATAGAATCTGTCCATCCACGTTATGCAATCTCCTGGCGCAATAACTGGATGCTCCGCCAGTCAGACTATGTGGTTACATACATCGCTCACTCTTGGGGCGGTGCCGCGCAGTATGCTGCCAAGGCAGCACGCCAGGGAAAAAGTGTGGTCAACCTAGCAGACATAGAAAATGATGCTTTAGAAAAATGAAATGCGGGCGTTTTTGCATTGAAAGCACCCGCATTTCATGGTATAATATAAGCAACAAATGATTTTTGAGGTTTCACTATGCTGGAAAACAAGTTAGGAATCACCTCTTCCCCTGCGCTTGCGGAAGCAGAGGAGCGTATCAGCAAAAAGAAAGCTGTAGAGCTCTTTGAATCCGGAATTTTGGATACTTTGGAAGCCGGGAAATTTGTGTCTTTGCAAACCATCCACCGTGTTCTCTTTGAGGACATCTACGATTTCGCGGGCAAGATTCGTACTGTCAATTTGGCTAAGGGCAGTTTCCGCTTCGCCCCTCTCATGTATCTGGACGCTGCGCTGCAGAACATCGATAAAATGCCTCAGAGCAACTTCGACCAGATTGTTGAAAAATATGTGGAGATGAACATTGCACACCCTTTCAGAGAGGGCAATGGCCGCGCTACCCGAATCTGGCTGGACTGTATGCTGAAAAAGGAAATCGGCATGGTCGTGGACTGGAGCAAGGTCGATAAGGAGGACTATCTGCTTGCCATGGAGCGCAGTCCTGTTCGGGACATTGAGATCAAGCACGTTCTCCGTGCTGCGTTGACCGATCAGGTGAACAGCCGGGAAATGTTTATGAAGGGCATTGACCACAGTTATTACTACGAAGGATACACAGCCTTCCAGACGGAGAAGCTATAACCAACCAAAAATGTCACAGACGTCAACGCAAGTCGCTCAACTTGCCCGATCAATTATTCCGAAAATGAGGTGATGAAAGAGCTATGGAGAATGCTCAAAACGACATGGCGCATTACCATCTTCCCGGCTTGTTCGAGTTTTATGAGCTCTACCGTGCCTTTCTGCCCCTTTTCCGGGAGCACCAGGAGTATTTCTACGATTGGTGCGACATCGGCTCCATTTACGGCGCACCGGCGGACTGCATCTGGGGCGGAGGTCGCGTCGGGTTTGGAGACAATGACCCACAGGAAGTGCTGGCATTGATGAAAGAATACGGCATTTCCGCCCGGCTGACCTTCAGTAACTCCCTGCTTCAGGAGGAGCACCTTTCGGACAAGCAATGCAATCGCCTCTGTGCACTGTTTAACGAGGCAGGAGGGAATGGCGTCATTGTCCATTCCGATTTGCTGCTGGAGTATCTGAAAAAGAGCTACCCAAACCTCTATTTTGTATCTTCCACCACAAAGGTGCTGACGGATTTTCAGGAGTTTGCGGACGAAGTGAACCGGGAGGACTTCCGATATGTTGTCCCGGATTTTCGGCTGAACAAGGCATTTGACAAACTGAACACCCTGACAATTGCCCAGAAGGACAAGGTTGAATTTCTGTGCAACGAATGCTGCTGGTTCGGCTGTACCGACAGAAAGAAATGCTATGAAAATGTCAGCCGAAAGAATCTGGGAGAGAACTGCGAAGACCACCATTGCACCGCTCCCGGCGGCAATGAGGGCTATCGGTTCTCCGAAGCCATGACCAATCCGGGGTTTATCAGCGCCCAGGACATTCGGGAAATATACCTCCCCATGGGCTTTTCCAATTTCAAAATCGAAGGCCGAGGCCTCGGTAGTGCCATGATTCTGGAATTTTTGCTCTACTACATGACCAAACCGGAGTACCAGATTCATGTCCGAGAGGCAATCTATCTGGATAGTATGCTGGACCTATTCTAATCAGTGAGAATACGGTAGACTCAAGTCCTGCAACCCCAAACCAAAGCCGCCAGTTTTCGCAGACGAAAGCTGGCGGCTGAAATAGCATTTATGTGCTATAATATGGATGCAAAGAATAATACAGGCTCCGCGGTGCTTGCCGTGGAGCCTTGTTCATTCATACATCGCGGCAATCGCTTGCGCCCTGCGTTTTAATTCTTCCCGTATACGGGTCGGCGCAAGGCACTCACATGCCTGCCCGAAGCTGAGAAGCATATCGAGGTAATAGTCGTTTTCAATGAACGGGTACTCCACAAGATAGTGTTCTGCTCCGTCCGGGGTGAAATTTTCAAACCCGCAGAAGTCCAGAACCCGGTCCAGAATCGACTTATGAATCCGAAGCCTGATTCTCGTCTGCATGGCTTCCAGCGCTTCCGAATAGTCGAGAATCGGTTTCTGATACTCCCGGGGCGAGAAGGTCTCCGCCTTCATTTGCAGATGGAAAATGCGGGAAAGCCGGAACAGGCGGTAGTCCTGTCGAAATCGGCAATACCCCTGAAAATACCAGTGGCTGCCTTTCAGCACAAGCTGATAGGGTTCGACCGTTCGCTCCGTCTGATTCCCATGACCGTCAACATAGGCAAAGGAGAGTAGTCTATTTTCCTGCAAAGCGGTTTGGATGGTTTCCAAACAGGTCTGAATATTCCTGTTTCCCATCCACGGACGCAGATCAATAGAAATCTGGTTTGCCTTCAAGTCTATTTCCTTTGCCCTGTCCGCTGGAATGAAGCTTCTTACCTTCGCCAGCGCGGAAAGCAGTTCCTCCCCCCGAACCATGCCGGACAGGTGAGAAAGCCCCATGAGCAGAGCGGAAAGCTCGGCGGTAGAGAAGACTCGTTTGTCCATTTTGTATTCCGGCATGATTTCAAAGCCGCCGCCCACCCCGCTGGTGGAGCGGACGGGAATCCCCGCCATATTGATGGCATCGATGTCGCGGTAAATCGTTCGGGGCGAGACCTCGAACCGATCTGCCAGTTCCTGCGCGCCAATCCGCTTTTTCTCAAGGAGTATCATAATAATGCTGACCAGTCTGTCCACCTTCATAGGGCTGCCATCCCTTCGTTTTTCTTTTATCATACCATCGATTGTTGCCATGGTGTTGTCAGTAATTCCATGATACTATAAAGTCGCAAACAAGGCAACAGAATCGTGAAAATGGAGGGTAACTATGTATACAGTTTATGTTTATGTGCTGGATACGCTGGCAGATTGGGAAATCGGACACGTCACGGCGGAATTGCATTCCAGGCGGTTTTTCAAGAAGGATGCGCCGCAGGTTATAGTCAAAACAGTCGGCATTTCCAAAGAGCCGGTGAAAACCATGGGCGGGCTGACCGTCATCCCGGACTGCATCCTTGACGAGATGGAAATCGGGGAAACCAGTGTGTTGTTGCTGCCGGGCGCGGATACCTGGAATGACCCAAAGCAGGCTGCAGTCATTGAGAAAGCAGGGACGCTTCTGTCCGCCGGAGGTACGGTGTGCGGTATCTGCGGCGCAACCGTCGCGCTGGCAGCCGCGGGGCTGCTGGATCACCGTCCCCACACCAGCAACGGCGCGGGCTTCCTGGATATGTTCTGCCCGAGCTATCGGGGGCAGAGCTTCTATGTGGACGCACCATCGGTGGTAGACGGAAACCTGATCACCGCAGGCACCACCAGCGGTCTGCTGTGGGCAAAGCAGATTATTGAGCGCCTCGGCGTTTTTCAGGAGAACACACTTGCGAGCTGGTATGATTTCTTCCGCACCGGCGAAGCACAGCATTTCTTTGCCCTGATGAACTCTCTGCCCACCGGCAAGGAAAGATAACGAAAGAAATAGGGGCTACCTGTCGCAGCCCCTATTATCGTAAGCCATTTACATCCTGCATGCCATTGCTGCCTAAGCCCATGTGGTTATCAAGGAAGTATAACCAATGATACCGGACGGAGCCTCCACATCCACACCGCTGGAAACCGCCATGGTAGCGAAAGTGTGCCCTTACGGTATGATTACGACAAACCGGGAAAGCCCTGAATTACCAACGGTTTTTGGGATTCTGCACCCTGATTCTTCGTCCTTTTCCAACCCGAAAAATCAAGCAGAATGCAGGCAAATTTTTGGAGGTGTTAAATTAACGACAAATTCATATCCCCCGAATAAGGCTTCCCTTATCCAAGAAAAAGGGCATTTCCGCACTACGGGAATGCCCTTTTTCTATGCCCAAAATCTCTGAAAGGAGGCAATGCCATGCCAAAGAAAGCGCCGGAAAAGATTGGTTCCGTTCTCCGTGTGCCGTTATCCCAGCTTCACCCCCACCCGCAAAATCCCTTCGCCGTGCGGGACGATCCCGCCATGCAGGAGCTAAAGGAAAGCGTCAGCCAGAATGGTGTTCTTGTCCCTGCCATTGCCCGACCCCGCGTAGAAGGCGGCTATGAGCTGATCGCCGGTCACAGGCGGAAACACGCCTGCGAACAGGCCGGGCAAGATTGCAGAGCGCAAATCCCGATGTCTCGGTTTTTGGCTATGATTGCTCTTGATACACAATTCAGTTGAGCCGAAAGTCAAACGATACGGCTACGAGGATTCCTTGTCTGGTGTCAGCACCCGGAACCGGGAGCCGCTGCAATCAATCCGCCCAGCCTTTTTCAGCTTGCTGATCTCCGCCGACATGGCGCTGCGCTCAACACCCAGATAGTCCGCTAACGCCTGCCGGTCGTAGGGAATGACAAATTCCGCTTTTGCCTGCTGTTTGGCCTGCTCCATAAGGAACTCCATCAGCTTTTCCTGGGTGGTTTTCTGGGACATACAGCGGATTTTTGAGGTCAGCATCAGATTCTTCTGGGCAATGCCCTGCAATAGATTCCGCACCAGACGGCTGTGGAAGGGGCAGGCGTTAGAACAGCCCGTCAGCACCCGTTTGCAGTCCAGAAGCAGAACCGCGCAGTTTTGCAAGGCCATAGCGCTCACCGGCAGGGCCTCCACACCTGCACAGGCGAAGGCTTCCGCAAACAGCCCGCCGGGGGAGACCACGGTCAGTACGCTTCGGTTCCCATAATAGTCCGTCCGGACGATCTGCACCTTGCCGGACAGCACCACGCCCACAAATTCTGCGGGATCGCCCTCCAGAAACACCGGCTTGCCTTTTGCGATGCAGGTGATTTTTCCGCCCAGACAGTTCAGCATCAGCCCCATTTCCTGCCGGGAAATCCCGGAAAACAGGGGACATTGGGACAAAATATCAAAATATTCTTCCATAATCGGCTCCTTTGTTGGAAATCTGACATACTTTCTTTCGCCAGTATAGTAAGCTAGGGATGTAAAGTCAAGATAATTGGAGGAAAGACTATGAATCATTCCATGTTTTGTTATCAGTGCGAGCAGACTGCCGGATGCACCGGCTGTGTCGGGAAGGCTGGAGTATGCGGAAAAAGTGCCGAAGTTGCCAAGCGGCAGGATCAGCTCACCGGGGCGTTAATCGGTCTTGCCCGGGCAGCGGATACGAACGTACCCACCGCGTCCACCCATCGGGCAGTCATCGAAGGGCTGTTCACCACCCTGACCAATGTGAATTTCAATGAAGAAACCGTCCGTCGGCAGATTGACATGGTGCGCCGGGAAAAGGCAGCGCTGACGCCGAATTGCAATACTTGCGCATCCCCCTGCGGCAGAACCGACGAATACGACATGAATCTTCTCTGGGAAGCCAACGAAGACATCCGTTCCCTGAAATCTCTGATTCTCTTCGGTCTGCGGGGCATGGCAGCCTACGCATACCATGCCATGGTGCTGGGCTATACCGACGAGGAAGTGAACCGCTTCTTCTATGAGGGCCTGTTTGCCATCGGCGAGGACTGGGGCATGGAAGAGCTGCTGCCTATTGTCATGAAGGTGGGCCAGGTGAACCTCAAGTGCATGGCGCTGCTGGACAAGGCCAACACTGAAACCTATGGTCACCCCGTGCCTACCACCGTGCCCCTGACCGTGGAGAAAGGCCCCTTTATCGTCATCACCGGGCATGACCTGAAGGACTGTCAGCTGCTTCTGGAGCAGACCGAGGGCAAAGGCATCAACATCTATACCCATGGCGAGATGCTGCCTGCCCATGCCTATCCGGCTCTTAAGAAATATGCCCATCTCAAGGGCAATTTCGGCACCGCCTGGCAGAATCAGCAGAAGGAATTTGCAGATTTGCCCGCGCCCATTCTGTTCACCACCAACTGCCTGATGCCTCCCAAGGCCAGCTACGCTGACCGTGTGTTCACCACCGAGGTCGTCTCCTTCCCCGGCATGACTCATATTGGGGAGGAAAAGGACTTCACCCCTGTCATCGAAAAGGCGCTGGAGCTGGGCGGCTTTGATTCGGACCGACGTTTCCCCGGCATCAACGGCGGCGAAAGCGTCACCACCGGCTTCGGTCACAACACGGTACTGTCTGTGGCGGACACCGTCATCGGCGCGGTAAAGGCCGGCGCACTAAAACACATTTTCCTGGTGGGCGGCTGCGACGGCGCCCGTGCCGGACGGAATTACTATACCGCGTTTGTCAAGCAGACACCGGCGGATACCGCCGTGCTGACCTTGGCCTGCGGTAAGTACCGCTTCAACGATCTGGATCTGGGCACCATCGGCGGTCTGCCCCGGATCATGGACATGGGTCAGTGCAACGATGCCTACAGTGCCATCAAGGTTGCCGTGGCGTTGGCGGAGGCCTTTGGCTGCGGCGTCAATGACCTGCCCCTGACGCTGGTGCTGTCCTGGTACGAGCAGAAGGCGGTGTGCATCCTGCTGACGCTGCTGCATCTGGGAATTAAGAATATCTACCTTGGCCCCACGCTGCCCGCGTTCCTTTCGGCAAATGTGGCGGCGTATCTGGTGGAGAACTTTGGCATTCACCCCACTACCACCCCGGAGCAGGATCTGAAAGCAATTTTGGGCTGACAATTAATTCACTTCGTTTCTTTTCGCAATTAGAAAATATTGACAAATAAGCATTGATTTTGTATACTACGGTTGTCGAATGTTGCGTATTTTATTTGGTAACTGTAATGAAAGGAAGAAGAGGTGGTTTCTCTTGAAACTTCGCATTCCGGCGTGGCTCAGACTTGCTATCATCTGCGTTGCAGTGGGCGGCATGCTGGGCGTTGTCAACAGCATCACCAAGGGTCCTATCGCCCAAAGAGCATTGGAGGCAGCCAATGCTTCCCGCTATGCCTGCTTCCCCGGGGCGGATGCCTTTGAGGAAATTGCGCTTCCTGAGGGAAGCACCGTAGACGGCTGCTACACGGCGATGCAAAACGGCAGCCAGATCGGCTATGTGACACAGGTGACCGTCACCGGCTTTGGCGGCCCGGTGGAAATCCATGTAGGCATGGATCTGGAGGGCACCATCACCGGCATCAGTGTGGGCGGCGCGAAATTCTCGGAAACCCCCGGCCTTGGCGCAAAATCCAAGGAGCCTGCCTTCACCGACCAGTTTGCTGGTCTGACCATCCCTGTTCAGGTGGGTAACAATGTGGACGCCATCACCGGCGCCACCATTACCTCCGGCGCGGTGTGCAGCGGCGTCAACAAGGCGGGCTACTTTGTCCGGGATCTCATCAATCCCCCGGCTGAGGACAACCGGCCTGAGGATCTGCAGTTCGGCGGCGTTCTGCCCGGCGCGACCACCAAGGAACAGCAGACTGCCCCTGAGGGCATCGACGAGCTGTACACCTCTGACGCAGGTGTGGTTGTCTACGTCACCGGCAAGGGCAGAAACGGCCCCATGCAGGTTCAGGTGGGCATCGGTCACAGCGGTCAGGTAGCAGGCGTGTACATCGACCCCGCCAAGCACTCCGAGACGGAGGGCCTCGGCGATATGGTGGAGGAATCCTACTTCTGGGGTCAGTTTATCGGTCAATCCGGCAGCTTCACCATTGGTGACAATGTGGATGCCGTATCCGGCGCGACGATCTCCTCCCAGACGGTTGTGGACTGCGTGAACAAGGCTCTGGAGGCGGCGCAGCCTTATCTGGATCCCAGCAAGGCCACAGACATTGCACCTCTGGGTCAGTCCGGTGATGCACCTGCTGCCCCGGCTGTCCAAAGCTCTGAGAAGCGCCTGACCCAGGTCGTCAAGACCGGCTCCGGCGTTACTGTCATGACCGCGCAGGACTGGGCGGAAACCTACCCGGAAATCTACGCATCCTACCTTGCCAACAGCGAAAACACCGAAGTTCACGATTACACCAAGGATTACCCCATGATCGGCGTGGTTTACGAGGGAATGGCCTTCTCCAAGTTCTACGGCAGCGCCCGTGGGCACACCTACACCGTGGAGGACGTGACCTCCACCGGGCGGCCTCACGCGCTGGCGAACTGCTTCAGCTGCAAGACCCCGGACTTCACCGCCATGGTCAACGAAATGGGCGATGCCGCCTACCGGTTGGCTTTTGAGGACGTGCTGGCTCAGGTCAACGAGTCCATCAGCTGCTACAACTGCCACGCCAATACCGGCGACGAGTTGGTGATCACCCACACGTATCTTGCGGATGCTCTGGGTGAGGAGCTTAAGGATGTGGACGCGGCAACCCTGTCCTGCGCGCAGTGCCATGTGGAGTATTACTTCCACCCCACAACCAAGGCAACATCGCTGCCCTATACCAGTCTGGCTACTATGGATCCGGACGCCATTCTGGATTACTACAACCATACTCAGGTCAACGGCGAAGTCTTTGCCGACTATGTGAACCCCCGCACCGGCGTGCGGCAGATCAAGGTGCAGCACCCCGAATTTGAAACCTACATGGGTGCGGGCAGCGTCCACAAGGACACCTTCACCTGCGCCGACTGCCATATGGGCGAGGCCACTGCGGCAGACGGCACCACCTACATCAGCCATACCTGGATCAGCCCCTTGGAAAATAAAACTCTGCTGGATAACACCTGTGCCCAGTGTCACACCGACCTTGCCGGACAGGTGGCAGCCATTCAGGAAGAAGCCGAGCGTCGCACCTATGCCATCGGCTACACGCTGGAGGGCCTGACGGAGAAGCTTGCCAAGGCTGTGGAATCCGGGAAGTACACCGAAGAGGAACTGAACGCCATCCGTGCCCTTGCCCGGGACGCCCAGTTCTATTGGGACTTCGTGTTCGTGGAGAACAGCGAAGGCGCCCACAACTCCGCACTGACCACCCGGTGCCTGAATCAGGCAGAGGAACTGCTGAATCAGGCCATGAACCTGTTCAAAGCTGAGGAGGGATAAGCAATGAAAAAAGTATGGATTCTGCTGCTGACTGCGCTGATGGCTCTGTCCTTCTGCGCCTGCCAGAGAAACACGGAAGCCCCCGCGGCCTCCGCTGCTCCCGCTGCCCCTGCCGCACCCACGGCAGAAAAGGCGGAAACGCCCGAGGAAGCCCCTGCCCGGAAGGCACAGGTGGTGCAGACCGGCTCCGGCATCACGGTCATGACTGCCGAGGATTGGGCTGGAAAGTACCCGGAAATCTACAAATCCTATCTTGCCAACAGCGACAACAAGGAAGTCCACGATTACACCAAGGACTATCCCATGATCCCCATTATCTATGAGGGCATGGCGTTCTCCAAGTTCTACGGCAGCGCCCGGGGACACACCTACACCGTGGAGGACGTGACCTCCACTGGACGGCCCCATAAGCTGGCAAACTGCTTCACCTGCAAGACCCCGGACTACACGGCCATGGTCAATGAAATGGGTGACGCGGCCTATCAGATGACCTTTGAAGACGCGCTTGCCCAGATCAACGAGTCCATCAGCTGCTACAACTGCCACGCCAACACCGGCAGCGAGCTGGTGGTGACCCACACCTATCTGGCGGACGCTATGGGTGATGACCTGCAAAATGTGGATCCCGCCACACTGTCCTGCGGTCAGTGCCATGTGGAATACTACTTTGCGCCCCAGAGCAAGGCGACGACTCTGCCCTATCAGAACCTGGCTACCATGACCCCCGACGCCATTCTGGACTACTACAACCGTACCATCGTGGATGGTCAGCCCTTCGCGGATTACACCAATCCCCGTACCGGCGTGCGGCAGATTAAGGTGCAGCACCCCGAATTTGAGACCTACATGGGCGCGGGCAGCGTCCACAAGGACACCTTCACCTGCGCCGACTGCCATATGGGCGAGGCCACTGCGGCAGACGGCACCACCTACATCAGCCATACCTGGATAAGCCCCCTGGAGAACAAGACCCTGATGGAGAACACCTGTGCCCAGTGCCATACCGACCTGACCGGTCAGGTTCGGGCCATTCAGCAGGAGACGGAACGGCGCACCTATGCCGTAGGCTATCTGCTGGAGGGCCTGACGGAGAAGCTGGCTCTGGCTGTGGAATCCGGTGAGTATACCGAGGAGGAGTTGAACGGCATTCGTGCGGTTGCCCGGGATGCCCAGTTCTACTGGGACTTCGTGTTCGTGGAGAACAGTGAGGGCGCCCACAACTCTGCCCTGGACAGCGACTGCCTTGACAAGGCGGAGGCTCTGGCAAATCAGGCTATGGGCATGTTCAAGTAACCGTATACGACATAACGCCGTCCGTCCGGCTGGACGGGCGGCGTTTTTGAAAAGAGGAAACGTGTTTTGCAAATAAAAATTCTGAAATTCCTGCGTTCCATGACCTTCGGTATGGTGCTGCTGGGTCTGATCCTGATATGCAGCTTTGCCGGCTCCCTGATCGGTCAGGGCAACGAGCCGGCGTGGTATGTGCAGACTTATCCCGGCTGGCATGGCCCCCTGCTGGCGCTGGGGCTGGATGACGTATTTCACAGCTGGTATTTTATCTGCCTGACGGTTTTGCTGTGCCTGAATCTGACGCTGTGTTCTCTGATTCGCATTCGCCGGGTGGTAAATACCGCGAAAAATGCCGTGGCCCATGCCGCCAATCGAAAAACCGCTGTGGCGCTGTCCCCCGAAGGGCTGACAAAGCTGAAAACCTATCTGGAAGTCCATCACTTCCGCAAGACCGAATTTGAGACTGCTGTGGTCTACAGCAAAAACGGCATTGGCTGGTACGGCTCTTTCCTGACCCACCTTGCCATTTTGCTGACGGTGCTCTTTGGCGCGGCGGCTCTGTATCTGCCCACGGTGACAGACCAGACCTGTATGCCCGGGGAAGCGCTGACCATGGGCGACGGAACTGTCATTGCGGTGGATTCCTTCCACATTGAGGATGGCGCAGGCAATCTGGACTATGCCAGCAAAATCCATGTCACCCTGCCGGATGGCAGGGACAGCGGCGTACAGGAAATCCGGGTCAATCACCCCCTGGCCTTCGGCGGCTATAAAATCTACCAGCAGACCTACGGCACCGCCGGCGCGGTAACGGTTCGCAACGGGGAAACCGGGGGAGAGGATCGCTTCCTGTTGACAGAAATGTGCTTTTTGTCTCTGGACAGTGTAAACGGCGTCTGGTTTGAGGCTTTGTACCCCGGGTATCTTCGGGACGAGGCGGGGAATTTCACCCTAATCACCCAGACATCCGGGAAATACAACAACCCGGTATACCAGATTCTTCTGGCCTCCGACGGCGTGTACACCCCGGTGATGGCCTTCCCGGGGGAGACGGTTTCCGTCGCCGGACTGGACTTCACCTTTGAAAACCCGGTGGAATACCCCGGCCTGCGGATCAAGAAAACCCCCAGTGTGGTAAACGGTCTGCTGTGCGCGGCCTTCTGCCTGATGATCGTGGGTCTGTGGTTCTGCTTCTTCCAGACCCCAGCCATCGTGACGGTGCGGGAGGACGGCTACTGCGTTTCCGGCCCCAAGCCCCAGAATATGGTGATCGAACTTTCCGCGCTATTGGAAACTGAGATAGAAAAAGAGGAGAAAAAATGCTGAATGTATTGTTTTTTACCCCGCTGGTTCTGTTTTTCGCGGCGGTGGTTCTGGAATTTTGCGGGATGTTGTTCAGAAAAGATCAGGTTGCCCGGATTGCCTGGTGGCTGTTTCTGGCAGGAAGCGGCTGCCTGAGCGCCTATCTGGTGGCCCGTGGCATCACCGCCGGACGGATTCCCCTGTCCAACCAGTTTGAGTTTGCCTCCGCCTTTGCCTGGGGCGTGGCAGTGATGCTGATTGTCCTGCAAAGGCGCACCCAGGCTGAGTGGATTCGTGCGGTCGCCATGCCTATGGTGTTCCTGATTCTGTCTTATGCGGCTTTGCAGCCCCGGGAGATCACGGAACTGATGCCCGCTCTGAAAAGTGCCTGGTTCGGCCTGCATATCGGCTCTGCGGTATTCTCCTACGCCTCCTTTGTGCTGGCAGGCTGCGCGGGTGTCCGGTATCTGACGCTGAGCCGGAAGGCGGGGGTCGAAAATCAGCTGATGCAGATTGATTTCCTGTGCTATCGGCTGGTGGCGCTGGGCTTTCTGCTGCTGACGGTGGTGATTCTCTCCGGCGCCATCTGGGCGGAGCAGGCTTGGTCTGCCTTCTGGACCTGGGACCCCAAGGAAACCTGGGCGCTCATCACCTGGATTCTCTACGCCATCTACCTGCATCTGCGTCTGCGCCGAAAGCTCAGCAGCAAGGTTATGGCGTGGATTGTGGTGATTGCGGTGCCCGTTGTACTGTTCACCTTCGTGGGCGTCAACACCCTGCTGCCGGGACTTCACTCCTATGGCTAAATCGAAGATGGACGTAGACGGCAAACGACAAAGGGAGAAGGAAACCGTCTGCCTGATGATCGGGCTTTACTGCCGAAAAAAGCACGGTGGAAACTCTCTTTGCCCCGAATGCGCCGCGCTGGACGCCTACGCAAAACAACGCATCGACCAGTGTCAATTTATGGAAACAAAGACCTTCTGCTCGAGCTGCAAAGTCCATTGCTACAAGCCGGACATGCGAGAAAAAATCCGACTTGTTATGCGCTTCGCCGGTCCTCGGATGATCTTTTACCACCCCATCATGGCAATTCGGCATATCATCGAAACCAAAAGAGGAAAGCGGAAACGCGAATTCTAAACGCCGATAATGACGCATTAGAATAACGGCTCGTAAGAAAAGCCAAAGCTGTTGGCTTCTTGTCGCTTTCCGAAAAGATCGATTCCAACTTTGCCAAGAAGTGGACGCAAAACCAAACTGGTGGCTGCTGCGCTGGATGATTATTGTTTTGTGATGTGGACATGGCGAGTGCGTGCCCTCTATTCTCTTAATGGTAGGTAAAACTGATCAGGGAACCTGTACTCAGGTTCCCTGATCAGCTGAGTCGTTGATTCAGTTTTGATAAGTTCGGGGCAAGTAGTCCCGATGCTGGGTCCGCTCAAGAAACTGTTTTAATATGATGTACATAGATAGAAGCAGTGGCTGAGGCTGCGGTATGCCCTTACGGTATAATTACGACAAACTGGGAAAGCCCTGAATTACCAACGGTTTTTGGGATTCTGCACCCTGATTCTTCGTCCTTTTCCAACCCGAAAAATCAAGC
>JALFJQ010000067.1 GCA_022775085.1 Clostridiales bacterium | reverse complement strand
AAAAACATGTCTTCCGAAGAACTGAAAAAGGAACGAAAGGTATGCCTGGACCAATATGAGCAGTGCCAGGAGATGGGCCTTTCTTTGGACTTATCCCGTGGTAAGCCCGGGAAGGAACAGTTGGCTCTGTCCATGGACATGCTGGGTGTGCTTGGTCCCCGATCAGTTACTGACAGTGAAAGCGGTATGGATTGCAGAAATTATGGTGGCCTGGACGGCATTCCAGAAGCCAAACGTCTGATGGCAGAGCTGCTGGGCGTTCAGCGGGAGGACGTACTGGTAGGCGGAAACAGCAGCCTGACACTGATGCACTTCATTCTCAGCCACGCTATGCTGGACGGACTTATGGGTGGAACGCCTTGGGTACAGGTCCCGGATCGGAAATTTCTGTGCCCGGTTCCAGGCTATGACCGGCATTTTGCCATGACAGAGCACTTTGGGTTCCAGTTGATTCCCGTGCCCCTGCGCGAAGATGGGCCTGATATGGATAAGGTTGAAGCATTGGTGTCCAGCGACGAGAGCATAAAAGGCATTTGGTGTGTGCCGAAATTCCAAAACCCGACCAGAATCGTATTCAGCTACGCCGTAGTACGTCGGTTTGCCGCGCTGCGCCCCAAGGCTTCGGATTTCCGCATTTTCTGGGACAACGCATACTGCGTCCATACCCTCTATCCGGAAGACAAGGACGAGCAACTGGATCTTCTGTCTGCCTGCCGCACAGCTGGAAATCCGGATTTGGTCTACGAATTCTGCTCCACCAGCAAGATGGCATTTCCCGGAGCCGGCATCTCCGCTGTAGCCGCCAGTCCCGCCAACCTGATTGATTTGCGGGGGGCGTTAAAATACGCAACCATTGGGCCGGACAAGCTAAACCAGCTGCGGCAGGTACGGTATTTCCGCAATATCACGGGCGTGCGAAACCACATGGCAAAGCATGCAGCTATTTTGCGTCCCAAGTTCGAATTGGTTGAAAAAGTGTTGGAGGAAAATCTAAGCGGACTTGGCATTGCCGACTGGACCATACCTCGGGGTGGATACTTTCTCTCCTTCAACACCATGCCGGGATGCGCCTCCAAAACAGTTTCCATGTGTGCACAGGCCGGCGTGAAATTCACACCCGCAGGTGCTACATTCCCACACAGTATTGACCCTGAAGACCGCAATATCCGAATTGCTCCCTCCTATGCAGAAGAGGGAGATATTTGGCAGGCAACCAAGCTGTTGACCTTATGTACCCGCATTACAGCACTGGAGAAACTACTCCAAAATAAATTCCCTGAAAGGCTGGAAAGACAATGAGTGACATTAAAAAAGTGGTTTTGGCATACTCCGGAGGACTGGATACCTCTGTTATCATCCCCTGGCTGAAAGAACATTACGACAACTGTGAAGTCATTGCCGTCTGCGGCAATGTGGGTCAGACCGGCGAGCTGGACGGATTGGAGGACAGAGCCAAGGCCAGCGGCGCCAGCAAACTGTATATTGAAGATTTGACCGATGAGTTTGTGGACGATTACATCATTCCTACCGTGCAGGCCGGAGCGGACTATGAGGGGTATCTTCTCGGCACCAGCTTTGCCCGACCTGTACTTGCGAAGCGGGTAGTGGAGATTGCCAAGCGAGAACATGCGGACGCCGTCAGCCATGGCAGTACCGGCAAAGGAAACGACCAAGTCCGCTTTGAACTTGCCATCATGCACTTTGCGCCTGATATGAAGATTATCACCCCCTGGCGGGAGTGGGATATTCAGAGCCGTGATCAGGAGATCGACTATGCCGAGGCTCACAACATCCCTCTGAAAATCAGCCGGGAGACCAACTACTCCAAGGACAAGAATCTCTGGCATCTGAGCCATGAGGGATTGGACCTGGAGGACCCCGGAAATGAGCCGCAGTATGAGAAACCCGGCTTTTTGGAGATGAGTGTCTCTCCACTTCAGGCCCCGGACGAAGCCTCTTATGTGACGCTTGAATTTGAGAAAGGCGTCCCTGTGGCTGTGGATGGCGAGCGCTGCAAGGCATCCAGAATCATCGAAAAGCTCAATGAACTGGGCGGTAAAAATGGCATTGGGCTTTATGACGTGGTCGAGAATCGCCTGGTGGGTATGAAGTCCAGAGGTGTTTATGAAACACCGGGCGGCACCATTCTCTGCCGTGCTCATGCGGTTTTGGAGACACTGACGTTGGACAAGATGACCGCTCACAAAAAGCGAGAACTGGCGGTGACGTTCGCCGATCTGGTCTATAACGGTCAGTGGTTCACGCCCCTGCGCCGGGCACTGTCCGCCTTTGTCACGGACACACAGGAACACGTCACCGGCACTGTGCGTCT
>JALFJQ010000031.1 GCA_022775085.1 Clostridiales bacterium | reverse complement strand
GCCTCCCGCATGGAAAGATTTGCAGCAGCATCGCCACCGTAGGCAGGATACACCATGCACCGCCGCCCGTCCGTCAGGCCCTGCACGGCGATGGTCTGTGTATACGGCCCGGAGCCAACCCACCCGGAGACGGGGAGGGTTGCAGTAGCGGCCGTTGTGTCAACATATTCCTTGTTGACAGCGTGTCCCGCCGATGAGGGAGCGGGGACGGACAGGTTTCCGGTCATGGTGCCGCCAGCAGTCGGGACGGCAGACACATCACTTGCATTCAGAATAACATTGCCGGATTCGTCGGCTTTCACGCCGCACACAGTAACCTCTCTTCCGTCCGCGCCAGCGTATGCACAGGAATACGATGTAATCGGGTCACCTACGCTGAACTGCACAACGGTACGCGTCCATAGGTATTGCCCCTGCTGAACTGCAGGGCAATCGGTAACCCATTCGCCAGTCGGGACAGAATCGCCGGAATCGCTGATCTGGTAAGATACGGACTGGCTGGAAAGGACAATGGGTGCAATCAGCTTTCCGATGGGCGTCCAGATATCCCCATCCCATGCGTAATTCTCATTGTCTTCCTGAACCACAATGTACACAAATCCAGGTTTTGCATCCGCAGGGAGATCGTCTGTGGTCTGCACGATACCCTTGAACGTGAGAAGCTCAGATACTTTTCTTGCCGAAGCGATTGCCTGTGCGACCGCAGCAGACGTCGGGATACGTTCGCTATCACTTGTCAGCCTATCGGTATCCAGGCTGATGATCTGGATGCTTCCCTTCCCTGTTCCCTTCGGAATCCCGCTGTGATTTGCGATAGCCAGCGCAACGGAAAAGGCGGTTTCCATTTCCTCGCCGGTGTATCTGGAATCAAATCTCTGATCGTTTGCCATATTACCTCCTTAATAGTAAACGAGGATGCAACCTGGAGCACCGTCGCTGCCCTTACCACCATCGCCCCCACGCCCGGGGTTGGGGGCAGTAACGGTATACCCGGATGCCGTATATAACAAATAACCCGATGATCCGCCACCACCACCGCCGTGACCTCCGATTCCTCCACGCCCATATGCAGTTTTAGAAAACGCGAATGGGGATGGGCCGTCCAAGCCGCTACCACCACGGCCTCCATGACCTCCACCAATATCTTTGCCATTAATTTTGTAATAATATCCATCGCTTGCGTTGTCATAATTCCATTGGATATAGTTTATCGCTGGGCCTCCGCCTCCGCCGCCAGTATAGCCATTAAAAGCGTTACCAAATTCATACACCGAGCCTTTACCACCGCGGACCTCAATGACCTGACCAAGCTCCACTCCATACTCTTCAGCAATAGCTTCATTTGCAACAATTACTCCGGATTCTGGGTCAATACGATACTCACCATCAGCCTGCTCAGAGGCAATGCGTTTTACAACGCCACCGCCGCGGCCGCTTCGGATGACTTTACTAAAGTCAGGAGACGGCCCACCGTACACATTACCAGATAACGGGTCAATAAAACCGACCTCTGGAATCGTACCAACTTCAGAAGAATAATCCCCAAAAGTCGTAGGTCCACCCATATCCCCAGTGATCTGGGCCTCGCCGTATGAAACACGCTGACCTCCTTTCCCACCACAACCACATGAATAAGAGTAATATTCAGATATTTTTTTATCAATCTGTGTCATGCGAATCCTTCCGGGGGCTCCATTTGTTCCATGGCTTCCCGGTTTTGCCAAACTAGCAACATCATTAACCAGTCCGGTTTTTCCATACTCGCCAGGTTGACCGCCTTGACCACCCTGTCCGCCGCCGATCAATATGACCCTCATTCTTGGGTTGTCAGCCTCAAATACCTCTCTCGGAACTTGGAAAACACCGCTACCAGTCAGGACAACCAGATGGGTCAATTCTCCTGGCCTTTCAGGTGGTTCGTATCCTGAGATTATTTTGCAGTCGGCTTTCGCAATGGCGGAAGCCGTGATAGACATTGACGAAATGAAGGCTTCTTTTTTCTCGCCAAACGGCGATGTACAGGTGTATTTCAGCCCACACCGTTCACCTGAGAGGACTATTGGAATCTTTATTTCCCGCTTTTTAAAGTAATAATCATAAAGACGATCGGCTACTGCATTGGAATTAACGGCATTTACCATCGTTGCATCTGAAACAGAAATGGATTGTCCATCCGCATTGCTGCTGTTAACTCTTGAGACCACATTGGTAGTGTGCGTATACGGTATTCCAGTGAGGGTTCCTACGCCTGTAACAATGGCACAGTTTTCATTTGATGCGAGAACCACAAGGGTGCCGGACGCTATCAGGGATGATGCAACAATAGGAGCAGAATCAAATATTACCGTTGTACCAAGATCAACAAGAGTCTCAGTATTGTCGTAGAGGACGACAGGTTCCGCATTTGGCGACTGCACATAGGAGTGTTCCGTTACTTCTACAGACCTAACCCGGTCTGTCAAGTCAACAGAACCTCCCTCATATTCGTCGTCCGGATCAATCTCTCCGGCATTCAGATTTGTGATTCTGGATACCAGAAAAGCATCATTCTCAGACTTTAGAATGTTTATTCCCTGCGCAAACAGAACATGGTGCAAAGCTTCCCGCTTTGTGCAGACAGGGATCCAGCCTGTAACTGTGACCGCGTCCAGATTACTCCCGAGCACAATGCTTTCTGCTAAATCCAAAAGGAACGGCGTTTCCGTCCTTCGCATTCCGTCTGTCAGGATGATGTCGTTAATTGCATCGGAAAGTGGTGTATTTACAAACAGTTTCCCGTAGTATGGCATGACATCAAGAACGCCTATTGCGCTTTTCGCTTTGATCGTATAGACAGATTTTCCTGTGCGCTGAGCATCGACAACATAGAATTTACCAATGTACGATCCGCCATTGTAATACCAAAGCCCGGATGCGTATGGGATATCCAGCACGTCATCTGTTCCAGCTGAGCGTGCATACACCTGCTTTGCTGCAGATGTACGCAAACCGTCGTAATCGATCGGAGAAAAGGCCACCTGCATTCTGTCATAGCGGCACTGGATTTCCAGGGTATCGACAGGGATTGTCTCGCACAGCAGGTCGCAGGCCAGATTCCCGTTGACCGATATGATATTGTCATTGTCCAGCGACAGTATTGGATTCTCCTTGCTGCCGATCAGAATTTCATTTGTCTTTACTGCCATCAGCGTGTCCTCTGCGGAAGAATCGGCTTGAACTGCACCCGAAGCCCCTGCCATGCGTTTCTGTTTACGAGGATGCCTCTATAGGTATCCTCGCCGCTTACAATCATTGCTTCGAATTTCATCGCGCCGCTGCCATAGGGCATCTCCACCATGTGGGATTCTACAGGAGCGGATATGACCTCATAAAACGCGTCGTAGTCCTCAGGATATCGTAGATCCGGCTCAACGCGCATTTCGTAATCATACTTCGTGCCGATGATGTCCCGGATGGTTCTTGCCGTGATGGCGGTACCGCCGTTCGGGCCCTCCACGATGGAGAAAGAGCGGGACAGGGACTCATACACAACCCGCACTCGGTACTCAACCCCATCAACCACTATGTTCTGCATAGACGCACCTCACTTCGTAAAGGATGGGCCGATTCGCTTGGTTTCTGCCACAATGACGGGCTGGAGGACAGCGGCCAACTGGGACAGTGAACCCTGGAAGCTGATTCCAACGTCCGTTTTGATTTGCTGGCTTCCCATAACCCTGGCAATACTTCCGCCGTCCACCGTGGCCGTCAGGGGTGTGACAACGGCACGCCCGCCGGATACCGTCAGCAGCTCGGGGCCAGCCTCGCCAACCAGCGCCGTGCCAGACAGAACCTCTCCGCCTTTGGCAAGCTTCGGGAGATTGACCGCGCTGAACTTTTTGAACCCTCCGAACGAGCCGCCGAAAAGGCCTGCCACAGCGCCGACCACAGAGTTGATTGCCCCGATCAGGGCGTTCAGCATGCCGAGAACAGCATTCACAAAGCTTTCAACAATAGAAATCCCTGCATTCAGAAGGCCCTTGACGGCACCGAAAAGCCCGTTAATCACAGCGATAAGCGCAGCGCCCAAAGCATAGTCTACCTGCTCCAGGAATGCGCAAAGAGACTGGAATCCAGACTGGATCCACTCCAACAATCCCTGGAACGCCGCCTTGATGGCATCAAAATTGGAAATAATCGCATAAGCGATCAGGCCGACCGCTGCAACAATTGCAACGGCAAGAATGAGATAGGGGTTTGCCGCCAGAGCGGTGTTCATGGCCATTATTACCGGAATAAGCGCACTGACGGCATTAGCTATTCCCGCAACAATAGAGGCAATGGGCGAGATTGCGGCAACAACCGCCAGAATCGTCACCAGCATTCTGATCTGGGAGGAGTCCAGAGATCCTATCCAGAGAAGTACATTCGCAAGCATTGCCACTATCTGATCGATAACCGGGAGAAGCGCCTCCACAGCCTTTGCGCCCGCCACAGCAAGCGTTGCCTGCGCCTTGGCCTTCGTTTCATCGATCTTATCATTTACCTGATTCAGGCCGTCCAGAGTGTCCTGAGAAAGAATTAAGCCTAACCGCTCAGCGTCATCTCCATATGCTCGGAGCGCCGCGCCTCCATCATCGATGATACCCGCCAAACTGTCGGCCCCTTTGCCGAGAATGGTCATGGCCAGTGTGTCGCGCTCCGTCTCGTTCGTCACATGGGACAAAGCCTCAACCACTTCCCAGTACACCGTGGTGGAATCCCGTAGTTCTCCGTTTGCCGTGTGGGTGCTTACACCCAGCTGAGAAAAGGCAGAAACAACGCTGTCGGATTCCGAAGCCATATTCCTTTTAAGCTTGACAGAGCTTGCCGTGATATCCTCCATACTGACATCCACCAGATCGGCAGCGTACTTCATCTTCTGGAGCTCCGCCGTGGTGAAACCTGTCTGCTTTGCCAGGGTGTTCAGATCGTCCGCAGAAGTGACGGCAGAATACGCAGCGCCGCCAATGGCAGCCAGCCCGGCACCAGCCGCAGCACTCAATGCTCTGGTGGAATCAGCAATCTTGCTGGCACCCTGAGCCACTTTGTCCGCCGTAGCGCCGATTTTCTCAAGCGCTACATTCGACTGTTTGGCTGCTTCCTCCAGCTTGTCCAGCTCGTTCTGAGTGGAAATGATCTCTCGCTGAAGCGCCATGTACTGCTCAGAGTTTTTGTCAACCCCATTGGCGTCCATGGTCTCCTGTGCCTTTTTCAGGGCGTCCAGTTTCTCCTTGGTTTCAGAAACAGCAGCCTTCAAAAGCTGCTGTTTCTGTCTGAGTAATTCTGTGTTTGCGGGGTCCAGTTTCAGGAGCTTCTGTACATCCTTCAGCTGGGATTGTGTGTTCCGAATATCGGAATTCACATTTTTCAGGGATTTGGAGAGACTCTGCGTGTCTCCGCCAATCTCCAGCGTAATACCCTTAAGCCTGTCCGCCATTATCCACCTCCGAAAAATGCTTCAATGTCTTTTTGCGTTGCCTTGAACGGGTATTTCTCCCGGTCATTGGCTTCCTCGATCATAAGATCATACACCATGCCCATGGTCATGCCACCAAGCGCCCGGTCATCAAGGCCCAGCTGCGCACAGCGGAGCATGAACGTTGCGCCGGTCGGCTCCCGCGTGGTGGCCCTTACTTTTTTCTGGGCACAGATGTGGTCTTGAGATTCTCAGACCACAGTGCTATAATTTCAGGTAAAGCTTCGTAAATGGACAGGACTCCGGGCAGACCGTCCAGCCATTCATCGGGATCGCCGGGAATGCTCGGGTCGGCGTGCTTCGCCATGATCCATGCCACGTCCTCGAAAATCGTGAGATCAGCGGCATCCAGATCCACGTCCGGGTTATCCTGTGCCGCGTGCATATTCTTCTGGAGCCGCATCATGTCCCGCATAATATCGCGCCCGAACTTCACCCGGTACAGCCGGGGAATCAGCGCAGAGGCCCGCATGGGGATGGTAATGGAACCAACCGGGATATCACGCACAAGGGATTCATGGGATAAGGACATAAGTATTAGCCTCCCTGTTCGGCAGATGCCTGTTCAACAGAAGGGATGTAGACAGACTTGTACCAATTATCGATTACCGACTTGGGCGTTTTCTCCGTGGTTCTGGCAGAGATACGGCCGTTGGAAAGCGGCTGCGCGTTGATGCTGCAGCTCTGGCCCTTCGGCTCGGACGTATCCTTCTTGGTTTCGCCGGTAATGCCGGGCTTTCCGGCCGTGACGGCGTACAGAACATACATGGAGCTGTTGGCATCGCCGTCAATCTCAAAGAGCAGGGCGAACTTGGAAGGCTCCACGCCAGCCTGCTCGATGAGGGTGTGATCGGTCTGATGCTCAATAAAGTGCCAGATATCAACCAGCATCTGATTGATGAACCTGGCCATTTCCAGGTCACCGGAATAGCCGGAGCCGTTATTGGATACGTAATACAGGACGTTGTCCGCATAGTATTTCGTAACTGAGCTTTCCTCCTTAAGCGTGAGGTTTACCGCACCCGGCACATGGACAGGCGTCTTGTAGCTGCCGTCGGCGTTCATGGTGGCGTAGTGCACGTTCTTCAGACCGAACTGCACACTGTTTTCTGCTTCGCTCATTCGCTTCCTCCTTAAAATGTTACAGTGTAGATGATCAGGGCACCCAGCCGCCAATGTAACGACAGTCCATAGCTGATTCTCTCATTCCTTTCATAACCTCGCGGGCCAGATTCTTGGAGTAGTATTCGCTCATGCCCTCCAGCACGGATTCCAGAATGATGCTTTCCGGGCTGTCGTCCATCTGCTCCAGAACGGACAGCAGCTGCACTCCGTTCTTTTTCAGCTCCCGTTTGTAGTAGGCGCTGTCATAGCGGTTTCGGCTGAATCTATCCAGCTTATGGACGATGGCAAAGTCGAAGTCCCCTTCTCTGGATGCCGCAATCATTTTCAGAAATTCCGGACGGTCATCCGTAGTCGCGGATTTTGCCCGGTCACAGTATTCATGGATAATTACGATGGAATTCCGGCTGCAATACTCGTGCATGGCCCGGAGCTGGGCTTCAATGGATTCCTCCCTCTGGTTATCCGACGAAAACCGAGCGTACAGAACCGCTCTGGGTGTCACTCCCCTGTTTCTTAACCGCTCAACGACTGTCATATGTTTTCACTCCTTAAGTTATGTTCCCGGTCTGAGCTGTCAGTTCTCTGAGAATCTTCGCAAGGACAAGGGCAAAGTCCACCTTCTCATTTTCACCGGCAATGTCCAGAATTTTCCGGGTTGGTTCAATGCCAGACGCATACAAATCACTTTTGCGGATGGTATAGACTAGCATGATTAACCTCCTTCATATTATAAAAAAGAGAACGATTTGACAAAGGTGCGAACCTGCTTACCGGCCTTTATGCCGAGGGGTAATTTCATAATCGAAACCCACCCTCTGGTTACAGTAGGTACACAGCTCCTTCTCAACCTCGATAGGATTCACCCGCCGCAAATAATAAGCACCTGAGCCGTAGAAGTTCTCGGCGCAGGTGCTGCACAGGCACAATGTGAGTTTTCCGGGCGTGGTAGGAATCAGACCAATGCTGATAGCCAGCGCATGATTCAGCCCCTTGATTTCCCCGTCAGACAGCTTTCCAATGTACTGAACCAGCCGAGTTTTGTCCACGGTTCTGATTTGCTCCAGCATGACCATGGAGGACTGCACAAGCCCGCTCCCCGGCTTCAGATGGTAGTGGGTGGGCAGATTCGCCTTGGTTTTAATCTGCGTGGAAATCGCCGCCACGATGGTTGTGGGACTATGCCGGTTTCCAACATCATTCTGAATAATGACCACGGGGCGATAGCCATTCTGCTCGGAGCCAACCCCCGTGCCCAGGTCTGCGTAGTACAATTCCCCTCTTAGATATGTGTTTATCATATGTGTTTTACCTCCTCAAAAAATATAGGCAACTCTCCGCCTATGTAAGCTCCGCCAGCGCCCATTTCAGGCTGCTGGCGGATTTGTTATTTGAAGAAGCCTATTTGTCCTCGACACCCCGGCTATTAAGGGAAGTCATCAAACGGCTGGCAGCGTACCAGCTCCACGGGTTGAAGCGCCCTCGCATGGTTCTCATGTGACCGCCCTCATTGCGTGTGGCTGTGACTGGACGGGAGTATCATTGTCCCCACTGCCTGTCATCGCCCTTCTGGGTGCTGCCCAGAAGTCATAGAATACTGTTTCTCGCTCCGTGCCGGGGAGGAAAGCCTAGCAGACCGAAAAGATAAGTGATGTCCTGATGCTTCCCCCCGGCACATCCCAGCGCAGCTTCTAAAGCGGCTTATGCTCATCACAATAGCAATGGGAATGTGTTTGACGAATGGGTATGCAGTTTTCAAAGTACAGACCCATTCCCAAAAGCAGAAACAGGTGAAGGATTTGACCCCTTCACCTGTTTCCTAACTAAAAAGCCAAAAGTGTACCCTAATCAGAAAAATTTTTCAAATTTTTTCTGAGCGTATCGACAGCGAGGTCTACGCTCCTTTTTACCGCCCGTTTGGTGCAGTTCTCTAACAACGCAATCTGCTCGAAGGTATATCCTCCGAAATAGTATAGATTTACCCTTCTGCGCTGGATTTCCGGTAATTCTGAAACTGCACTATGTAACCGCTCGTATTGCAGCCTGGTGAATACAGTTTCTTCCAGAGATTTCGGTGGATTTGCTGCCCGTGTGTTCAGGGATTCCTCTGTCAGATCGGAATGCTCATAATGATTGTCTATCTCATTCATCACAGATAGATCATCCAGTTCAAACTGATCCAGAGCATCGAACAGCTCTCTGCAAATCTCCAAACTGTGCTGCTCCCCCTGATTATCCGTAAATGACAGCCAATAATGCGGTGAGTTAGTCTGGATGCCTGTTGTAAATATCGTATAAGGGTTATCTCTGTCTTTCCTCCGCTTAGGACGGGGATCTTTGTTTTTCGGATGGTATCCATCCATTGCTATTTCCTCCAATCAATCTGAAATTAGAAAACTTCAGATTGCCCGGAGGTGACCGGCAATGGCAGAAAACACGCATCCATAAAATGAACGCACGGATACTTACATAAGTAGTCCGTGCGTAATTGCTTTCTCTATATAACCAGAAATATACTTCTAGTTCTTTGGCATTCCTATTCTGTGGTTCAAAATGAAATGCGATTTATATCTTGTTTTTTGGGACAGTAATATGATCTTCATTTCTTGTCCTCTCTTTTTACGGAAGTATATTTCATTCTCAATATGATTTTTAAAACATTAAAATCAAAAATGGAGTATTGTACAATACAAAGCGAGGTGAAGTATAATGCACGCTTTTTCACGCTCGCTGGCAAGAGCAGTAAAGAATGCCCGGGATAAAATGAATCTGACACAGGAACAAGTCGGAGAACTGGTTGATACCAATACGCGAACAATCAGTTCTATCGAAAATGGGAAATCCAATACAAGAATGAACATTCTCTACCCTCTTGTTCGCGTCTTACGCATTGATCCCAATGAGATTTTCTATCCGGAAACGGTGGCAGATTCCTCTGTGAAGCACCAATTGCGTGCGCTGATTGAAAACTGCAGCGATGAAGAAGCTGCCGCATTGCTCACAACTTCTGAATCAGTCCTGAGAGTCTTGCGCAAGCAAAATGCCGGAAAAATTGAAGAAAAAAAGAGCCTGTCTCCCCTTGGATAAGGGGAAGCAGGCTCTGCGTTCTTTCCCCGAACTGCTTACCGGGGGCATACTTCTGCACCATGGGGTGAATCCGCTGGAAATCCAGAATCTCATAATCTTTGAACAGATACCGAATCTCCGGGCAGTCCACCTGAGAGATCAGCCACTTGCCCTTGCAGCGTGCCAGCGTATCCCGGAGCAGAACGTGGTGATCCCAGCCAAACTCCGCGTCATAGACATACTCACTGTCATAGTAGGGCGGATCGCCGTAGAAGAACGCATCCTCCCGGTCGTAGTGGGGAATCAGCACCTCGAAGCTCTGCTGCTCGATGATAACGTTTTCCAGCCGCTGGGACATTTCCCGAATCTGGGTAAACAGGGTACGAACGCTGAAAGGCTGGCAGGCGAAGCTCCGCCCGGAGCTGGAATAGCTGTTGCGCACACGTTTCAGGTAGGCCGCCGCCTGCCGCACATCCCGGTAGTCCGAACGCTTCCGCAGGGACGCTTTCAGCGCCTCCGCCTCCTGTCGCAGATAGGCAGGGGTCGTTCTGTCGAGAATCTCCACCTGATCCGGCAGGTGGATGGTAGGTTCATTGCCGCCATCGTGAAAGTGGAGCCAGCTGGCGAACTCCTCCCGGGAGTTCAGGGGCAGCAAGTCCAGTTCCAGCAGCAGCTCCGCCGGGCGGTTCTTCACCACTCGGAAGAAATTTACCAGCTCACCTTCGATGTCGTTGTAGACCTCGAACTTGCTGGGTTCCTTGCCCAGCAGCACAGCGCCGCTGCCGCCAAAGATTTCAATGTAGCGCCCGAATTCCTTGGGGAATACGGGCAGGATGATCGGCAGCAGGTTCGTCTTGTTGCCGATGCGGGTTATTGGGGTTCTGATAGGTTATCTCACGCTCCAATCCAAATAGAAACGGCCGGTACAGTACCTGGGGTCAGGCTGCTGTATCGGCCGTTGGGGTTAACATTCTTCCTGTTTTTGGAACACCTATCCTTAAATTTGCGTCTATTTTTCATTGACATCACCTCCCTTCAAGGTTTGCAAACATTTATTTGATTTACTCCCGGTTTATTGGACTGTACTTCTGCTAGAATCTCCGGGAACAAGGTTTTCGGAAAAGTCAAGTCTTGTTCTTATACTTCTTTCATGGTATCATTTCACCCAGTGCGTACAGAAAAAGGAGAGATTCACAATGAGCACTACAGCCATTCCCCGCACACAGCAGGAACTTTTCTCCCAACAGGAGGCGGTTTTCAGCAGCATTCCCGGCTTGAACGCCCTGCGCCACGCCGCCCCGGAGAGCATACCCGAGCTGGAAGCAAAGTACCCTGACGCCGCCTTCGCCCTGATGATCTCGGACAACCTGTTTGTCGGTGACCGGGAGCAGAACGAGATTCATCAGAAGGCTTACACCGCCATTCTCAGCGGCGAGTCCATCACCGGGGTACGGTTCAAATATGACTACGATCTGGAGTCCTACCTGCTCAGGCATATGTGGGACTGATCTTTCCTGAAAACGAAAAAAGGCCGCTATGGTTTCCTTTCGGATTCCATAGCGGCCTTACTCAATTTCCATGTCCATAGTTTCTTCCTGATGGGCAGATGTGATATTCACATAATCCCCGATGATACTCAGTGCGGAATCATAGCTCTGGCATCGGAAAATTCTGTTACGCATCTCCTCTGCCTGTTCCTGCATTCCATTCTTTCGCAGCGTCTCCGAGGCTTTGCCAATCAGATGAAAGATATTGCCGTCAGTCCCTATGAGGGGACAATCCGGCTTGACATGCTCAGGCTCCGCTTTTGATTCCTGAACCTGCACGAAACCGCCGAGACGATTGTGAACGTAGTCCGACAGCCATGTGCCGCCGAAGGTGGAATGGGTAGCCAATCGCCATACAGCAAGCTTTCCCATATCCAGCTCCATATCCTGCTTGAAGGGAAACAGCATACAGGTCAGCCCATCATGCCGGAAGGTATAGGCTTCCTCAAACTTGGCGCCCTTTTTGAGGATGCCTTCCTCTGTAAGGATCTGATTGATGCCATCCACCCATTCCTGCGGATCACCCCCGCAGCCTTGAAGAATCAAGCCCTCCTGATCTCTCATCCGACGGAGCTGCTCTGTAGAAATCTTCTGAATGCTCACAGTTTCATCCCCTCCATCCTCACACCCTGTTCCTGAGTAATTTCCTGCTGGGTCAGTT
This sequence comes from Clostridiales bacterium, assembly GCA_022775085.1. Lineage (GTDB taxonomy): Bacteria > Bacillota > Clostridia > Oscillospirales > Oscillospiraceae > Faecousia. The sequence goes on along the minus strand of JALFJQ010000031.1, from coordinate 30,599 downwards.
TCCGGAAACTGTCCACACCGGGGATCAGCGACAAGCTGCGTCCGTTGTCCCAGGCAACACCGATCTGACCGGCATCGTCCACATACCGAACGGTGCCTCGTGTTCCGGATTCAACCGGGGCATAAGGGTCATTCATGCTGTTCAATATGATTCGCGTGCCGGATGGGAAACAGCTTCGGGTATACTCCACCTGCCCTCTACTGGGGAAAGGTATGTTCATATTGGTTCCTCCTTCTTTGATAGTTTCATCAGTCGTGTGCGTATACACTCCCCGTCCTCACCCCGGCACAGAAAACCATGTCCGGGAAAGGGGCATCCCTCGCACAGTGGGGATGCTGTACAGACGGGCTTCTCCGACTGGGCGGGAGGGCCTGTGTGGGAACGGTATTCCGGTCTGGTTCTGTTTGGCTTGGAATTTGCTTTGTTCGGATTCTTCAACTTTAACCTCCATTTCCTCCGGCGCCCTTTTTGAGGCGCGGGATATTGTTCTAAGAAAACGAAAAAAGCCGTCCTCCCAAAACAGGAGAACGGCTGGGAAAAGAGTGCTGAAAGATAAGCGCCCTTTTTGAAAAAGAAAAAGCCGGGATCCTTATGGCGCTGCTGCGCCACAAAAATCCCGGCTGATTCACATATGATAATTTTCTGAAAACTCTATATAAAAGCTGCGCCCTTTTTGAAATCCTGTCCGAAACCAAAAAGAGCGTTGCGAATATCTTCGTCGTATCTGGCTGAGCCTGTTCAAAAAGCGTATCAAAGGGTGTTTGCATCTATGGAATGGCTAAAAATTGTGTTAACATTTTACCCAAGAGAATCAAACAATTATACAGTATATTTTCAATAATTACCCGAAAAAAGCACTTTAGATGCAACTAATTGTAAGTTGCATCTAAAGTGTTGGATAAACATGTGTCTTTACAACACTTTAGATGCAGCGTCCAAAGCATCCGGATACCGGCCAGATTTGTTACATTTTCTTCCCAAAGGGAAGAAAATCATGGTGTCGAACCCGTCCAGCCGGGTTCGAGCAGATGTCCACCGGACATCTGCATTTGATCTTTCAAATCTGGTCGGTTCGATTTCTCCAAACAAAAAGGACATCCTAGTGGATGTCCTTTTGTTTGGAGGTACCGGCCAGATTTGAACTGGCGAATGAGAGTTTTGCAGGCATATTGACAACTGCCGAAAATCCTCGTGATACCAATCACTTTTTGATTCGTTTACTCCAGAATGATAATCATCTGTTAATCATTTTGCGCTCAGTAATTGTAGGTCTTACCGCTGTTTTTCCGTATCCATTCTTCAAGTTTCTCCTTTGAAACCAGGAGCTTCTTGTTAAGACGGATAGCCGGAAATCCACTGGAACACATCAGCTGATAGGCTTTTGTTCTGCCAATGCTAAATATTCTCTGGATATCATCTACAGTATACATCACCGGCGCGGTGTTGTCAAATGAACAATTTTTGCACGCAGAGCTGCGTAATACATTTCCAGTTCTCCCCGGTCATAGCACTCCATGCGAATGGCTTCCAGCAGATTTTTGGCTTTGGTGACCAGTCCACCGGTCAGATGCTCCTTAATGTCATCGAACACATCCCGCAGGAGCCGGTCCTTGTCGGTGACGATGCCCTCCGTGGTGAAGAAGTCCTCTCCCTTGCTGAGCATGGGCTGCTTTTCCAGAAAGCAGCGGCAGTATTTGTGTTCGATGATCTTCCCCTTGTCATCCAGCCACTCCGGCGTTTCACTCATGCACATTCTCTCCTTTCTGGCCCATGGATTGAGGATACATAATCAGACAGCCGTTGAATATAGCCCTCCTCGCAGAGCAGCTCCGCTGTTTTTTCTGCCAGAAGCAAATCATTTCCCAGCAGGCAGTCAAGAAAGTGATTGACTGTGGGCAGTGCCTTCATCGCCTCGGCAAAGCGGGGATGGATTGGGTCACCGGGTCTCTCAGGATGATACCGCAGCTGCCAAATGCGAAGGTACCGGAGATATTCCCGCAAAACGCAAATGCAGAGCCGCTCCCTGTCCCGGGGTGGCTCTGCATGAAGTGTGTGAATATCTGATTGTGTTGGCGGTCTGGAATTGATGCCGAAATCCTCGGCAAGTTTTTCTGTGGCATCCTTGAGGCTGATGCCAAACAGTCTTGCGGTAAAGTCGATGACATCTCCGCTGGCTCCGCAGCCGAAGCAGTAGAAGCGATCATCCACTTTCATGCTGGGGTTGTGATCCTCATGGAAAGGGCATCGCGTCATGCCGCTTTGGTTGACAGACAGCCCATACCTTTCGGCTGCCTGCCTCGTTGTCACAGTTTGTTTTACAGTTTCAAAAAAATTCAAATTATCGCTCCTCCATTGTTATTGCACTTTGTTCGATTCTGTGTTAGAATATACGAACACTTGTTCTAAGGTTGTAATCCTGCAATGGCTCCTTTCCGACACTGGTAGTTGCCCTTTTGGGCGTGTCTTGGATTACCCCCTCACTAATAGGAGAAATGGGAGGGGGAAAACGGAACCACTCGCAGAAAAATTTTCAAAAAAATTTTTGGAGGTAAGGGTTGTGGAGAATCTGGAAACTGCGCTGGAACCGGAAGGCACACGAAAAAAGCTGAAGCGGGAGCTTCGGGCAGAAGCCATGACCCGCTTGGAGGAGGCGGCCCGCACAGAAGCAGACTTTGAAAATGTGATATCCTGCTGGGACAAGCTGGACGCAAACCGGGAACGCAAGGAGCGGTATCATGAACCGATCCGGGGAGATATGACACTGGAGAATGGTCTGAAATACAACGGACGGATTTTCCCGGAATGGATGTGCAGCGCAAATTATACTTCTGTCCGGCAGGGGCGCTATCTGGATGTAATCTTCAACTGTCCCCTTGAGCTAAATGAGATGACTGGACATCCGGTGCTTTGCAAAACCTTACAAGAGCTGGATGTGGAATATAAATCACTACTCTTCTTTTTGATTGTACGGGACTGGACACCACAGTCTTATGCGGCAGCTGTGAATCAGACGGACAGGAATGTGCGCAAGAAGATGACCAGACTGATGAACAGAATTCAAAAAGAGCTGTACACAGAGCTTAACGGAAAAACCAATCTGAGCCTGAGAGAAAAAGAATTTTTGACCGAATATGAAAAAGCCGCCCTTGCGGACGGTGAAGAAGTGAGGTGCACGGCATGAAAGACTTGTTCAAACACGCCAGCTCCAGCTGGGTCAAATACGACCGGTATGAATGGAAGAAGGATAAGAACAACAAATTCTATATCACCCCGGCACCCAACGCTATGCCAAAAATTTATGATCCCCTGAAGGAGTATCAGCAGATGGTGCTGGACGCGCTGAATGTGGGTCTGATGATACGCACTTCCTCCAAACGAAAAATCCGGGAAGCCATTATGGAGTTTGTCACCAAATACGGTTTGCTTGGCCTGATGACAGCGCTGCCCACCACGCCATCCTTCATCGACTACAAAGCTGTCTATCTCCCCACCAACCATTTTCTCCGGGAGGAAGTGATGGACACACAGAAATATCTTTTCTATTTCTTCCCCTTCGAGAAGCCGGACTTTTTCAAGAACGGAAAAGACTCACTTTGGAATATCAAACAGGACCGCACCATGATTGCGCTGGCAATGACGTTCCGCAAAGAGCCAGAGGCACAGGTCATGTGCTTCATGCGGAACTATGCGGAGCGCTATGATTGGTTGGAGCAAACCTTTCAAGACTGGTCATTCACTTTCCTAAGCAGCTTCCTGTTCTATGAAGAGGACGAGGAAATGGACGAAGATACCAGAGATATTTACCGTCAGGGCATGGCGGCGTTCGGAGGAATCGCACCGAACTACCACATAGAGTTATGGGAGCGTCCCACCATTGTGTGGGATTTTCATTCCCTGCTGTTGGCAATTCAGATGATGTTCAGCTTCATGCTGGCAGACGAAACCTCCAGCCTGCGGCTTTGCAAGTACTGCATGAAAGCATTCTTTGCAAAGAGCGATGACGAGGATTTCTGCAGCCCTGCATGTGAAGCAAACTACGAAAAGGAAAACGAGAAGTAACGTCGCTTCGGCGGGACGGGGGATTGATATCCCTTTGGCTCCCCCGGTGATGCTGCTGCGCTCCAAGAATTTCTTCCGAAATTCTCTCCGCTCCGCCGCATCACCTACACCCGAACAGGCGGATTCTGCTCGCGCAAACTCCTGGGCTTCTCGTCCGGGAGGACGCAGAATCCGCCTGTTCTGTGGCTGACTGAAAGCGCTTGTTCCTGCCCCGAACAACCCCTTTCCGCCACCCACGGTCGCCAAAGGTATAACACACTAGACTTTGCGGGCAAAGTCGTGTGCCACGAAACCGCCGGTTTCATTGGATTCTTCCTGCCACGGAGGGTGCTACCCTCCATTGGATGCCTCCCGCCAAGGCAGCGCTGCCGCCTTTGGAAACCACTGCCAAGGGAACGCTGTCCCCTTTGGATTCCCCAGCCAACAGGGTGCTCCCCGCCCCTATTGGAAACCCCGCGCCAAAGGAACTGCCATCCCTTTGGAATCCCAGCTCGTTTTGAAATGAGTACCCACAAATAGAAAAAGGTTTGTGGGCATTCATTTCAAAACGTAAAAATCCCCAGAGCTTCATCCGATAAGGAGATAAAGTCCTGGGGGTTTTCACGCTAAAATATCACAGGCCTCTGACCAAGCTCTGGGAATTCTTGCGCTTTAATATGCGTTTCCAAAAACGCACTTGTTTCATCCATCAAACGAATGCTCTATCCGACCAGCCTGCCGATTCCTTTCTCAATCTGCAGGATGCTTTCGGGGGTATGATCATGCTTCCGCTTCCTTGGATGCGGAAATATGCTGCCGAGCAAGCTGAATGAATTTTCTCAGCACATCATCACCGGGATAAGGTTTATAGAACATTCCGAAGGATACCTCCGGCGCGCCCGCCAGTGGCAGGGCGGTCAGCGGAGCATCCCGGGGCACTAGAAATTTTGGAATGACAGCAGCGCCGAAGCCTGCCTGCATCAGGACAATGGCCGCCTCAACGGAGGTGCAGAAGTGAACATCCATCGGGCTTTTCCCCGCCGCAAGCTCCCACTGGAGTTTGGCGGCATCTGGAATCAGATTGATCTGGTTACAGAAAATCAGGGGCTGTTCCTTTAGATCCGATATGGAAACGCCTTCCCGCTGTGCCAGCGGATTGCTGCTGTCGCAGGCGCAGACAATGGGGCTTTTCAGCAATTCCGTGAAAGTCAGCCTGCTGTGTTCCTTTTTTCCGACATTGATGTCGAAAATCACATCCACCGTTCCGTTTTCCAGAAGGGCATACAGCTGTTCGTGAGGTACCACCACAAGGTGGGGATGAAGATTCGGGTATAGCGCGCCCAGGGCCTTCAGGCTGTCCGAAAGCAGGGTCAGCTGGTTATAGCTGCTGCACCCGATGGCCAGCTTCTCAACAGAACGCTCCTCCGGGTTTTGGAAGCGCAGCTTCGCCTGGGCGGCGATGGCGACCATGCTCTGGGCATCGGACAGGAAGGACTGACCCTCCGCCGTGATTTCCACCAGACGGGTCGTCCGCCGGAAGAGCTGCACATTTAGTTCCGTTTCCAGTGACTTGATCTGATGGGTGATGGCAGGCTGGGAAATATTCATTTTTTCCGCGGCTTTGGCAAAGCTCAGCGTATTGGCGACTGCCAGAAAGCAGCTCAGCTGAAAGGTGTTCATGGTGTATACCCCCTCCCTCTGGGGACGATGATACCATGGGAGGGAATAAAAAGCAATCCGCAACTAATAAATAATATTTATTACAATAAAATAACTTCTATTATGAATTTAGCACTCACACCTTGACAGTGCTAAAAATGGTGGTATAATGCGGATAAACAAATTTAGCGGGGGCAAGACCCCAAATGCTGAAAGGAGCAATTTTTATGTATACCACCTACACCTTTGCGAGAAATCTGTTTGACGAGATTGCCGACTCCGCTTTCGGCAACCACAATACCACGGGCCTTATGAATACGGACATCCGCGAGACCGAGAAGGGCTTCGAGATGGCGATTGATCTGCCCGGCGTTGAGAAAGAAAATGTGAACGCGGAGCTGAAGGACGGCTACCTGTACATCAGCGCCTCCATCAGCCGCTCCAATGACCCGGAGGAGGGCACGTCCAGGTATCTGCGCCGGGAACGTTTCGTTGGTTCCATGCGCCGTACCTTCTATGTGGGCGACAAGGTCACCCAGGAGGACATCCACGCCCGATTCCACAACGGCGTTCTGTGCATCTTCATTCCCAAGACGCAGCAGCCGGTGCTCCAGGAGAAAAACCTGATTGCCATTGAGGACTGATTATCCGTTTTGTGACCCGTCATTTTACAGGAGGAATCAACATGACACTGAAACCACTGTCTGACCATATTGTGATCCAGACCATGGAGGCCGAGCAGACCACCGAGAGCGGCATTGTTCTGGCGACTGCCACCAAGGAGAAATCCCTCATCGCCACCGTTGTGGCGGCAGGCCCCGGCACGGAGGAGAACCCCGTGACCGTGAAGGTTGGCGATCAGGTTCTTACCGACAAGTATGCCGGAACCGAGATCAAGCTGGACAAAGAAGAATACAAAGTCATCCGCATGAGCGACATTCTCGCCACTGTGGAATAATTCGGAGGAGTAAGCAGTATGGCAAAGCAGATTCAGTATGGGGAAGATGCCCGGAAGGCTATGTGCGCCGGCATTGACACCCTGGCAGATACCGTGAAAATCACCCTTGGCCCCAAGGGTCGGAATGTGGTTCTGGGCAGAAAGTTCGGCAAGCCCCTGATCACTAACGATGGTATGACCATCGCAAAAGAAATTGAGCTGAAGGACCCCTATGAGAACATGGGCGCTCAGTTGATCCGGGAAGTTGCCACCAAGACCAACGACATTGCCGGTGACGGCACCACCACCGCCACGGTGCTGGCCCAGGCGCTGGTCAAGGAGGGCATGAAAAACGTGGCGGCAGGTGCGGCTCCGCTGGCGCTGAAACGGGGCATGGAGAAGGCTTCTAAGGCTGCAGTCAAGGCCATCGCTTCCAACAGCAAGTCTGTGACGGATACCAAGGACATTGCCCGTGTGGCGACGATTTCCGCCGGCGACGAGTCCATCGGCACGCTGATTGCCGACGCCATGGAGAAGGTAGGCGCGGACGGCACCATCACCGTGGGCGAGAACAAGACCACCGCCGAGACCTACGCCGAGGTGGTGGAGGGTATGCAGTTCGACCACGGCTACATCACGCCCTACATGGCCACCGATAAGGAAAAGATGGAAGCCAATGTGGAGGACGCCTACCTGCTGATTACCGATAAGAAGATCAGCTCCATTCAGGACATTCTGCCCCTGCTGGAGCAGATGGTGAGAAGTAGCAAGAAGCTGGTCATCATTGCCGACGACGTGGAGGGCGAGGCCCTGTCCACCCTGATCGTCAACGGCCTGCGGGGCACCTTCACGGTGGTTGCCGTCAAGGCCCCAGGCTATGGCGATAACCGCAAGGATATGCTTCAGGACATCGCCGTCCTGACCGGCGGCACCTACATCAGCAGCGATCTGGGCTACGAGCTGAAGGACACCACAGTGCAGATGCTGGGCCGTGCCCGTCAGGTCAGGGTCACCAAGGACACCACCACCATTGTCGGTGGCTGTGGCGAGAAGGAGAAAATCGCGGATCGTGTCGCCATGATTCGCAGCCAGCTGGCCCATGAGGACGCTCTGGCGGATACCAAGAACCTGACCGACCGTCTGGCGAAGCTGTCCGGCGGCGTGGCGGTCATCCGCGCCGGTGCCACCACCGAGGTGGAGATGCAGGAGAAGAAGCTGCGCATTGAGGATGCGCTGAACGCCACCAAAGCCGCCGTTGAGGAAGGCATCGTGGCAGGCGGCGGCACCGCCCCCATCAACGCCATCCCCGCGGTGAAGGCAGTCTGCGACAGTCTGGAGGGCGATGAGCGCACCGGCGCGCGGATTGTCCTGAAGGCTCTGGAAGCACCTCTGCGCCAGATTGCGGCCAACGCTGGTCTGGACGGCAGCGTCATTGTGGACAAGCTGCTGAATGACAACAAGCCCAACTATGGCTTCAACGCCATGACCGAGGAGTATGTGGATATGATCGACGCGGGCATTGTTGACCCCGCCAAGGTCACCCGCACTGCTCTGGAAAATGCCGTCAGCGTAGCCGCCATGGTTCTGACCACCGAGAGCCTGGTTGCCGACGCGCCCGAGGAAACCCCCGCTCCTGCCGTGGCAGGCGGAGATATGTACGACTAACGAATCTCCCCAATAGCCAATCCATTCCGATACCTCCTAAACAACCTGCTTTTCACCCCTTTTTCAGCAGGCTTTGCGCAGCCCCGGCGGGGAAAGCCCAATCCCGCCGGGGATTTCCTGTAATGCAGCGGCGACACGAAATGTTTACAAACAGTCCATTGACAAAAAGTATCAGCCAAACTATAATAACTAACAATGTTAGTTATATGCTCTGGCATGGCCAAAGCATTTTTTATTATCCACATAACTAACAAAGTTAGTTATATGTCTTAACGGGAAGGAGCGAATTGTAATATGGAAACAAACTGGAAGGATATTCTGGACCATAGTATCCGGGATGTGGATGAACTGCGGAAAAACCTTGCGCTGACGGAAGCAGAAGCACAACAGATGGGCAGAATCATCCAGCGGTATCCGCTTTGCGTCAATCCCTATTACCTGAGTCTGATTGACAGAGATGATCCCAATGATCCGATTCGGAAGATGTGTATCCCGGATATTCACGAATTTTCGGAGGGTGGTCAGGCGGATACCAGCGGCGAGGCAGACAACACGGTGATTCAGGGCATGCAACATAAATACCGCCAGACCGCATTGATTCTCTCCACCAACCAGTGCGCCATGTATTGCCGTCATTGCTTCCGAAAGCGCATGGTCGGTGCGTCCTCTGACGAGGTGGCACGGCAAATACCTGCCATGGCGGAGTATGTGCGGGAACATACAGAAATTAACAATGTGCTGATTTCCGGCGGCGATGCCTTTATGAACGCGGATGAGACGATTGAAAAATATCTGCGCTGTTTTACCGAGATCCCTACATTGGATTTCATTCGCTTTGGAACCAGAATCCCCGTGGTGCTTCCCCAGAGAATCGTGCAGGACGACAAGCTATTGGGAATCCTGGAAACCTACGGCAGGAAAAAACAGATCATCATTGTGACCCAATTTAATCATCCCCGGGAGCTTACCCCCGATGCGGTTCAGGCCATCAAAGCTCTGGGGAGCGTTGGCTGCATCGTTCGCAACCAGACCGTCCTGCTCAAAGGCATCAATGACCATGCGGATGTGCTGGCGCAGCTGATGAATGGGCTGGTTTCCAACGGCGTGATCCCATACTATATTTTCCAGTGCCGTCCCGTGGAGGGGGTTCAGAATCAGTTCCAGGTTCCCCTTCTGCGGGGTGTGAAAATCGTGGAGAACGCGAAAAGGCAGATGAACGGTCAATCCAAGTCTGTCCGCTACGCCATGTCCCATCCCACCGGGAAGATCGAGATTCTGGGAAAAACCGGTCCCAATCAGATGCTTTTCAAATATCATCAGGCAAAAAATCCGCAGGATCACAGCCGTATCTTCACGCAGAATGTGGACGATACCCAGTGCTGGCTCGGGGAAATAGCCCAGTAATTTTTTAAGGAGGCAGTTATAGTGCAGTTTCGTAGGAAAGAACCGGAAGTTCAGGAACCGATGGACCTGGATTCCGTAATGAAAAAGTATGACCAGGAATCCAATACCCGAATCTGGGAAGGAAAGCCGAAGATTGCAGTGACCTGCATTCTTGCCGTATTCTCTCTGTTCTGTCTGTATGTCACACTGTTTGCCAGTTGGCTGGAGGAGTGGCGGCTGACGTCCTTTGTGGCGGGAATCGTCTTACTGGGTTTTCTGGTATACCCGGCAAGGAAAGGCGTTCAGCGTGTCAACCACATCCCGTGGTACGATATCGTGATGATGGTTGCCGGTACTGGCGCCTTTCTTTACTTCACTTTCAACGCAATGGATATTATTCAGCAGGGCAGCCGGTTTGCATGGTATCAGATTCTGATTGGCATTGTTGGCATTGCGTGCCTGGCTGAGGTATGCAGGCGCAGCGTTGGTTTGCCTATTCTGGTGGTTGCCGGATGCTTTCTCGTCTATGCGCTGATCTGGGGTCTGAGCAATCCCACGTTTACCGGCAGAGTGAACTATGCAGTGCGTTACCTGTTCTACAGTAAGGAGGGCGTCCTGTCCACACCCATTAACGTCTGTTCCAAGTTCATTATCGTCTTTATTATATTCGGCGCGTTTCTGGAGCGTACAGGCATCGCCGATCTGTTCATGGATATTGCCAATGCGTTGGTGGGCAGATTCTCCGGCGGTCCCGCAAAAGCCGCGGTGGTTTGCAGCGCCTTTGAGGGCATGGTATCCGGTTCCTCCGTCGCGAATACCGTTGGCTCCGGCTCTGTAACCATCCCGCTGATGAAGAAAACCGGGTATTCGCCGGAGTTTGCCGCCGCGGCAGAGGCATCCGCTTCTACCGGCGGTCAGATTATGCCGCCAATTCTGGGAGCAGCCGCATTTCTGATGGCGGATTATGTGGGAGTCCCTTACAGCACGATCGTCAAATGTGCCATTCTTCCAGCCATCCTGTACTTCGGCGGAGTATTTATCAGTGTCCATCTGGAAGCAAAAAAGCTGGGACTGCGGGGCTTGAGTGCGGAACAGATTCCCGCTGTGAAGCCGCTGCTGAAAAAGCTGTATCTTCTGCTCCCTCTGATCGTACTGTTCTATCTGATCGGCAGCAGCAAAGCCAGCATTCAGTATGCGGCAGCCATCGCAATCCTTGCAGCCATTGCGGTGGGCCTGTGTAACAGGGACAACCGCATTACCCTCCGACGCATTGTACAGGCCCTTGCCGCCGGCGCCCAGGGTACGATTTCCGTGGCGGCAGCCTGCGGCATTGCCGGTATCATTGCCGGAACCATCACCATGACCGGTCTTGCGAATATGGTGGTCAATCTGATCGTGTCGCTGGCGGGCAATCAGGTGATCATCGCGCTGGTGCTGACCATGGTCTGCTGCATCATTCTGGGCATGGGCGTCCCCACTACCGCCAATTACTGCATCATGGCGGCAACCTGCGCCCCCATTCTGATCCGCATGGGCGTTCCTACCATCGCAGCCCATTTCTTTGTGTTCTACTTTGGAATCGTCGCGGATCTGACACCGCCGGTGGCTCTGGCCGCCTATGCAGGTGCGGCAATCGGTCAGGCGAATCCCATGAAAACCGCAATCACAGCAACAAAACTGGCAATCGCGGCATTCATCGTCCCCTACATCTTTGCGCTCAACCCGTCCCTTCTGCTGATGGATACGACTGTGTGGGAGGTCATTTCCATCTGCGTTACCTCCGTGGTTGGCATTGTGGGCGTATCCGCTGCGCTGGAGGGCTGGCTGGCAGCTGCCATGCCCTGGTATCTGCGCGTGATCAGCGCCGTTGGCGGTTTGCTGCTAATCTATCCGGGCACTGCCACGGATTTGATTGGCATCGTTCTGGTAGGGGTTGTTGTTCTGGTGCAGGCAGTGAAAAAGAGAACATCCAGCCAGAGATTGTGTGTGGATGCGTAATTGTGTATTCGGCCGGAGGGTTCCGTATTGACATCCATTCCTGAGCAAACTATAATTACGAAAAAAGCTTGGAAAAAGAGGGAATGTTATGAATTACGCTGCTCTGGCAAACGAACTGCTGGGTGTTCGCGCCAATCTGCTTCAGGTTCCTGCGAGCCAGCAGCTTTCCCAAATGATGAAGGGCGAGATGTTTGTCCTGAACTATCTTCTCACCCACGAAGCCATTATTCACCCGAAGGAATTGAGCGAAAAAATGGCGGTGACAACTGCCCGAATTGCCAGCCTCCTAAACCACATGGAAGAAAAACAGCTGATCTGCCGATATCCCGACCCGGATGACAGCAGACAGATTGTTGTGGTTCTGACCCAGGAGGGAAAAGAAGCGATTCAGCAGATCCGAGCCAGGGTCATTTCCTGTGTTTCCGACATGCTGGAGGAGCTGGGGCCGGAGGATGCGGAAGCATATATCCGCATCCAGAAAAAAATATGGAATCATTATCAAAAAAGCCATTCAAAAAGTTAAGAAGGTGGATGGAAACGAAAAACGGATTTCAAGAGATATTGCAGAAAGCACCTGTGCCTAAGTCCCGGAGTCATCCCCACCGCCGCTTTACAAGTATCCGTGCGGCAAAGGTATTTGCTGCGCTGCAGGCAGCGCTCGGTGCTGCGTGTATGTTATTTACGGAGCAGATTCACTCCCTTTTCCCATTTATTCTGGGATTTCTGATGGTCACAAGCGGCATCTGTGATATTTACCGCGGTGTGATTTCGAAAGAGTTTCGGCAAGCGGAAACCAAACTGACCTCCCACGGAATTACCACATTGATCCTTGGATGTGTGATTGTATATCACCACAGCAACGCCGATTCGATTATCGGTGCCATTTGGGGTGTGATCGGTCTGACAAAGGGAACAGAAACGCTGAATCTGGCGATTTGCAGGTGTTCCGCACAATTACCCTTTGTCGGGGAATTGTTCCACGGTGTCATTGAACTGCTGTTGGGAATTCTTCTGCTGATCGATCCTTTCAGTGCCGTTGGACATCATGTATTTATTCTGGGAATTGAACTGATTGCAGTGGGTGTTCAGGCCGTGAAGGAGACGAAAAAGGCCCTTACATTAGAAGACATGGAGAAAGCAACAACTCAGTGTACCGTTGTGTAGAATACACGGAACAGATGCAATCGACATTTTTCAGCCTGTTAGAAATCCATCTGGAGGGAAGAGGACTATGAACGAAGTCAAAAAGCCAAAGAAACCACTCATCTACTACTATTTTGTGGTACTTCTGTGCGTTATGCTCTTCAATCTGCTGCTGATGCCCCGGATCCTGGAGCGGCAGATCCGGGAAACCGACTACGGCACCTTTATGTCCATGGCGGAGGAGCAGAACATCGGCCGGGTTCAGGTGCAGGACAACCAGATCCTGTTCACGGATAAGGAAGGCACCGCCGTTTACAAAACCGGCCTGATGTACGACCCCGGTCTGGTTGACCGTCTGAAGGACTCCGGAGCGATATTCTCCAGCGAGATCATTGAGGAAACTTCGCCGCTGCTTTCCGTTCTGCTGACCTGGATTCTGCCAATGGTTGTTTTCGTGGTGCTGGGGCAGTTCATGTCCAAAAAGCTGATGGACCGGGCAGGCGGCGGCGCAGGTGCCATGTCCTTCAACATGGGAAAATCCAACGCCAAGGTCTATGTGAAATCCTCCGACGGCATCAAGTTCTCCGATGTGGCGGGCGAGGACGAGGCCAAGGAAAATCTGACGGAAATCGTGGACTATCTGCACAACCCGGACAAGTACCGGGAAATCGGCGCTTCCATGCCCAAGGGCATTCTGCTGGTGGGCCCTCCGGGCACCGGCAAGACCATGCTGGCAAAGGCTGTTGCAGGCGAAGCAAACGTGCCCTTCTTCTCCATGTCCGGCTCCGAATTTGTGGAGATGTTCGTGGGCATGGGTGCTTCCAAGGTGCGCGATCTGTTTAAGCAGGCAAAAGAAAAAGCTCCCTGCATCGTGTTCATAGACGAGATCGATGCCATCGGCCAGAAACGAAACACCGGCGGCATGGGCGGCAACGACGAACGGGAGCAGACCCTGAACCAGCTGCTCACCGAGATGGACGGCTTTGAGGGCAACACCGGCGTCATCATTCTCGCTGCTACCAACCGCCCGGAATCCCTTGACCCCGCCCTGACCCGTCCCGGACGCTTTGACCGCCGGGTGCCGGTGGAGCTGCCGGACCTGAAGGGCCGGGAGGAAATCCTCAAGGTTCACGCAAAGAAAATCAAGGTATCCGACGATGTGGATTTCTCCAAAATCGCGCGGATGGCCTCCGGTGCCAGCGGTGCCGAGCTTGCCAATATCGTCAACGAAGCCGCCCTGCGGGCTGTCCGGGACAATCGGAAGTTCGCTACCCAGTCCGATATGGAGGAATCCATCGAGGTGGTCATCGCGGGCTATCAGAAGAAGAACGCCATTCTTACCGACCACGAAAAGCTGGTGGTGGCATACCATGAAATTGGTCACGCGCTGGTAGCGGCAAAGCAGACCAACTCCGCCCCGGTGCAGAAGATCACCATTATCCCCCGCACCTCCGGCGCACTGGGCTATACCATGCAGGTGGAGGAGGGCAATCACTACCTGATGACCAAGGAGGAGCTGGAAACCAAGATCGCCACCTACACCGGCGGCCGGGCCGCTGAGGAAGTGATCTTCGGTTCCGTCACCACGGGAGCCTCCAACGACATCGAGCAGGCCACCAAGCTGGCCCGGGCCATGATCGCCCGGTACGGCATGAGCGAGGATTTCGGCATGGTGGCTCTGGAAACCGTGTCCAACCAGTACTTAGGCGGGGACGCTTCCCTTGCCTGTTCCGCGGAAACCCAGACCGCCGTTGACCGGCAGGTCATCGCGCTGGTGAAGGAACAGCATGACAAAGCCGTGAAGATACTGGAGGAAAACCGGGAAAAGCTGGTGGAGCTGTCTGAATACCTGTACCAGAAGGAAACCATCACCGGCGAAGAATTTATGGACATTCTGAACCGATAACAGCCGCAGGAACAATGCAATGCCCCAGCTCCAAAATGGAGCTGGGGCAATTTCCAGTATAGAAGAAACACATTGCTGCCAATTCGGAAATAGAGAATTGTTGCAGAGGTCAAAAAAGCACTGGACAGTTGCATGGAAGCCGAGGTGTTATATACGGGTTATTCTCTACTCTCCACATCCCGAAACAATCGGATTCCAACCCGCCCGCCATGGAAAAACCCATTCCGCTCGTGACCCGGCAGAGAGTGCAAACAGGATTGACAATCCAGTCCATTTTCTGAAGCGGCATTCCGTTCAATGCCTGATAAATTTCAGAAAAATCAGCTTTGATTTGGTCGTCATACATCCGATTGATATCACCGTATGCTTCATAGAGCAACGACAGGACAGATTCGCCATCTCCAAGATTCAGCTTGCGGGATGCCACAAAGGTTTCCAGCGCCCGGAAATATTCTTCCATGTTCGTAACTATTCAGTCGTCTTGAAAAAATCCACAGGGTAAAATGACGAAGAAAAACAACACAACCAAATTTCAGCTTCCATCCCAGCGGTATATGCGGTAAAATAAACGTATATTTCGACAAGGAGGGTTTGAGAATGGAAGATGAAAGACAGATGCTCTTACGAATCATTGAGGGGCAGAATGCGCTTCTTCAAACCCAGGCGGAGCAGATAAAGGCACTGACGGAAAAGATTGATGCGTTGCTTAAGGAACTGGAGGAGAAGAAGCATAAGAAGAACAGCCGAAACAGTTCCGCTCCTCCCTCCAGCGATGGCTATGCGAAACCAACTCCCAAGAGCCAGCGCAAATCCAGCGGTGCAAAGCCCGGCGGACAGGATGGCCACAAGGGCAGCTCCATGAAGCTCATGAAAGCACCAGACGAAATTCGGGAGCATTACCCCCAGGCATGCAGCGGATGCCCGAATCGGGAACACTGCCATGGACATATTGTCGAGCGGCGGTATGAATCCGACATTATTGTGGAATCCAGGCTGATTGAACATCGTCAGATGGTGTGCTGCTGTCCAATGGCGGAAAACAAGACATTGATTGGTGAATTTCCGAAGAATATCACCGGAACCAAGCAGTACGGCAATAACCTAAAAGCCTTTGCTGCCGCATTGTCCACCGTTGGAATGGTTGGCATAGACAGGATTCATGAGCTTCTGACAGGTGTATTTGATATTTCTGTCAGCACCGGTTCCATTCAGAACTGGATCACCCAACTGTCCTCTGCGACCAAGGATGCCGTCCAACAAATCCGGGAGAGGGTTAGGCGTCTGCGCGTACTGAACTGCGATGAAACCGGACTGCGTGTAAACGGTTCTCTGCATTGGCTCCACTGCCTGTGTGATGAGAACTGGTCGTATTTTGCGCTGCATAAAAAGCGGGGAAGCAAGGCAATGGACGAAATTGATGTCTTGCCTGGATTCCGTAACACCATGGTGCATGATTTCTGGAAGCCTTACTATAAGTATGATAGGGCTGTTCATGGCATCTGCAATGCGCACATTATGAGAGAATTGGTGTACGCCCAGGAGCAGAAGCACCAGAATTGGGCGAAATCTATGCAGGACTTACTGATAGAAATCCAGGAAAGCCGCAATATTCTCATGGCGCAGAAAGAAACCAGTTTTCAAGCTTTGGTGCTGGAGGCTTACCGGTTGCGCTATGATTCCATTATCCAGCAAGGCATGGCAGAAAATCCTGCACCCCAAAAGCCGAAAGGGAAGCGTGGACGCACCGGAAAGGGCAAGATTCTCTGCCTGTTGGAGCGGCTGCGCGATTACAAGGGGGACATTCTGCGCTTTGCAGCCGATTGGACAGTGCCCTTCACCAATAATGAAGCAGAGTGAACCATCCGTTTCAGCAAAGTAAAGCAAAAGGTTTCCGGCTGCTTCCGAACAGAAAAAGGTGCGCAGGATTATATGCAGATCATGAGTTTTGTCAGCACAGCCAGAAAACACGGAATGTCCTATTTTGAAGCAGTAAGGGCTGCACTGGCTGGCAATGCGCTGACTTTGGTGGCTCAGTGGAGGTAAGTCCTTTTCTTTCAATGACTGATGGGAAAAGTTATCCACAGCTCCAAAATGAGACATCCGATTAGGCTGTAAAAAATCTACATTTTGACCAAATCTCCCTCCACGTTGACGGGCTACTGAATAGTTACCCATGTTCATACAAAGATCAGCTCCTCCCGGATAATCTCCTCGGCACTGGCACGGATGTTATTCATGGCACCAACCCAAGCCATCGGATCAGCAGCTTTCAATTCTTCTGTCACTCCCTCGGCCGTTTTCATCTGATCAATGATTCGTTCCAGCCTGTCCTGCGCCTGCTCATTCAGATCAGCGAGGTATGTCCACAGCTTGCCGGACAAAAGTAGGCAATTGTACTGAATCGGCTTGTGCTCTTTCAGATACTCCCGGTGCATTCGTCCCCACTTGCCGATGGGGCGGGTTTCTTCCGGCAGCGTCAGGTCTGGAATGTAGTAGTCTCCGACGCGAATGTACTGAATCTTCATAGAAAACCCTCCTTAGAACTCATCATCGAGTTGCGCAACGGCATTGTGGTCGATATTTTCAAACAGGTGGATGTAGGTATCCAGCGTAATCTGGATATTGGCGTGACCCAGCAGCTTGGAAATGGTTTTGATGTCCACTTTCTTCGCGAACAGGGTGCTGGCGAATGTATGCCGCAGGGAATGCACCCCCGTCTTTTCAATACCGATGTTTTTGAGCATATAGTAGAAGGTTCTTTCCAATCTTTCCGGCGGGACAAGATTCTGCTTGCTATCACAAATGATATAGGGACTATTGGGATACTTTGCGCAAAGCCTCTCCAGCGCCTCTGTCGCCCTCTTGTTCAAGGGAAGTACTCTGTCACTGGAATAGGTTTTCGTGCTGTTGTAGACAAGCTCCTTCCCTCCTGCACGTTCACCATCTGCATCCCGTTTCAAAACCGACTGCACATTTCTGCGGATATGCAGCGTTTTCTTTTCCTTATCCCAGTCCTGCTTTTCCAAACCGATGGCTTCACCCATCCGGATTCCGGTATTCAGCATCAGGATATAGGCATCCCCGTACACATAGACGGGTTTTCCGTTACTGTAGGTTCTGCCAGCCTCCTCAATGATACGCAGGCATTCCTCCCGATTGAAGAATCGAATTTCCTTCTGGGGAAACTGCCGCTTATCCGGAATTTTGACCAGCAAAATAGGATTTTTTATGATATCCTCTTTCACCGTGGCGTGGGTCAGCACCTGACGCATACAGTCATACGCCTTTTTGACTGTGGAATACGAATATCCCTGTTTCTCCTTCATGTCGGAAATCATGAGCTGAATATCATCCGCCGTCAGCTTTTGAAGCTGAATCATCCCCAGCGCAGGGATAATGTGATTCCTGACAGTCTTTTCAATCGCATCGTAGCTGCTGTCCTTGATGCTTCCCTTTTTGTACAGCTTCAGCCAGTTCAGAATGTATTCCTCCACGGACACCTTTGTACTGTCCGTTTTGCAGCCGCCCTGGTTAAACTCCTTGATCTTCCGCTTTACCTCAGCCTGATTCTTTCCTGAGAAGCATTTGTACTTAGGCTTTCCGTCTGCTCCCCTTCCCATGTAGATTCTGCCCACCCAACTGCCATTGGGTCTTTGGTAGACAGTTCCCGTCCCGTTGTCTCGTCTTGCCATATTCATGTCCTCCGAAAAATGATTAACAGCGAGGGCATTTTTGATAATCATCTGTTAACAATATTTTTGTAACAGCGTGTCACAAAGTAACACTAACTATCAAATATACGAACGCCTGTTCGATATCTTGGGAGTATTCTAGCATACGACGAAACGAAAGTAAAGAGCAAAATAGTTCAGTAATTCCGGCAAATATCAGTCAGATTTCCAAGTATTAAACGCAAAAAATCGGTATTCCATTTCTGGAATACCGATCAATTTGGAGGTACCGGCCAGATTTGAACTGGCGAATGAGAGTTTTGCAGACTCTTGCCTTACCACTTGGCCACGGTACCGTATGAAATAAGGAACGCAGTGCGCGTTCCTTATCTGTTTGGAGCGGGTGACGGGGCTCGAACCCGCTACCTCCACCTTGGCAAGGTGGCGCTCTACCAGATGAGCTACACCCGCATCTTGGCCCCCATTTGGGAGCCGTGGCGCTGACCGTCGGAAGCGAATTCCTTCGATTCCAAAGTCGACTGTGAAAAATGGTGCCTCCGGTCGGAATCGAACCAACGACACGAGGATTTTCAGTCCTCTGCTCTACCTACTGAGCTACAGAGGCATATGAGGAAGAAGTACTTCCTCAATGCACCAAGATGCACTATATGGCGACCCGGAACGGACTCGAACCGTCGACCTCCAGCGTGACAGGCTGGCGTGCTAACCGACTGCACCACCGGGCCAGAACAGTAAAGAGTATAACATAATATTTACGATTTGTAAAGAGGTAATTTACGAAAGTTTGGCTTTGGGTGATTTTCATAAGGCAACACCGCATTATGGGGCAAGGAGATTCGGCGAGAGATTTTGCCCCAAGCGAAAGTATGGAAAATGCGGGAATACTCGATGTATTTCCCGCTTTTCATACTGCACGATTGGGGCAAAAGATCCGGTGAAGCCCGCGGCTCCCATTGTGCGGTGTTGCCATAAAAATAACCCCTTCTGTATGTCGCAACAGAAGGGGTTTTGTATGTCGTCGTTCAAGTCAGGTTTATCACAACTGAATGAAAGAGTTGTTGCGGCAGAACGACTTTTTACTCTTCCCAGTTGTGCCAGACGTTCTGCACGTCGTCGTCATCCTCCATGATGTCCAGCAGCTTCTCCATCAGGGAGATCTGCTCCTCGCTTTCCAGCTTCTGATAGTTCTGGGGAACCATCTCAATCTGGGCGGAGACGAAGGTGTAGCCCTTGGCGGTGAGGGCGTCGGCCACGGCGTTGAAGTCGTCGGGGGTGGTGTAGATGGTGAAGCAGTCGTCCTCGGCCTCGAAATCGTCAGCGCCGCAGTCCATGGCGTCCATCATCACGGTGTCCTCGTCCAGCTCCTCCTCGGAGTTGTCGATGACCAGCACGCCCTTTTTATCGAAGGACCAGCTGACGCAGCCGGTAGCGCCCAGATTGCCGCCGAACTTGTCGAAGTGGTGGCGCATGGAACCGGCGGTACGGTTGCGGTTGTCAGTCATGGTCTCCACGATGACGGCAACACCGCCGGGGCCGTAGCCTTCGTAGGTGATGGACTCGTAGTTGTCGCCGCCGGCACCGGCAGCCTTTTCAAGGCAGCGCTTGATGTTGTCGTTGGGCATATTGGCGGCCTTGGCCTTGGTGATGACGGTTGCAAGGCGGGAGTTGTAGGCGGGATCGGAGCTACCGCCCTCCTTGACAGCCACGATCAGCTCCTTGGCGATCTTGGTGAAGGCAGCCGCACGCTTGGCATCCTGCGCGCCCTTGGTCTTCTGAATATTATGCCATTTGGAATGTCCGGACATTCTATATCTACCCTTTCTGGTTAAAGTATAAAATTAGCGTATCTATTTTAGCAGAATGATCTGAAAAAATCAACCCATTTCAGAAGAATTTCATGCAGTCCCGGTGGGTTTCGGAAATTTTCACGGTTACATCGGGAAAATTCGCTGCCAATTTCGCCGCCAGCAGGGTAATCACCGGGTTCTCGGTGGGGAAATGCCCGGCGTCGATGAGGTTCAGGCCCAGATCATGGGCGTCCCAGAACTGGTTGTATTTCACGTCCGCCGTAACGAAGGTATCGCACCCGGCATTCACCGCGTCCATCAGCTCGGACGCACAGGCCCCGCCGCCGACGGCTACCCGGTGAACAGGCTTCCCAACCTCCACATAGCGCAGACCCTCGCAGCGAAGGGCTGCTTTTACATGGGAAAGAAAGTCGGAAAGGGGCTGATTTTCCACAACGCCCTGCCGCAGCAGGCCCCACTCCCGGCCCAGCGCGTCCACCCCGGAAGGGGAAATGACATGGAGATCCTGCAATCCCAGCGCGGCTGCAAGACAGTCGTTGACCCCGCCGGGGGCGCAGTCCAGGTTGGTGTGGGCGTTGATGGCGCTGATGCCGTGTGCGCACAGCAGCTGCACCGCCCGACCGATGGAGGTTTCATCCGTGATGGCTTTCAGAGGACTGAAAATCAGGGGGTGGTGGGTCACGATTAGCTCCGCACCCCATTGGGCAGCTTCCTTGCATACGCCCTCAAAGGGGTCGAGGGCCACCAAAATTTTCGTTACTGGGCGGTTCCTGCCGCCGCAGAGCAGACCCACATTGTCCCAGTCCATTTTCATGGCGCGGGGGGCAAGGGTTTCCAAAAAGGTAAGAATTTCGCCGACTGTGGTCATTTTTGTCCCTCCTGTATGGATTCCAGTTCCTTGAGAGCTTGCTGGTTTTCCTCGTCCGGGCGGTGCCGCACCGCAAGACGCAGACCGTCTACCACCCAGCGGCAGTATTCGGCGGCTTCCGGGGATTTGTTTTTCAGCAGGGCAGGGGGGAAGTACCACTGGCCCACGGTCAGCTTTGGCGCGCCGGGATTCCAGACCACTTCCATGACGGTGTACAGGAATCGGCCGTCCCGCAGAACCGTTTCCCGGTGGATTTCCCAACCGTTCTCGCTTAAGTACCGCCGCAGAAGGGGCGTCTTGCTCTGGCACTGCAAAATCAGGCGGTAAGCGCCGCCTTGCAGCCAGGGGGCGGCGGAGAGTATGGAAATCATGGTGTCCCCGCCCATGCCGGCGCAGACCAGCGTGTCGAAATCTCTCGGCAGGCTCTGGACACCGTCGGAGAGGAAAAAGTCGATTTTGTCTCTTACGCCATAGGTTTCTGCGTTGCGTTTTGCGCTGCTTAGCGGGCCTTGGCGCACATCGGAAGCGTAGACGTGGCTGGCGATGCCGCTTTGCAGCAGATGAATACTCAGATAGCCGTGGTCGCAGCCCACATCCGCCACCCGGTCGCCGGGATGGACAAAGCCGCAGCAGGCTAGTAACCGGTCAGAAAGAGGGAGTTTCATAGGGTTCCTCCACAATAAAAAAGAATGTCATTGCGAAGCAAGCGCGCACGCCTGTGGCAATCCGCTTCATCGATGGGGATTCCCACGGCAGTGTGCGCACTGCCTCGGAATGACATATCTTTCTTGATTTTTGGAAATTAAGGTAACACCGCATAATGGGGCAAGGAGATTCGGCGAGAGATTTTGACCCAAGCGAAAGTATGGAAAATGCGGGAATACTGGATGTATTTCCCATTTTTCATGCTGCACGATTGGGGCAAAAGATCCGCCGAAGCCAGCTGCTCCCATTGTGCGGTGTTGCCTTAAGCGTTCTTCTCCGCCTCGGAAGCCTCGTAAGCCTCCAGGAAGTGGTTCAGCTGGGCCAGGAAAGGCTCGCAGTCCACGCCGTGAACCATGCAGGCTTCCTCAACGGTCTCACCACGGGAAGAGGGGCAGCCCAGGCAGTGCATACCGATGGCAAAGAACAGGGGAGCAGCCTGCGGGGCGATGTCCAGAATGTCACCGATGATGGTGGATTTTTCAATTTTAACAGCCATGAAAATGACCTCCTATTTATTTCTCGACATATTATAACCCTGTTGTTTGAAAAAAACAAGAGGAAAAACAATCATTTCTCCGGTAAATCACCGGTCGCGGGGTTGTCAAGGAGCTTTCCGTCCTCGGAAAACCGGGAGCCGTGGCAGGGGCAGTCCCAGCTGTGCTCCTGAGCGTTCCATTTCAGGGCGCAGCCCAAGTGGGGACACCGCTTCCGGGAGGGGGTCAGCAGGTTCACCGTGGATTCCAGAGCGTTGACACCCAGCTGCGGGTGGAGAATGCTTCGGGAGGGAGAGAACAGGGAAGCATAGGGGGGTTCTCTGCCGCAGACCAGGTTGGTGAGAATTCCGGCCGCCGCCATGGAGGTGGTCATGCCCCACTTGTTGAAGCCTGTGGCCACATAGAGATTGGGGGTGGAGGCGCTGTACTGCCCGATATAGGGCAGGCCGTCCAGACTCATGCAGTCCTGGGTTGCCCAGCGGCTGACGATTTTCGCGTTGGGGTAATGCTCCCGGGCAAAGGCTTCCAGCTCTGCCCAGCCGCCGCCGGGCTTTCCCGTTCGGTGCCCGCAGCCGCCCAGCAATAAGAGATCGTCCCAGCTTCGGAAAGACAGGCCGTTTTCCTGCACGTCCAGATACATCCCTTCCGGGATGGGAGCGTGTTCCAGTGCCAGCACATAGGAGCGCTGCTGGTAGAGCTTCAGAAAGTAGCTGCCGTGTTTATTCAGAAAGGGAAAGTGGGTGGCAACGACGACGGCGTTGGCGTGAATCCTGCCGTGCTCTGTGACCGCTTCCGTTTTGCTCAGGGACTGGACAGCGGTATTTTCATAAATTGTCAAATCATCTACGATGCCGCTCAAGAACTTCAGCGGATGGAACTGGGCCTGATGGGGAAAACGGATGCCGCCATCGGTTGGGAAGGGGAGCGGTAAATCAGTCACCAGCTCTGCCGGATAATTCAGCCGGGACAGGACAGCAAGCTCTTCTTCCAAGGCCGCAACATTCTGCCGGGAGTAGACAGTGTGGCTTTGCTCCTCAAAATCGCAGGGGATTTCAGCGCAGAGCGCCCGGTATTCGGACAGGGCTTCTTCATTTGCCTGCAAATAGAGTTTGGCAGCTTCCAAACCGCCCTTTTTCGCAATTTTGCCGTAGATCAGCCCGTGCTGGCTGGTCAGCTTGGCGGTGGTGTCCCCGGTGACGCCGGAAGCAATGCGCTTCCGCTCCGCAACCACGCAGTCTACGCCCGCTTTTTTTAATTTGTAAGCGCACAAAAGCCCCGCCATGCCGCCGCCGATGACCAGCACATCCGTGGATACGTTGCCTTTCAGTGGGGGAAACTGGGGAAGTTGGACAGTTTTGCACCATATGGATTCCACAAAATCAGCTCCTTTTGGCATAGTATGGGCAAAACTGACCAATTTATTTTTCTCGCAGGGCGGGGTTATGACCCCCTGCGATGGGCATTCCTTGACTTTCCTATGGTTTTT
The DNA here is from genome assembly GCA_022775085.1 of Clostridiales bacterium. GTDB lineage: Bacteria > Bacillota > Clostridia > Oscillospirales > Oscillospiraceae > Faecousia. Next base: position 6,817 of record JALFJQ010000031.1, on the reverse strand, counting down.
GCGTATAATAAACTAGAATTACTATGGAATGCTTAGGCAGGTTAAAAATTATGGCGAAAAAGCAAGAACAATACGGAAATTCCAGCATCTCCATGCTCAAGGGCGAGGACCGGGTGCGCAAGCGTCCCGCGGTTATTTTCGGCTCTGACGATCTGGAGGGCTGTAAGCACGCGGTGTTTGAGATTCTCTCCAACGCCATCGATGAAGCAAGAGAAGGTCACGGAGACACCATCATTGTTACCCGCTACGAAGACCTCAGCGTAGAGGTGGAGGACTTTGGACGGGGCTGTCCCGTGGACTATAACGAAAAGGAAAAGCGCTACAACTGGGAGCTGGTGTTCTGCGAAATGTACGCCGGCGGCAAGTACGGCGAAAACGGGGAAAACTACGAATACTCTCTGGGCCTCAACGGCCTTGGCTCCTGCGCTACCCAGTACGCTTCCGAATATTTTGACGCCACCATCCGCCGGGACGGCTTCCGGTACGACCTGCACTTTGAAAAGGGCAGAAATGTGGGCGGCCTGAAAAAGTCTCCCGCCGACAGGAAGAAAACCGGCTCAGTCTTTCGCTGGAAGCCGGACAAGGAGGTTTTCACGGACATCAACATTCCCGTGGAATACTACCGGGATGTGCTGCGCCGTCAGGCCGTGGTCAATAAGGGCGTGCGTTTCAAGTTCCGCAATCAGGTTGGAAAGACCTTTGAGGAAGAAGAGTATTGCTACGCGGACGGCATCCGGGAGTATATCGAGGAGTTGGTGGGGGACAATGCCTTCACCATGCCCACCTTCTGGGAAGCTGAGCGCCGGGGCCGGGACGCGGACAACCGCCCGGAAATGAAGCTGAAGATTACCGCTTCCTTCTGCTTTAGTAAGCAGGTCAGCCACATCGAGTATTACCACAACTCCTCCTGGCTGGAATACGGCGGCAGCCCTGACCGGGCGGTACGCCTCGGCTTTACTGCGGCCTTTGATAAGTATCTGAAAGACAACAATAAATACACGAAAAATGAGAATAAGATCATTTTTCAGGACATTCAGGACTCTCTGGTGCTGGTGACCAACTGCTTCTCCACCATCGGCTGCTTTGAAAACCAGACCAAAAAGAGCGTCAATTCCAAGTTCACCCAGGACGCCATGACGGCCTTCTTCAAGGAACAGCTGCAAGTCTGGTTCATCGAGAACGCCCAGGAAGCGGCGAAGGCGGCGGAGCAGATTCTGGTGAATAAGCGGGCCAGAGAATCCGCCGAAAAAACCAAAAGCAGTGTCAAGAAAAAGCTGTCCGGCTCCATCGACATTGCCAACCGGGTGCAGAAATTTGTGGACTGCCGCAGCAAGGACGCAGGCCTGCGGGAACTGTATATCGTGGAGGGCGACTCCGCCCTGGGCAGCGTCAAAATGAGCCGGGACGCGGAATTTCAGGGCATCATGCCTGTCCGCGGCAAAATCCTCAACTGCCTGAAAGCCGACTACAGTAAGATTTTCGCCAGCCCCATCATCACCGACCTCATGAAGGTCCTGGGCTGCGGCGTGGAGGTGCAGGGCAAAAAAGCCAAGGAGCTGTCCAGCTTTGACCTATCGCAGCTAAGATGGAACAAGGTGGTCATCTGCACCGATGCGGACGTGGACGGCTTTCAGATCCGCACCCTGATTCTCACCATGCTCTACCGGCTGTGCCCAACCCTCATTCGGGATGGCTTCGTGTATATTGCGGAGTCGCCCCTGTTTGAGATTACCTGCAAGGACAAGACCTGGTTTGCCTACAATGAGCAGGAAAAAGTGAAAATTTTGAAGGAACTTGAGGGCAAAAAGGTGAACATCCAGCGCTCCAAGGGCCTTGGCGAAAACGACCCGGAGATGATGTGGATGACCACCATGAACCCGGAGACCCGCCGCCTCATCAAGGTCATGCCCGAGGACGCCGAGCGCACCGCCCATTATTTTGATGTTCTGCTGGGGGATGCTTTGCAGGAGCGAAAGAACTTCATTGCCGAAAACGGCGCGAAATATCTGGAACTGGCGGACATCTCATGATTGATAGCGTAGGGCTTATGTCATGACCCCGCCGACCCGGTGCGTTTTTTGAGAACTGATTATCATAAGAATCCGCTGATTGTTGGCTTACACTCTGCCGCTTCGCGGACGGCGGGGACATGACCCCGCCCTACAACTGATTCTTAAAGGAGTCATGTATGGCACGAAAAAATAAGGAACCTGAAAAAAAGAAAGTAAACACCGACGGTGTGATGGACCTGCACGGCTCTACCACCGAGCAGGCGATTTCCGAGACCCTGGAAATCAACTACATGCCCTATGCCATGTCGGTCATCGTCTCCCGGGCCATTCCCGAGATCGACGGCTTCAAGCCCTCCCACCGGAAGCTCCTGTACACTATGTACAAGATGGGGCTGCTCACCGGCGGCAGAACCAAGTCCGCGAATATTGTCGGTCAGACTATGCGGTTAAATCCCCACGGCGATGCCGCCATTTATGAGACTATGGTGCGCCTGGCCCGGGGCAACGAGACGCTGCTCCACCCCTTCGTGGACTCCAAGGGAAACTTCGGCAAGGTTTATTCCCGGGACATGGCCTACGCCGCCTCCCGGTATACGGAGGCAAAATTAGACCCCATCTGCGGTGAGATTTTCAAGGACATCGACAGCGATACCGTGGACATGGTGGATAACTACGACGCCACCATGAAGGAGCCGGCCCTGCTTCCAACCACATTCCCCAACGTGCTGGTGTCCGCCAATCAGGGCATCGCCGTGGGCATGGCCTCCAACATCTGCTCCTTTAACTTAAAGGAGGTCTGCGACACAGCCATCGCCCTGATGAAAAACCCCGACCACGACATTCTGGAAACCCTGCCCGGCCCGGACTTCTCCACCGGCGGCGAGCTGCTGTTCGATGAAGCAGCCACCCGGGAAATTTACACCACCGGACGGGGCAGCTTCAAGCTTCGGGCCAAGTGGCGCTATGTCAAGGAGGGTAACCTCATTGAGATCACCGAGATTCCCTACACCACCGCTACGGAGGTCATCATGGACAAGGTGGCGGAACTGATTAAGGCGGGGAAAATCCGGGAAATTGCCGATATGCGGGACGAAACAGACTTAGGCGGCCTGAAGCTGACCATTGACTTAAAGCGCGGCGTGGACCCGGACAAGCTCATGCAGAAGCTGCTGCGCATGACCACCTTGCAGGATTCCTTCCCCTGCAACTTTAACATTCTGATTGCGGGAATGCCCCGGGTCATGGGCGTGGGGGAAATCCTCGACGAGTGGACGGCCTGGCGCACCGACTGCATCAAGCGGCGGCTGTTCTTCCAGATCGGCAAAAAAGAGGAAAAACTCCACCTCCTGAAAGGCTTGGAGCGGATTTTGCTGGACATCGACAAGGCCATCCGGGTCATCCGGGAGACGGAGATGGACAGCGAGGTGGTGCCCAACCTGATGATCGAGTTCGGCATCGACGAGGTGCAGGCCAATTTCGTCGCCGAGATCAAGCTGCGCAACATTAACAAGGAATACATCCTCAAGCAGACCAAGGCCATCTCCCAGCTGGAGCAGGAAATTGCTGATATGCGCAGCACCTTGGAAAGCACCCGGAAGCTGAAAAATGTCATCATCAAGGAATTGCAGGCGGTTTCTGAAAAGTACGGCCAGCCCAGAAAGACGGAAATTATCTACGATGCTGCCGAGGCGGCTCCTGAGGACGAGGGGGAGGAGATTCCCGACTATCCGGTGACGGTATTCGTCTCCAAAGAGGGCTATTTGAAAAAGATTACCGCTCAATCCCTGCGTATGAGCGGTGAGCAGAAGTTCAAGGAGGGCGACAGCCTGTCCTTCACGAAGGAGACTACCAATAAAGCGGAATTCTTGGTGTTCACCGACAAATTCCAGTGCTATAAGTCCCGGCTTTCCGACTTTGACGACGGCAAGGCCTCCCTTTTGGGCGATTACCTGCCCCAGAAGCTGGGCTTCGAGCCGGGGGAAAATCTGGTTTCTCTGCAGTTCTGCGGGGATTACAAGGGCTTTGTGCTGTTCTTCTTCGAAAACGGCAAGGCCGCCAAAGTGCCGCTTTCCGCCTACGAGACGAAGACTAACCGCAAAAAGCTCACCGGCGCTTATTCAGATAAAAGCCCGCTGGTAACTGCCATGGCCCTGGAGGAGGATGCCCAGATCGCGCTGTATTCCTCCGACGGACGGGCCGCGGTTTTTTCTACCGCCCAGCTGCTGCCCAAGACCACCCGCAATACCATCGGTGTGGCGGTGATGACACTGAAAAAGAAGGCGGTGCTGCAAAACGCGGTGCTGCTGGAAAACAGCGGGATCACCAATCCCGGACGCTACCGTACCAAGACCATCCCCTCTGCCGGAATGCTCCTGAAGGAAGAGGATTCCGTGGAAAAACAGCAGTCTTTTGAGGTTTGAGTATGAGCAATTTTCAAAAGTCCTTTGGCTGGATCATTGTGACGATTCTGGGCAGCACTCTGTTCGCTTTTGGTTTTTCCTGCTTCCTGATGCCCAATGACATCAGCACCGGCGGCATCTCCGGCCTTGCGCTGGTGGTGGTGGAAGTGCTGGGGGTTGGCAGCGTGGGCAGCCTGTCCATTCTCATCAATCTGCCCCTGTTTTTGCTTGGGGGCGTAAAAATCGGCAGACGGTTTTTCTTCGGTTCTCTGACGGGAATGCTTTTCAGCTCGGTTCTCATTGACGCCTTTGCCCTGATCCCCATGCCCGTCACAGAGCCGCTCATCGGCGCCCTGTACGGCGGTGTGCTGTGCGGACTGGGGCTGGGAGTCGTGTTCGCTGCCGGGGCCTCCACCGGCGGCTCGGACATCGTGGTGCGGCTACTAAAGTTGCGATACCGGGATGTGCCCATCGGGCAGATCTCTATGTGCTTTGACGCCATGGTCGTCGTCATCACGGGCATCGTGTTCCGGGATCTCAACAAAGCCCTGTACACCGGTGTCGCGGTGTTCCTGAGCGGCAAGGTCATGGATGCGGTGGTGTACCGCTTTGACTATTCCAAGGTGGCACTGATTATCACGAAGGAGCACCAGAAAATTGCGGAGGCCATCAATGCCCGCCTTGACCGGGGGGCGACCTTCCTCCACGGCGAGGGCAGCTACACCCACCAGGAGATGATGGTGGTGCTCACTGCCGTCAAGCGGCAGCAGATCACGGAACTGAAGGAATTGGTCATGGAGATCGACCCTGCCGCTTTTGTGATCGTGCAGGAAGCCCATCAGGTGCTGGGCGACGGTTTCAGCCGGTATCACCGAAACGCGCTGTGAAAGGGGAGGAAACCATGAAACGAATGCTTCTGCCGCTGCTGCTGGTGCAGTGTCTGCTGCTGGGAGGCTGCGGCTGGCTGAACGGAAGCTATATCAGTGTGACTCCCCACGAGGCACCCAAGCAGGTTTCACACGCGGATTCCATCAGCGCCGCCAATTATCGGGATTTTTTGTCCGCCCTGAAGCAAATCGTCGCTGCCGGGACGGAAGTTACAGCGATCCATGTGGAGAATTACCCCGAAACCGCTTTGGAGGACGGTGTCCGGCGGGCAGTGCTCAATGTGACGCGCAACGACCCCATCGGCGCCTATGCCGTGGAGAACATTCAGTATGAGATCGGTTCCAGCAGCGGCCTGCCGGCGGTTTCCATCACGGTGGCGTACCGCCACAATTCCACGGAGCTGCAGCGTATCTGCCGGGCGGCGGACAGCGTGCAGGCCCGGAACGTTGTGGCCAACGCACTGGAAAGCTACGAGCCGGGCGTTGTGCTTCTGGTGAACCAGTATGAGGATACGGACTTTTCCCAGTTCGTGCAGGACTACGCCAGCGACCACCCGGAGACCATTATGGAAGTCCCCAAGGTGACACAGGAACAGTACGGCGCGGGAGAGAGCCGGGTGGTGGAGTTGATTTTCTCCTATCAGACCAGCCGGGATGCCCTGCGGCGGATGCAGGCACAGGTGAAGCCGGTATTCGACTCGGCGGTGCTCTACGTCAGCGGCGACGGGGACGACTACCAGAAATTCTCCCAGCTCTACGCCTTCCTGATGGAGCGCTTTGATTATAAGCTGGAAACCTCCATCACCCCGGCCTACAGCCTTCTGCGCCACGGCACCGGCGACAGCCGGGCCTTCGCCCAGGTCTACGCCGCCATGTGCCGGGACGCGGGGCTGACCTGCATGACTGTCACCGGAACCCGGGACGGAGAACCCTGGACTTGGAACATTCTTCTGGACGGGGAGGAATACTACCATGTGGATCTGCTGCGGTGCAGTGAAAGCGGGAAGTACCGGGAGCAGCCGGACGAGGAAATGGACGGCTATGTCTGGGATTATTCAGCGTATCCGGTCTGCGGCGGCAGGCCTGCCGCACCGAAAGCGCCGGAAACGCTGCCATATGAGAAAAATGAAAAAATTTGAAAAAAGGGCTTGACAAATTCTGAAAAAACGGTATAATGAGCCATGTCCGTTGCGGGCGTAGCTCATCCGGTAGAGCGCCACCTTGCCAAGGTGGAGGTAGCGAGTTCGAGCCTCGTCGCCCGCTCCATAGAAGCAGATGCGAAAGCGTCTGCTTCTTTTTTGTTGTTTGTTAGGCTCGAACAATCAAATTCGACAGTCCGGTGGACTGTCGATCCCCGACGGCTTGACAGCGGGGACACAATATGTTTGCCAAGCAAACAGAAACGAGCCTCGTTGCCTGCTCCATAGAAGCAGATGCGAAAGCGTCTGCTTCTTTTTTTGGTTAAAGAAAACCACCAGCCCGGCTGGTGGTTCCAAAAAGCTTTAGCTATGCCCAGAAT